>JABUTS010000164.1 GCA_021443565.1 Bacteroidales bacterium | reverse complement strand
GGTCAATACTTCCGGACTGCTTTACAATGCGGTTTCATACGGCCTCGACGAGACTACCGGCCTGGTGGATTATGACGAGATGGAGAGGCTGGCCATCGAGCACAAGCCAAAACTCATCATAGGCGGCGCGTCTGCATATTCACGAGAGTGGAATTATGCCAGGATGAGAGCCATTGCCGACAAGGTGGGCGCCCTCCTCATGATAGACATGGCTCATACAGCCGGCATGATTGCGGCAGGCCTTCTCAGCAATCCCGTCAAGTATGCCCACATAGTTACCTCGACCACCCACAAGACCCTCCGCGGTCCGCGCGGCGGCATCATACTCCTTGGCAAGGATTTCGACAATCCATGGGGCCTCAAGACTCCGAAGGGAGCTGTCAAGAAGATGTCCCAGCTTCTCAATTCTGCCATTTTCCCTGGTGTTCAGGGCGGTCCGCTCGAGCACTGCGTAGCTGCCAAGGCCGTTGCCTTCTTCGAGGCTCTCCAGCCTGAGTTCAAGGAGTATCAGAAGCAGGTTGTGAAGAATGCTTCAGTGATGGCTGAGGCTTTCGTCAAGAAGGGATACAAGATTGTTTCAGGAGGCACGGACAATCACCTCATGCTGATAGATCTCCGCACGAAGTATCCGGATGTCAGCGGAAAACTTGCAGAGAAGGAACTCGTGAAGGCTGAAATCACCGTGAACAAGAACATGGTTCCGTTCGACAGCCGCAGCGCTTTCCTTACATCAGGCATACGCGTGGGAACTCCGGCCATAACCTCCCGTGGTTTCGTGGAGCAGGATATGGAGGCCATAGTCGAACTTATAGACAAGGTGCTTGCAAATGCCAGCGCCCATCTTGACCTCATCGAAGGCCGGACGGAAGAGGGCAAGGCAGAGTACGAGGCTGTTCTTGCAGCGGTCAGGAAGCAGGTTCGCATGAAGACCAACGGCCGTCCTCTCAACAGGTACTGATCGTTCTCAGAAACTGTGTATTGTCAGGCCGCTTCTGAGCTTGGGCTCGAACCAGGTGGTCTTGGGAGGCATGATGCGTCCTGAATCGGCGATTGCCACAAGCTGGTCCATGGAAACGGGATACAGGGCGAAAGCCACCTTCATCTCACCGCTGTCCACACGGCGGCTGAGTTCTCCGAGTCCCCTGATGCCTCCCACGAAATCTATTCTCTTGTCCGTGCGCAAGTCCTTGATACCCAGCTGTTTGTCCAGCACCAGGCGGGACAGTATGGTGACGTCGAGGACGTCTATAGGATCGTTGTCGTCATAGCGTCCGTCCCTGGTGTCAAGGACATACCATGAACCGTCAAGGTACATGGTAAACTGGTGCAGCCTTGACGGGGCCGTGAGCCCATCAAGCCTCGTGACCGTGAAGTCTTCCTTAAGAGCCTCCACGAGCCCTTCCGGGCTGAGGCCGTTGAGGTCCTTGACCACGCGGTTATAGTCTATGATTTTAAGCTGGCTTTTAGGGAAGACCACAGCCATGAACCAGTTGTATTCCTCTTCTCCGTTGTGGCCTGGGTTACCCCTGCGGAGTTCGTCTCCAACCCGGGCTGCAGCCGCCGTACGATGGTGGCCGTCTGCCACATAGAGAGCCGGCACTTCCGCGAAGATGGAGGTTATCGCCTCTATGTCCTCGTCCTTGTCCACTATCCAGAACCTGTGGCCGAAGCCGTCTTCCGGAGCCGTGAAATCGTATACGGGAGAGGTTGAGGCATATCTTGAGACAATCTCGTCAACTGCTCCCTGGTCAGGGTATGCGAAGAATACGGGCTCGATGTTGGCCCTCTGGATGAGAACATGTTTCATCCTGTCATCTTCCTTGTCCCGGCGCGTGAGTTCATGTTTCTTGATCCGGCCTTCTGCATAGTCGTCGGTGTGGGCGCATACCACAAGTCCGAACTGAGTGCGACTGCCCATGGTCTGGGCATAGACATAATAGCATGGCTTCTCATCCTGCACCAGCCATCCCCTGTCCTGCCAGTCCTTGAAATTTTCCACGGCCTTGTCATAGACCTCGGGCGCATGCTCGTCGGCTATGGGCTCGAAATCTATTTCAGGTTTTGTTATATGGAGCAGTGATTTCTCCCCGGCCTCCCGTCTGGCTTCTATGCTGTTCAGTACGTCGTAAGGACGGGCCTGGACCTGTTCTACGAGTTCCTTAGGCGGTCGTATCGCGGCAAAAGGTTTGATTCTGACCATGTTATCTGTTCAGCTGGAAACGGGTGCATCCCGTTGCGAAGTAGTCCACAATCTGACGGGCTGCTGCGAGTCCGGCGTTGATGTTGGCTTCTGCAGTCTGGGCTCCCATCTTCTTTGAAGTGGCGAATACTCTGGTGCCGAATTTCTCTTTCAAAGACTCTATGTTGGAAGGTGCGACGTCAGTCACATACTTGAGGTCGGGACGATCTTCCAAAGCCTTTTCGAGACCGGCCTCGTCTATCACTTCCTTGCGTGCGGTGTTCACGAGGGTGGCTCCTTTAGGCATGCTGGTGATGAGTTCGTATCCTATTGAGCCTATGGTCTCGGGAGTGGCAGGGATGTGAACCGACACAAAATCGCATGAGGAGTAAAGTTCCTTCAGGTCAGATGCGGGCTCTGCGCCCGCTTCCCTGATTTTTTCCGCAGGGATGAAGGGGTCTATTGCCATCACGCTCATTCCGAGCGCCTCTGCCTTCGCTCCTACCAGTCTGCCGACGTTGCCGAAAGCCTGAATGCCGAGTCTGCGTCCCATTATCTCGGTGCCCGTGGCAGGAGTGAACTGGCCGCGAGACATGAATATCATCATCGCAATGGCAAGTTCAGCCACAGCGTTGGAATTCTGGCCCGGAGTGTTCATCGCCACCACCTTGCGGGCAGTGCATGCAGGGAGGTCGAGATTGTCGTATCCCGCACCTGCGCGAACCACTATCTTTAGCCTTGATGCCGCTTCCAGCACGCCTGCAGTCACCTTGTCCGAACGGACTATCATGGCATCGGCATCTGCCGCAGCAGCCTTGAGCTCATCTTCCGAAGTGTATTTTTCGAGGAGGGCGAACTCGTGTCCCGCCGCCTCGACAATGTCCTTGATGCCCTTAACGGCCGCTGCCGCGAAAGGCTTTTCAGTTGCCACTAAAACTTTCATGTACCTTTTCCACTATTTATGGAGCTGTTCGAACTCCTTCATCACCGCAACGAGGGCGTCAACGTCCTCCTGCGAGCATGCGTTATATATTGAAGCACGGAAGCCTCCCACGGAGCGGTGCCCCTTGAGGCCGACCATGCCTTTACTCTTTGAGAATGAGAGGAATTCAGCCTCAAGGTCCTCATGGCCAGGAGCCATCACGAAGCAGACGTTCATCCTCGAGCGGTCCTCCTTTGCTGCAGTTCCCACGAAGAGAGGGTTGCGGTCGATTTCCGCATACAGAGTCTCAGCCTTCCTTATGTTGCGCTGTTCGATGGCTGCGACGCCGCCCTGTTCCTTCACCCAGCGGAGAGTCTCGGTCATCACGTAGATGGCGAATACGGGAGGGGTGTTGAACATAGAGCCGCCGTCAACGTGGGTGCGGAGGTCGAGCATGGTAGGAATGTACCTGCCCACCTTGCCGAGAGCGTCCTTGCGTACGATGAAGAATGTGACGCCTGCCGGTCCCACGTTCTTTTGGGCGCCGCCGTAGATAAGGTCATACTTGCTGACATCCACGGGCCTACTCATAATGTCGGAGGACATGTCGGCGATTAGGGGAACCGGGCTGTCCAGGTCTTCCCTTATCTCTGTTCCGTATATCGTGTTGTTGGTGGTGATGTGGAAATAGTCCGCGTCGGCAGGAATCTCATAGCCCTTGGGGATGTAGCAGAAGTTTCCGTCTGCAGATGAAGCCACGCTTACGGCCTCGCCGAGCCCCTTGGCTTCCTTGTACGCCTTCTTCGCCCATACACCGGTCTCGAGGTATGCGGCCTTCTTCCCGAGGAAGTTCATTGCCACATAGAGGAAACCGAGACTCGCGCCGCCGCCGAGGAATACCACCTCGTGGGTGTCGGGTATATCAAGGAGCTCTTTCCACAAAGCCCTGCACTCGTCCATCACGCTTTCCCATTCCTTTGTCCTGTGGGAAATCTCAATTACGGACATTCCGGTTCCCTTGAAATCAAGAAGTGCCTCTCTGGCCCTGTCTATGGCCTGCTGAGGCAGTGCGCAGGGACCGGCATTGAAGATGTGTACCTTCTTCATAATCATGTCTATTTTAAGTTCGTTATCTTTTCGCAGTAGTGGCAGAGGAGTCCGGTGTGACCGTCCTTCTGAATCACGCTGAATCGTGTCTTTATCGGCTGGTGGTTGGTCACGCACTTGGGATTCATGCACTTTTCCATGCCTATTATCTCCTCCGGCATCCCTATCTTGTGCTTCTCCGCCACCTTGTAGTCGCGTATGATGTTCACGGTACACTGAGGTGCGATGAGCGCAAGCCTGTTGAGGGCGTCCTGGTCGAAGAACTTGTCGGCGATCTTGATGATGCCTTTGCTTCCCAGTCCCTTGCTCCTGAGGTTGATGCCTATTGTAATCTGGTTGTCAATTTCCGTGAGTCCGAGAAGCTCAAGCGCCCTGTAGACCTTGTCCGCAGGGATATGGTCGAGCACCGTTCCGTTCTTGATGGCGCTGACGGTAAGTTCCTTGTCTGAAATGTTTACCATAGCCTGTCCTCCTATCTGTATCCGAGCAGGTACGAAATTATGGCCATCCTCACATAGAGGCCGTTTTCTGCCTGCTTGAAATAATATGCGTATTTGGTGTCGTCGACATCCTGGTCGATCTCGTTCACCCTCGGTAGGGGATGGAGTATCTTCATATTGTCCCTGACGCCGTCCAGCATGGATGCTTCGAGCCTGTAGCAGTCCTTGACCTTCTCGTATTCCATAGGATCGGTGAACCTTTCCTGCTGGACGCGGGTCATGTAGAGTATGTCGCAGTCGCGGAGGTGGTCGTCAAGCGAGGTGGTCTCGATGTATTCTATGCCCTTGCTGTCAAGGAAGTCCTTGTATTCCTGTGGCATGCGGAGTTCTTCCGGCGCCGTGAATATGAACTTTGCATTGAAATGGGACATGGCCTGGAGCAGCGAGTGGGTGGTGCGCCCGTACTTGAGGTCTCCCACCATGTTGATGGTGATGCCGTCAAGATGGCCCTGGGTCTGCATGATTGAATACAGGTCGAGCAGGGTCTGGGACGGATGCTGGTTCGCTCCGTCACCCGCATTGACGACCGGGACCGTGGCGACCTCGGACGCATAACGCGAACTGCCTTCCAGGGGATGTCTCATGATTATCATGTCGACATAGTTGGTGACCATCCTTATGGTGTCCTTCAGGGTTTCTCCTTTGCTGACACTTGTGTTGGATGCATCCGAGAAGCCTATCACCTTGGCACCGAGCCTGTTGACTGCAGTCTCGAAGCTCAGTCTCGTCCTGGTGGACGGCTCAAAGAAAAGGCTTGCTATGACTTTCCCTTCCAGAATCTTCTGGACCCTGTTCTTCTCGAATTCCTTTGCGACCTCGAGAATATGGAGAATCTCCTCCTTGCTGAAGTCTCCTATGGAAATAAGACTTTTCACGTTTGAATGGGATTTAAAAATCGTGCAAATATAGTAAATTTTGCCGATTCGCTACGACCAAAATCTCAACAAAGGGAGAGCAATTCCGCCGGGGCGTCAGCTCAGAATATTTCCTCCACCCGGCAGCCTTCGATTTTCGCCGCACGTTCGAGGAAGGTCTCCACACTTCCCAGCCTCACGGAGGCCATGAGGCTGCATTCCATCTCGAAAACCTGATCCCGCGCCTCGAGCTCAAGCTCCTTGAGCAGTTTCATCACGCTGTTCATCGAGAGATAGCCGAAATGAACCCTGAAATGGCGGCGGGCTATCTTTGTCACGATCTCGGCACGCGAGAGGGCATCGGCCGTGCTTTCCCTGTATGCCCTTATGAGCCCGGGTATGCCCAGTTTTATCCCACCGAAATATCTCACGACCACCACCAGGATGTCGCTCAGCCCCGCGGAGTCTATCTGACCGAGTATGGGACGCCCCGCGCTTCCGGATGGCTCACCGTCGTCGCTCGCACGGAAGGTGGACCCGTCAAGCCCCAGCCTGAAGGCATGGCAGTGGTGGCGCGCATCGTGATATTCCTTCTTCAGGGAGGATACGATTTCCCTGACCTGCTCCTCGGTTTCCACAGGATAGGCAAGGGCAATGAAACGGCTACCATTGTCCTTGAAAAGTCCCTCCGAAAGGGATGCTATGCTTTTGTAGCTGTCCGTGCTCCTGGATTCCGGAGCGCCGTCCCTGGTCTTGTCCTGCGCCATGTGGAGACGAAAGTAGCGTTTTCTGAATTATTTTGCAAAGAGGTGCGATTTTTTTGTACTTTTGTGTCCGCCTTTCAAAAACGACTAGACATTTTATGCTCAGGTATAGAGTTTCCCTCCCTGGAATCAAGGGATTTGCAAGAGTTTACGAGCTCAGGAACAGCTCGACCCTATATACTTTCCACAAACAGATGAGAGCTGACATGGGCTTTCCTCAGGATCAGGTGATACTGTTCAAGGCCCTCGGTCCCGACGGAGCCACGGTCATTGCCCGCTACAGCACCGTTGACCTCGGCGCCGGAACGGTCGATCAGGTCAGGCTCGGCGACACCGTCGATCTCGGCGTGATGTCCTTTGTATATTTCTATGACACAGTCAACAAGAAGAGCGTAATCGTCACTCTTGAGTATGCGGACGACTCAAAGGCCGGCCCGTCATCTCCTCTTCTTCTGGAAACCAAGGGACCGAACCCTGTGGAATTCGAGAACGGTTACGTGGCGTTCGAAGACCTTCCGAAGGACAAGCAGAGGCTGCCTGCCGAAGACGATGACGACATGGACGACGAGGATGATGCCGACTCCGAAGACGATGATGACGATACGGAGGAGGTATACGAAGAGGACGAGGACGGGCTCGAATAGGGGTGGGACGCCGCCTTGTCATACTGCTCGGCCCCACTGCGGCAGGCAAGACCGGCTGCAGCATAGGCCTCGCGCTCAAATACGGCTCGCCCGTAATATCCTGCGACTCACGCCAGATTTACAAAGAGATGAGAATAGGCACGGCTGTGCCCGATGCTTCGCAACTTTCAGCTGTGAAGCATTATTTCATTCAGGACCACACCATCCATCATCCATATACGGCCGGACGCTATGAAATTGAGGCCATTGAGCTCATTACCAGACTTTTCGCCGAAGGCCATGAGACCCTCGTTATGTGCGGCGGCTCGGGTTTTTACATAGACGCCGTCTGCAACGGGCTCGATGATTTCCCGCCTGCTGACCCTCAGCTTCGGGAGGAACTCATGCAGAGGCTGAAAAGCGAGGGCGTGGAGTCTCTCCGGCTGGAACTGAAGGCTTTGGACCCGGAAAGCTACGCAACGGTGGACATTGCAAACGGTCAGAGGGTGGTCAGGGCCCTGGAGGTATGTCTCATGACTGGTAGGAAGTTCTCCTCCTTCAAGACCGCCCCCAAAAAGCAAAGGGATTTTGAAGTCGTCAAGCTGGGACTGTCCCGTCCGCGGGAAGAACTGTACTCGAGAATAGACTCCCGCGTCCTGGCCATGATGGACGAGGGACTGCTCAAAGAGGCGGAGGGACTCTATGAATGCAGGAAACTGCCGGCTCTCCAGACAGTAGGCTACAGGGAACTCTTCGATTACATGGATGGACAGACCAGTCTCGAAAAGGCTGTGGAACTCATCCAGCGAAACACCCGCCATTATGCAAAGCGTCAGCTTACCTGGTGGGGGAGGGACTGTTCCATACGCTGGATGGACGAAAAGGAAATGGCCGCCTTCATCGAAGACAGCCATCAGTTCTAATACTCAAACACACTCTGTTCGAGACGGTCCTTCGCGAGAGCTTCACGCAGTCTGGCCTCCACCTTGCGGTATTTCTTCCGACCAGCCACGTTGTTCAGCTCGTCGGGGTCCTTCCTAAGGTCATAAAGTTCCTCGTAGTTTCCGCCCGGGCCATAGAAATGAATCAGTTTGTAGCGGTGATCCCTGACCCCGTCCTGACGAGAAACCTGATGTACGGCAGGGAAGTCGTCGTTGCGTTCTCCGTATGCCTTGTCCCTGTTTTCAAGGAATTCCAATGTGTGCTTTGTGGGGGTCTTGAAGCCCGGCTTGTAATATTCTCCCTGGTCTGGGCAGCGGCGCTCAGGCTAGTGAGGCCCATTGCACCGGCCGAGATCAAAAGTCTTGTGTCCATATTCTGGATTTCTGAATGTCAGTTCGCGACTTCGCAGAGGAACTTCAGGCGCACCAGCCTGATTTCATGCTCCTCATAATCTGCTCCGAGGTCCTGGATTGCGGCCTCGACCGAATCAGATTCGGCTTCGTTACGGAAGTAGTCGTAAATCTCCTCCACGACTTCCTCGTCGATGTTTTCCTCTATGTAATAGTCGAGATTAAGTTTCGTTCCCGAATGGACTATGGTCTCAAGCTCGTCGTAAAGGGTCTCCATGTCCAGCCTCCTGGCTTCCGCTATGCTCTCGAGAGGGAGCTGGCGGTCAACACTTTGGATAATGAATACCTTGTTTGCGGACTTCGGCACCACGGACTTGATCACGAGATCTCCCGGACGCTCAATTTCATAGTCAGCCACATACTTTGCAATCAACCTGATGAACTCTCCGCCGAACTTTCTCGCCTTGCCGTCGCCTACGCCCTGGCACTTCTTCAGCTCATCGTAGGTTATAGGGTAGGAAATGGACATGTCTTCGAGCGAAGGGTCGCTGAATATAATCCAAGGCTGGAGGTTGAGTTTCTTCGAGAGGTCCTTGCGAAGGTCCTTGAGCATGGAAAGGAGAGTTTCGTCGCCTGCCCCGCCTCCCCTTGCGCCTGCTGCCGGGATGTCGTCGTCATCGTCGTCCACGTCGGCGAACTGCCTGTCCTCGGTGAGAAATACGGGATGCGGGCTGCTGAGGAAACAGCGGCCTTCGTCGCTTATCTTTATGAGTCCGTACCGGTCTATATCCTTGTCCAGCATGCCGAGCACCATGGCCTGATGTATGATGGAACTCCAGTATTTCGGAGTGTGGTCCTTGCCGGCGCCGAAGAGCTCAAGTTCGTCGTGGTGGTAGGACTTTATCATCGCGTCGCAGATTCCGGCGAGAATCTTGGCGAGATGGTCAATCTTGAAATTCTCCGGGAGGGCTGCCACAAGATCCAGCACCAGACTCATCTCCTCCTGGCCGTCGAAACGTCTCTTAGGATGCAGGCAGTTGTCGCAGTTTCCGCAGTTTTCTTTGTGATATGACTCGCCGAAGTAGTTCAGAAGAAGTTTCCTGCGGCACTCGGCGGACTCGGCATATGCCATGGTTTCCTTGAGAAGCAATTTCCCTATCTCCTGCTCTGCCACAGGCTTGCCCTGCATGAACTTCTCCAGTTTCTGTATGTCCTTGCTGCTGTAGAAGGTGAGGCATATTCCTTCCTGGCCGTCTCTGCCGGCTCTGCCAGTCTCCTGATAGTAGCCTTCTATGCTTTTAGGTATGTCGTAGTGGATGACGAAGCGCACGTCCGGCTTGTCTATGCCCATGCCGAAGGCTATGGTTGCGACTATTACATCCACTTCCTCCATCAGGAACCTATCCTGATTTTCCGCACGAAGTTTCGCATCGAGGCCCGCATGGTAAGGCAGAGCCTTAATCCCGTTGATGTTAAGGAACTGTGCAATTTCCTCCACTTTCTTGCGGCTGAGACAGTATATGATGCCCGACTTACCGCTGTGCTGGCGTATGAACTTGATCATATCCCTGCGGGGGTCGGTCTTTTCCCTTATTTCGTAGTAGAGGTTGGGGCGGTTGAAAGAGGATTTGAATACGGTCGCGTCCGGTATGCCCAGGTTCTTGAGTATGTCGCTCTGAACCTTTGGTGTGGCAGTGGCGGTCAGAGCTATGACCGGAGCCTTGCCTATTTCGTCAATGATGTTGCGTATGCGTCTGTATTCCGGCCTGAAGTCATGCCCCCACTCGGAGATGCAGTGGGCTTCGTCAATGGCGTAGAACGAAACCTTCAGTCCCTTGAGCAGGGCGACGTTCTCGGCCTTGGTGAGAGATTCGGGAGCAACGTAGAGAAGCTTGGTGACACCGGAAAGGAGGTCTCTCTTGACCACTTCAGTCTGGACGCGGCTTAGTGACGAGTTCAGGAAATGGGCTATGCCTTCCTTGCCGTTCTCGAAGGCGCGGATGGAGTCCACCTGATTTTTCATCAGGGCGATGAGAGGGGAGACAACTATGGCCGTGCCCTCCATCATCATGGCGGGGAACTGATAGCACAAGGACTTCCCGCCGCCGGTAGGCATGAGCACAAAACAATCATTGTGGTCCATCAGATGACGGATCACTGCCTCCTGGTCGCCCTTGAAGGTGTCGAAGCCGAAGTATTCCTTGAGGCTGGCGGTAAGTTTACTGGTATCAGGCTTCATTAAACAAAATGAATTGTCAACTAATATAACCAATTTTTCTCAATAACAAAAATTTTTGCGATATTTGCGGCCCAAAGGGAAATACTTAAAATTAACTATACAATGAAAACAATCAAAATCATCGCAGTGGCAGCCGCAGCAGTAGCATGCGCATCATGCGCCACTTCAAACGGACAAAGCACCGAGAGCAGGGCAAAGGCTCTCGAGAAGAAGGGTTACACCATCGAAGCCGTGGCTCCTACCCAGGCGGAGAAGGATTCAATCAGCTACATCCTCGGCCTTAACTTCGGTTACAACATCAAGATGCAGGAAATCGGCAACGACATCAACTTTGCCATCCTCAAGAAGGCTATGCTTGATATGATCAACGCTGAAGGCGACCCTCAGTCAGAGGAATTCGGCCAGAACTTCATGGTAAAGCCAAGCGAGATGCAGACTGCAGGCAACAATTTCTTCGCAAAGAAGCAGGCTTTCGCAGCCGAGGTTGCAACCAAGGAAGGCGAAGTTTACCTCGAGGAAGTCAAGGCTGGTGCCAATGTGAAGACCACCGAGTCAGGTCTTGCATACGAGATTATATCTCAGGGCGAGGGCACCATAAAGGTGAACGACACTCTCTGTGTCTACTATGTTGGAACCGAGATTGACGGCAAGGAGTTCGATTCAAAGAAGGAAGAGTCTGGCGAGCCTTTCGAGTTTACACTCAAGGCCGGCTACGGCGGAGTCATCGAAGGCTGGGTTGAAGGTCTTCAGCTTGTGGGCAAGGGCGGTGAGATCAATCTCTACATCCCTGCAAATCTCGCATACGGTGACCGCGGCATGATGGCCAACAAGGTCCTCACCTTCAATGTGAAGGTTGCTGACGTCAAGCCTTGCGCAGAGGCAGTCGAGGAATAATTTCCAACTGAAGGAATATGGCACTTGAGCTTGAAGGCAAAATCGTGAACAAACTGCCCGTACAGCAAGGGCAGTCTGCGCGCGGACCGTGGCAGAAGCAGGAGTTCATCCTTGAATATATGGATGGGAGTTTCCCTGCGCAGGTCTGCATGAATGTCTGGGGAGCTGACAAGGTTGCGGAGTTGGGAACATACCAGGCAGGCGACATGGTAAAGGTCAGCCTCAAGCTTAGCAGCCGCGAATATAACGGCCGCTGGTACAACGACGTAAGGGCATGGAAGATGGAGAGGCCGGGCGTTGCCGCCCAGGCTCCTTCCCGTCCCGCTACGTCATACGGTGCCCCGACGCCTCCTCCTCCGACGGTGGAGGACTACTCCGGGGCTTCATCAATGGAAGAAGACCTTCCGTTCTAGCAATTCCGCAAAAGTTTATAGCCGGTCGAGAGCATCGACCGGCTTTTTTATGTCAAGTCAAACCTTTTTGTTCATATATCATACCTTTGTGTATACAAATATCCGGGAGCAATTTTTATATTTGTGGGTTGACAAGTATATTGAAACCAAATACCACCTTCCCGGAGACGATTCCGGTGTAATGAAACGATAACAAGATATGAAATTCACGCTTGCCATTCCGGCCTTGGCCGTTACAGCCATTTTGTTTACCGGCTGCTCTGTAAATACTTCAGAATCACCTTCAGACTTTGTCAATCCTTTCATCGGTGCGACGACCAGCATTGATGCCGCAGGCGTCTACCACGGACTGGGCAAGACCTTTCCGGGAGCGACGACACCTTTCGGCATGACCCAGGTCAGTCCCGACACCATCACGGGGGGTGACAACGGCCCCGGATACAGCGACGAACACAGGACCATGGAAGGCTTCGCATTCACCCACATGAGCGGTATAGGCTGGTATGGGGATTTCGGAAACCTGCTCACCATGCCGACCACGGGCGAACTCAGGACCATCGCAGGACTTGAAGACGGCACCATAACTGGATGGCGCTCCGCTTACGACAAGCAGTCCGAATGTGCCGGAGCCGGCTATTATGCAGTCGACCTTACCGATTATGGCATCCATGCCGAGGCTACAGCCTCCCCTCGTGGCGGCATGCTCCGCTTCACTTATCCCGCACAGGAAGTTTCAAGAATACAGATAGATCTTGCAAGACGCGTTGGAGGCTGCGCCAAGACCGAATATGTGAAGGTTATCGACGACAGGACCATCGAGGGCTGGATGTACTGTCCGCCTGAATGCGGAGGCTGGGGCAACGGTGCCGGCAACGCGGATTATACCCTATATTTCCATGCTGAGTTCAGCAAGCCTTTCAGCTCATACGGCTTCTGGAGCGCCGATATACCCGAGGATTGGGTGCGCAGGAGGGAAGAGGTTGTCAGCCTGCCATACCTCGAGAGGGTGTCCCAGGCCAGAATCATACGTCCGGAGTCTGCCGGAGCGGAAATCGAAGGCCCTCACATAGGCTTCTTCGCGGAATTCCCGACGGAGGAGGGCGAGCAGGTGAGCATGAGCGCTGCGGTTTCCTACTGCGACCTTGAGGGTGCCAGGAAGAACTTCGAGGCCGAACTTGCCGGCAAGGATTTCGACGAACTGCATGCAGAGGCGAAGGCTCTATGGGACAGGGAACTTTCGCGCGTGAAGGTCGAAGGCGGCAGCGAAGAGGACAAGACCATCTTCTATACGGCACTTTATCACACCATGATTGACCCGCGCATCCATGAGGATGTCGACGGGAGATATGTAGGCGGAGACTTGAAGGTGCATGAAAGCGACCCTTCATTCGTGAAGAGGACCATTTTCAGCGGATGGGACGTGTTCCGCAGCCAGATGCCTCTTTATACCATCGTGAATCCCGAGATGAACAGCGACCTCATCAACTCTCTCGTCACCATGGCGGAGCAGAGCGGACGCGGATATCTGGAAAGGTGGGAAATCGTCAACTCCTACTCTGGCTGCATGCTCGGCAATCCGGCCCTGAGCGTGATCGCCGATGCTTATGTAAAGGGTATCAAGACCTTCGATGTGCAGAAGGCCTACGATTATTCAATAAAATCATCCGAACATACGGGCAATGGCGAGAATGGATATACTTCCGGAGGCCTCAGTGTTTCCCACACCCTTGAGTATGCATATTTCGACTGGTGCCTGAGTAGGCTGGCAGAGGCCCTCGGTGACAGGGAGGGAGCAGAACTCTATGGTGCGAAGGGCAAGGCCTATGCAAACGTTTTCGATCCGGAATTCGGCTGGTTCCGCCCGAGAAACGATGACGGAAGCTGGCAGCCTGCCCCTGAGGACGGCAGGATACATGAGGGATACGGCACAATCGAGTCCAATCCTTTCCAGCAGGGCTGGTTTGTCCCTCAGGATGTCGATGGTCTCGTAGAATTGATCGGAGGCAGGGAGAAAGCCTTGAAGGAACTGGAACTTTTCTTTGCCAACACCCCTCTGAATTTCGGCTGGAACCAGTATTACAACCACGCCAACGAGCCTGTGCATCTCGTTCCGTTCCTCTTCAATGCGCTGGGAGCACCTTGGGAGACCCAGAAATGGACGCGCATCATCTGCCGAAACGCCTACCACAACTCCGTCGAGGGCATATGCGGAAACGAGGACTGCGGTCAGATGTCGGCTTGGTACGTGCTCGCAGCATCGGGAATACACCCTCTCTGCCCGGGCGACACCAGGATGGAAATCACGAGCCCCGTTTTCGACAGGATAGAATTCTCGCTCGACGACAGATACTACAGCGGCGGGAAATTCACCATCACCGCCCATGACAACAGCCCGGAGAACATATATATACAGAAGGCGGCCCTCAACGGCGCGGAACTCACATCTTCCCATATAGATTTCAGCGACATATCTTCCGGTGGCGAGCTTGAACTCTGGATGGGACCGGAGCCTTCTTCATGGGGCGTGGAATAACCAGAAAAATACTTTCAACCATACTATTAATCAATAATTATTGTCTGATGAAAAGTAATTTCCTCAAGAAGGCAGTCATGGGAGGGATGGCACTGATGTTATCCGTCGGTGCTCTCGCTCAGTCTGCACAGTTGAAGGGAAACGTCATTGACGAGACCGGCCAGCCGCTCGTCGGAGTTTCCGTTTCAGTCGAGGGAACGACTACCGGCACGATTACCGACATTGACGGAAACTTCGTGCTCAACGTTCCATCGACATCCGAGAATCTTTTGTTCCAGTTCATCGGAATGAAGGATTACGTCACTTCCATCGGTGCCACAAGGACTTTCAAGGTCCAGATGGAACCGGATGTACAGCTCCTCAATGAAGCTGTCGCCGTCGGCTACGGTACGATGATCAGAAAGGACCTTTCGTCATCCGTGTCTTCAGTCAACAGCGAGGGCCTCAATGAGCGCGCTTCTGCAATCAACATCACCCAGAGCCTCGCCGGCAAGATGGCTGGTGTCCAGGCGATGACTTCTTCGGGACGTCCGGGCGGTTCAATGAGAATCCGCGTCAGGGGCAAAGGCTCCATCAACGCGTCTTCAGACCCTCTCTATGTGCTTGACGGCGTTGTGGACGTGGATCCAAACATGATCAACTCGAACGACGTCGAGAGCATCGACGTCTTGAAGGATGCTGCTGCAACCGCCATGTACGGTGCCAAGGGAGCCAACGGTGTAGTGATTATCACCACCAAGTCCGGCAAGACCAACGAGGGCATAGTCACCTTCGACTCAAAGACCGGTGTCAACGTGCTTACCAGGAGGCTCTCCATGCTCAACTCCGAGGAGTTCATGAAGGTTCAGGAGATGGCTTATGCCTATACCGGTACGACCATGCCTCATCTCCTTTCTCCTATGGAAAACATGTTCTACTACAAGAAGGATGCAGCCGGCGGCTACGTGACTGACGAGAACGGCCACTACATCGCTTCTCCAAGGTATGACACCAACTGGGCGGACGAGGTGATGAAGCCGGCTCTCGTGACCGACAACTCGCTTTCCTTCCGCAAGAACACCGGCAATACCTCCATCTATGCCGGTCTCAGCTATCAGGATGTGGACGGTATGGTCATGAACACCTACTCCAAGCGTTTCAACGGCACCATCAACATCAAGTCGCAGATTTCGAAGTGGCTCGACGTTCAGGCTCTTGCAAGCGCGGGCAACGACCTTACCAACTCTGCCGACAATGAGGGCACCATGTATCAGGGCGCTCTCCGAAACATGATTGAAATGCCGGCTATCGTTCCTGTGAAGTATGCTGACGGCACATGGGGAACCAAGAGCGACTATCCTCTCGGAGAAGAGGCAGACAACCCTGTCAAGCAGCTCCAGATGATGGAAGACCTCAAGAAGAACAACTACCTTCTCATGGATATTTCCCTTGATTTCCATTTCACCAAGGATCTCACACTCACCGTGAAGGGTGACTATCAGAACAAGAACTACAAGGCAACCCACTTTGCAGAGGCTGGAATCATAGGCTACTCCCTGAATGCTCAGGGTAATACCAATGCGACCATAGCCCACAGCGAAATCAGAAGGGTCGCAAACGAGGACTACCTCACCTACAACAAGAGTTTCTTCAAGGGTGCCCTCCGCTCCAACTTCGTGCTCGGTGCCAGCTGGTACTGGTATGATCAGGAGAACAGCAGCCTCGCTTCCAAGGATATTCCTGAAATACTCTACGGCTACCATAATGTGGGCACGGGCACAACTCTCGTCGCTCCATCTTCAGGCATGTCCCAGACAAGGATGAATTCATACTACTTCCGTATGAACCACAGCCTCCTCGAGAAGTACCTCTTCGGTTTCACCTTCCGTGCCGACGGTGCATCCAACTTCGGTGCAAACAACAAGTACGGCTACTTCCCTTCAGGATCCTTCGGATGGATAGTTTCAGAGGAACCTTGGTTCGAGCCTGCAAGGAATGTGGTCAACCACCTCAAATTCCGTCTCAGCTACGGCTCTGTGGGTAACTCCTCGATTGCTCCTTACCAGACCTTCGCACAGTACTCTTCCGGCAATGTCATCATGAACAACGCCCTCGTATCGTACGTGACCCTCAACAACCTCGGAAACAACGACCTTACCTGGGAGACTGCAAAGCAGTTTGACGCGGGTCTCGACTTCAGTTTCTTCAACGACAGACTCCAGCTCATAACGGACTTCTATATCAAGAAGAACTGCAACCTCCTCTACAACAAGGAAGTCCCTTACACCACCGGCTATTCTACCACCCTGGCTAACATCGGCGAACTCAAGAACACCGGTTTCGAGCTTACCATCAACAGCCACAACATCATAAAGCATGACTTCAGCTGGGATACGGACTTCATCTTCTCCACCAACAAGACCATCGCCGTTGACCTTGGCGGAGACGTTGTGGGCGCAACCGGTTCGCTCAGGACTGACGAAGGCGAAATCTGGCAGCGCTGGCATGTATACAACCGCATCGGCACCTGGGGAACCCACGAAGCTGAACAGGCTGCGGTATACGGCAAGTATCCCGGCGATATCAAGTATGAAGACGTCAACAACGACGGCGTCATCAACGACGATGACCGCGTATGGGCGGGACAGCCGGCTCCAAAGGCTGAATTCTCTCTCGTGAACACCTTCTACCTCAAGGGATTCACCCTTATGATTGACCTCGGATCCCAGGTGGGACACAAGATTTTCAGTACCACCCAGGCTCTCATCGACAACCAGATTATCTACACCAATGGTGTCAAGTCCATACTCAACGCATGGACTCCTGAGCACCAGAACACCATGTATCCTGCACTTCGTCATCCTGGTGACCATCTCTACGGAGAGAACATCGACGACACCTTCCATCTTTACGATGCAAGTTTCCTCCGTGTCAGGAACATACAGCTCTCATACGACTTCGGTCACTCTGTTCTCAAGAACAGCAAACTGATCAAGGGTCTCGTACTCGGCGCAAGCGTGGAGAATGCATACATCTTCACGAAGTATCCGGGCTACGATCCTGAGATCTCATGGGCAGGCGACAGCGACAGCGGAAACGGCCGTGACTGGTACGCATATCCAAGACCGATGACTGTTACAGGTAGTCTCAAGATCAGTTTCTAATTCAGAAGAGATATGAAAAATACCATTATAAAGATATTTGGTGCTGTCATCGTGTCTTCTGCTCTTGCAGTGTCCTGCACAGGATTCCTTACCGAGCACCCGAAGACCTTCTTGTCTCCAGATGACTACTATACCAATCAGGACCAGATGGTTGCGGCTGTAAACGGCCTTTATACCGGTACTTCCAACATATTCATCGGCGGTGTCGGCGTGGGAGTTTCCCCATACCATATGATAGAACTTGTCACCGGTATCACCGACCGTACCCAACCGGGATCTGATGAGGACCTCGGACTCAAGCTTCCCCTCAAGGAAGCCAACAACCATATTGATGCGCTCTGGCGCCAGACCTATTCTTCAATCAACAACTGCAACAGCGTAATCAAGGGTCTTGAGAACTCCACTGCAACGGTTGACGAAGGGGTAAAGAAAGATCTCATCGGTCAGGCACACTTCCTCCGCGCATACTACTACTTCCAGCTCGTTCAGCTTTTCGGACCTCTTCCACTCTTTACTGAGCCTACTATGGACCTTTCCGAAACCCAGGTGGTTCCGTCTCCTGTGGCAGATGTCTATGAGGTCATCGTGAACGACCTAAAGACTGCTGAGGAAAGTATTACCAGCTGGGCCAAGACCGACGGCACTGTCAGCAAAGGCGCTGCTGCAGGTCTCCTTGCCAAGGTATATCTCACGATGGCAGGCTATCCTCTCAAGGCTACCGAGAACTATGCAAACGCCTACAATGAGGCTCTAAAGGTCATCAACAACGGCTCGTTCTCGCTTTTCGCAAGCTATGACGACCTCAGGAATCAGGCTAACGAAAACCGTGGTGAGTTCATGTTCAGCATACAGAGAGAGGCCAACAACGCAGGCAGCGGCATGCACAGCTCCTGCCTCCCTTACCCTGTCCCTGCAGGCGGTGCGATTGACGAGAACAATGCATACGGTGGATGCATCATCCCTACCTCGCAGTTCTACAACTCTTACGACGAGGGCGATCTTCGTCTCGAGGACGGCAAGGGCTTCTTCTACACCCACTATGCGGCTCTCGACGGCTCAGGCGACGTTGAATTCGTGAAGCCTTACATATACAAGTTCTTCGACAAGAGCGCAGTGTCTTCCGGCAAGTCGGGTCTTGACTTCCCTATACTCCGCTATGCTGACGTGCTTCTCGTTGCAGCTGAGGCCAAGGCTATGGCTGACGGTGGCAAGACCTCCGACAGCAAGGCCATAGACGCATACTACAAGGTTAGGAAGAGAGCGTTCCCAGGCGAGATCAAGCCTACTGAAATCAGCTTCGAGACTGTGTTCAAGGAGCGTTTCTGGGAACTTTGCTACGAGAATCAGACTTGGTATGACATGGTCCGTACCCGTAAGACCTTCAAGTTCGAGGCTGGCACCATCGTGGACATGATAGGACACCAGGCTCCTAAGCACGATACGGCATTCACAGAGGCAGACCTCCTCATGCCATATCCTGCTCACGACAGAATACTCAATCCAAATCTCAAGAGATAAAGATGGTCAAGGTATCACATATCTTCCTCGCCTTAACTTCGATTGCCACCCTCTGCTGCTGCGGAGAACGCGGCAGGACTCTGGACGATCCGTTCGCAGACGATACTGTGGAAACTTCCTTGAAGCTCTCCTACACTTCTAATGCCGATACGGTTTTCCTCAGTTGGGAGGTTCTCACCGACGAAAAGTTCGATGTGTTCGAAGTGAAGGTCCCGGAATATGACATAAACCGTAAACTTGACAGAAAGGCAGAAGGTTGCACCCTTACCCACATTGCCACTTACAACTCGGCGGTAAGGTGCATCATCACTCTCCTGAATGGCAGCGAGACCGTGGATGAGATCAACCTGAATCTCTCGATAGACGGACTGGACAAGACAATGTATGCCGAGATAATGCCGGACCATGGCAGCGTATGCGCAGGCGACGGCATGTATTCGGTGGCGCTTCCTGACGGAAGGTCCATCTTCCTCATCGGAGACTCTTTTGTCTGTGACGTCACGAACGGCAGCCGTCCGCAGGGTGCCCACATGTACCGCAACACCTATATAGTTTATAATCCGAAGTCCCACGAGGTCACACCGATTTACAACTTCAGGGGTGCTGGTACGAATTCATCCGCAGCGGTTCCACCGGACTATCCTTTCGAGCAGAAATGGTACTGGCCTCTCGACGGTTTCGTGATGGGCAACAAACTGTATGTGTTCCAGTCCCTGATGTATATGCAGGGAGAGGGTATGTGGGGCTTCGCATACGAGCGCTCCAATCTCCTCCGCTACAGTTTGCCTGGCCTCGAACTCGAAAAGGATGAGCCTATACGCTTCAGCAGCGACAAGGAGATTCATTACGGAGCAGCTGCCTTCAACGACGGGGATTATGCCTATATCTATGCTCAGGTTGATGTCACGAACGACCTAGACGCCATCACCGAGGTTTACTGTGCAAGGGCTCAGGAGAAGGATCTCTATGGCTCATGGGAATACTATGACGGCAACGGCTGGAGCTCCGATTCGGGTTCTGCCAAGGCCCTCCCGGGCATTTCCAGCGTTTCGGTTTCCTCGCAGTTCAACGTCTTCCCGCTTCGCGACAAGTATGTGCTTCTCACCGAGAACAAGAAACTCTGGGTGAACGAGATATATACTTTCACATCCGCGAATCCGTGGGGACCTTGGGGCAACAAGAAGGTAATCTACACCGTTCCTCCTTTCCAGGACAATAATCTCATGTGCTACAATGCCATGGCTCATCCACAGTTCGAGAAGGACGGAATGATACTGATTTCCTACGACATGAACACACAGGACGGCAACCAGCAGTGGAAGGACGTTTCCACATACCGTCCACGCTTTTTCTGGGCAGATATTGATACCATCCTAAAGTAAACGACTAAATTTTTAATACATTGAACAATATGAAAAGATGTATTGCATTGCTCTCTTCAATCGTGGCAGCGCTTTCACTGCTCTCGTCATGCGTTGAGGTGATGCCAAAGAATACCGAGTTCGATTCTCCGAACACCGGTACCTACGACTACACCTTTGTGTTGAACAAGGCTCTTGAGATTGACCCTCTCAACACAACAGGTATAGATCTCATGCCATATCTTGACTGGTTCTCTTCTTTCCAGTTCAAGGTATATGTGGTTGACGGCAAGTATACGGCATGCGAGATTGACAACGGAAACATTCCGTTCTCTCCATACACCTTCGCCATCCCTCAGGGCAAGGTAAACTGCAAGTTCGACACGTCTTCTTCGCCTTGGACTCTCAAGCTCGATTCAGGAGATGTCGTGGCAGTCTACAAGCAAGGCCAGTTCATGATTCCTTTCCAGCTTGACTGCGCTGACATTTCATACGAATACTGGTTAAAGTAATCTCTAATTCACTACGTTATGAACTTTTTCAAGAATCATAAGCTTTCCATCGCAGCATTCATCGGAGCAATGGGCCTCGTGGCTGCCTGCATGTACATGGACGAAATCATCTTCCCTGACGGAGACATCAAGGTGAACGACGAGATCGAGGTTACGGTCAAGTTCCACTGCGTACCGGAAACCGACCTTGCAAACACCCCTCTGGTGCTGGGCATACTTACCCCAAGGTCATGGGACTTCGGCAACAATGCCAAGCTTTACCTCACGACCTCCAACTACACCAGCCAGGGCGGAACGGATGTTGTGAATGAGGAGATGGAACTCATTCCTGCTGGAGTTACCGAATTCAAGACAGGTATGCCTTGGGGTGACGCTTTCCAGTCAAAACTCGGCGCTCTCGGCAACACAGGCTCCGTTCAGTGGGTGGCCTTCAAGTCAAAGACTGCCTTCACCATCAACGACAAGACCTCTACCGAGCAGATTGACGCAACAGTCAAGATTGTGATGAAGACCGGCCCGAAAAACATCAAGTTCTTCTTCGGCGCAGGCTGGTGCTCATATAACAGAGGTTTTGACGACGGTGATGACTCAAGGTACAAGCTCAACAGCCTATCAAAGATCATGACCGTGACAGGCGGTTCGGGAAATGATGACTATACGGTCTTCCACTATTTCTCGACCACCCCTAACGACGTGAGATACGGTGATGTGTTCTCACTCAACTTCCTCACTTCGGTAAGCGGTTCCGACCTTCCTCTCAAGGGCGAGGAGAAGATATATTTCAACCTCTACGCCACCACGAAGGACGGAAAGACCTACTCTTGCGAGAAGCGCGACAACAGCACGCTCATGACCAGGACTGACGAAGTTTCCTACTCAAGGTACATCTACCCTAAGCAGGTATTCGGCCTCCCTCAGTCTGCCGAGATAACAAGCCTCGAGGCTGTCTTTACCAACGCCGACGGCTCCATTGTCTGCAAGGACATAGACCCTGTTTCAGGCGCTCAGAAGAACTTCGTGATTTCCCAGAGCGACAACAAGATCAAGAAGTAACATTCACTTTTACCGGAAGGGGGTGGGTTTGCCCGCCCTCTTCTTTTATTCCATTATGAAGTCAATATCACGCTTTGTGCTTGCGGCCGCTTTCGCCGCGATTTCAGTTGTTTCTGCGGCGACGCCGCGCAACATAGCCCCCGAGGCGAAGGCAACGGTTTCCGACAGCTTCGATGACAACCACGGCGCCGACGCGCTCAACGACGGCATAATTCTCCATGACGGGAAGGGCGAATGGGTGTGCAAGGGCTCCCTCACGCCATGGGGGGTGATGCATCTTCCGTGGGCCCGCCTGGACTGGGACAGGGAAGTCAGCATCGACAGGGTCGTGATATATGACAGGCCTGCGCTTTCGGAACACCTCGCCGGAGGTGTGCTCCATTTCAGCGACGGCAGCCGCAT
>JABUTS010000010.1 GCA_021443565.1 Bacteroidales bacterium | reverse complement strand
AAGACTTCCCTTATTATATAATAATAGGCTCTTTTTCCACCCGCGCTAACGCAGAAAGATTCCTCGCGTCGGCAAGCCCCTATCCTGGTACTGTGCTGACTGCGGGCAGGAACCTTTATGTGGCAGCACTCTGCCCGGGCATGGACCTTGCTGAAGTCTACGAATCTTACTGGAAGGTGCGCAAGGAGAAATTCTGCCCTTCCAATGCATGGATTTTAATCGACAGTTTCCAATGAGATTGAGACTTTTCGCGGCGGCTCTCGTGTCCGTCCTTTCCCTGGCCGCATCTTCCGCCGTTTCGGCGCAGTTCCTTCCCGACGACCCATACTCGTCACTCTATGACACCGAGACCGTAACCCGCATGAAAAAGCATGTGGATTATATCTGTTCGGGCCAGTGGCTCGGGCGGGCTCCGGGCTCCGAGGGCGAGAAGGCAGTCGCGGAATACGTGGCTGACGTCCTGAAGGAATACGGGGTGGATCTTCTCACTCCACGCTCCGGCAACGAATTCACCATCAGCCGGGAAGGCAATGACCCGTATGTATCAAGAAACGTGTACGGATTCATTCAGGGCTATGATTCAAAGCTCCGTAACGAATATATAGTAATAGGCGCGAGGATGGATAATCTCGGGACCGTGACCACCAGGATAAACGGGGAGGATGTTGAGAGGATATATCATGGCGCGAACGGCAATGCTTCCGGCCTCGCCATGCTGCTCGAACTCGCGGGCAGGCTTTCAACGAACTCCGTTCTTCTCCGCCGTTCCGTGCTGCTCGTGGGCTTCGGGGCTTCTTCCGACATGTTTTCGGGCTCCTTCTGCTTCCTGAACAAGGATTTCAAGGATGCCGACCGTATAAAGTATATGGTCAACCTGGATATGCTCGGGCTGGTTTCAAGAGGCTTCTATGCCTACACGGTGTCCAATCCGGACATGAACGCCTTCATCTCGTCAGTTTCCGGAGAACTCCAGCCCATCACCCCGCAGCTTACCGCGGCAGAACCATATCCTACCGATCAGAGGAGTTTCTATGCGAAGGACATCCCTTCCGTGCTGTTCACTACGGGAAAGTATGCGGAGCATGATACCGACCGCGATCTTGCAACCCTGCTCGAGTGGGACGGAATGGAAAGGGAGCTTGAATATATCTACAATGCCTCCGTCGCGCTCTGCAACACAGACAGGGAAATTTCCTTTCACGAGGAGGTCATGAAGTCCCGCAGGGGCACTCTCGCTTCAGACGTGGTTTCATATTTCGACTGCGACGTCAGACCTATGTTCCAGAACAGTCCGGAAGTATCCCAGTTCCTCAAGCTCTGGGTGTATCCTTATCTCAAATATCCCCAGAAGGCGGTGGAGCAGGGTATTCAGGGCATAGTCCATGTCAATTTCGTCGTTGACGAGACCGGCCAGGTGAAGGACGTGAGCGTGGTCAGGAGCGTGGATCCGCTGCTGGACGCCGAGGCCGTGAGAATAGTGAGCGCCTCTCCGAAATGGAGACCGGGCCGGGTACGGGACAAGAAGGTGAAGACTTCGCTGACCATACAGGTGGAGTTCCGTCTGGAGAAGAAGGGGCAGTCGAAGGGGGGAATGAAATTGAAGAAATATTAATACCTTTGCGACCGCAATACGCAAACGTAAACCAATCAAGATACAATGGAATACAATTTCAGGGAAATTGAAAGCAAGTGGCAGGCTTATTGGGCTGCCAACCATACCTTTGAGGCTAAGGAAGATGCCTCCAGACCAAAGTACTACGTACTCGACATGTTCCCTTACCCGTCAGGCGCGGGACTTCATGTAGGTCATCCTCTGGGATACATAGCCAGCGACATATACTCCAGATACAAGAGACTCTGCGGCTTCAACGTGCTGCACCCTATGGGGTATGACGCGTTCGGTCTCCCTGCAGAACAGTATGCCATCAAGACAGGCCAGCATCCGGCAAAGACCACTGCCGACAATATCGCGCGTTATCGCCAGCAGCTTGACCGCATAGGCTTCTCATACGACTGGAGCCGTGAGGTAAGGACTTGTGATCCGGGCTATTACAAATGGACACAGTGGGCTTTCCTGAAAATGTACGGAAGCTGGTACGACAATGATTCCGCCAAGGCCCGTCCGATTGAGGAACTCGAGGCTGCGTTCGCCAAGGGAGGCAGTTCTGCAGTGAATGCGGCTCATTCCGACCATGACGCTTTCACCGCCGAGGAGTGGAAGGCCTTCGGAGAGAAGAAGCGCCATGAACTGCTGATGTGCTACAGGATAGCTTATCAGGGAGAAACCGCGGTCAACTGGTGTCCGGGACTCGGAACCGTGCTGGCAAACGACGAGGTCAAGGAAGGCTTCTCGGTGAGGGGTGGCTTCCCTGTGGAGCAGAAGAAGATGACCCAGTGGCAGCTGAGGGTTTCCGCTTACGCCGGCAGACTTCTTGACGACCTCGAGGAACTTGAATGGACAGATTCACTCAAGGATATGCAGCGCAACTGGATTGGCAGAAGCCAGGGCGCGGAGATGACCTTCAAGGTGAAGAGCGATGGTCAGGAATATGACATGGTCATCTTCACCACCCGCGCAGACACCGTATTCGGCGTGACCTTCATGGTGCTTGCCCCTGAAAGCGAGTGGGTTGAGAAACTTACCACCGCGGCGCAGAAAGCCGCAGTGGAAGAGTATCTCGTCCAGGCCAGGAAGAAGACCGAGAGGGAAAGGATGGCCGAGACAAGAAGGGTGACGGGCGTATTCTCCGGGGCGTATGCAGTCAATCCTCTTACCGGTGCGGAAGTTCCGGTCTGGATTTCGGAATATGTTCTTGCAGGCTACGGCACAGGAGCCATCATGGCGGTTCCCGCACATGACAGCCGCGACTATGCATTCGCAAGGCACTTCGACCTTCCCGTCATACCTCTAATCGAGGGCTGCGACGTGTCCGAATCAAGCTTCGACGCAAAGGAAGGCATAATGTGCAACTCCGGCTTCCTCAACGGCCTCACGGTCAAGCAGGCCATTCCTGCCGCGATAGACTATGTGGAGTCGCAGGGCATAGGCCGTCGCAAGATAAACTACCGTCTCCGCGACGCGATATTCTCACGCCAGAGATACTGGGGAGAGCCTTTCCCTATGACCTTCAAGGACGGGATGGCGCAGCCACTTCCTGTGGACATGCTTCCTCTACAGCTTCCGGAGATAGACAAATACCTTCCTACCGAGGCCGGTGACCCGCCTCTCGCACGCGCAGAAGGCTGGGCCGTGGACGGCTGTCCTCTTGAGACCAGCACCATGCCCGGCTTTGCGGGCAGTTCCGCATACTACCTCAGGTACATGGACCCTCACAACGACGAGGCTCTCGTCAGCAGGGAGGCGGACGAATACTGGAGGAACGTAGACCTTTACATAGGAGGAACCGAACATGCGACCGGCCACCTCATCTACTCCCGTTTCTGGAACAAATTCCTCTACGATCTCGGCTACGTCTGCGAGAAGGAGCCGTTCAAGAAGCTCATCAACCAGGGTATGATCCAGGGGCGCTCCAACTTCGTATACAGGATCAAGGGCACCAACACCTTCGTTTCCGTAGGCCTCAAAGACCAGTACGACACCACCGAAATCCATGTGGACGTCAACATAGTCTACAACGACCGTCTCGACATCGAGGCCTTCAAGGCATGGTCGCCGGAGTACAGGGATGCGGAGTTCGTGCTTGAAAATGGAGAATATGTCTGCGGTTGGGCCATAGAGAAGATGAGCAAGTCCATGTACAACGTGGTCAATCCGGACAATGTCTGCGACCAGTACGGGGCGGACACGCTCAGGCTCTATGAAATGTTCCTCGGACCTCTCGAGCAGTCAAAGCCTTGGGACACCAAGGGCATAGACGGCGTAAACCGTTTCCTCAAGAAGGTCTGGAGGATGTTCTATGACCGCGACGGCTTTGCAGTGACTGACGAGAAGGCGGCACCGGAAGAGCTCAAGGCCCTTCACAAGCTCATAGGCAAGGCCCGCACAGACATTGAGTCGTTCTCATACAATACCACCATAAGCGCATTCATGATTGCCGCCAACGAGCTCGGAGAGTGCCACAAGAGGGAGATTCTGGAGCCGTTCATCATAGTCCTTTCTCCTTTCGCGCCTCATATCGCGGAAGAACTTTGGGAGGCGCTCGGCCACAAGGAAAGCATCACTTTCGCCAGCTTCCCGGAATACGTCGAGGCATATACCGTGGAAAGCAGCTGCACATACGCGGTTTCGTTCAACGGCAAGACCAGGTTCACGGTAGACCTTCCGAAAGATATGGGCAAGGACGAGGTCGAAGCCAGGGTAAGAGCCCACGCCAAGACTCCAGGCTATGTCGGCGACGGCAACATCGTGAAAGTTATAGTTGTTCCCGGCAAGATAGTCAACATCGTGGTCAAGTAGCTACTTCAAAAATGGGAGAGCATACCGGAAAAACTCTTCATCTCATAAAGGAATACGTCGTAATCACCTTCGGCGTATTCATTTATGCCATGGGGTGGGAACTTTTCTTCTTCCCCAACAAACTGGCCAGCGGCGGTCTCACGGGACTTTGCACCATCATAGAATACGGAACGGGTTTCCCTACCTCCGTCAGTTACGCAGTCCTCAACATGCTCCTCCTTGGCCTGGCGGTATTGCTGCTCGGCAAGTCGTTCGGCATCAAGACCATCTTTGCCATAGGTATGTCGTCCTTCTTCCTGTGGATGCTCTCACTTCCTGCTTTCGAACCCCTTTATGTCAGGCTTGACAACAGGTTCCTTGTGGCAGTTGTGGGCTCTCTCGTAGAGGGTGTAGGCATAGGATTCACGCTGATGGCGGGCGGAAGCACGGGAGGTACCGACATCATAGCAATGATAGTCAACAAGTTCTATCCCATCTCACTCGGCAAGGCGTATTTTACGATGGACCTTTTCATCGTCGCCCTCCTTCTTCTGGTGCCGGGCATGGGTTTCGAGGACCTCATATACGGCTATCTTACCATGCTCGTATTCTCGTACACGGTAGACGCCGTGATGCTTGGAAGGAAATCTTCGGTCCAGATCATGATTTTTTCCAGACAGTATCAGGAAATCGCCGATCATCTGGTCTACAGGATGGACAAGGGAGTCACCGCCATGAAATGCACGGGCTGGTACAGCCAGGAGGATATCAAGGTGCTTCTTGTGATAACCAGGAAAACCAAACTTCACGACGTGCTTGCGGCTGTGAAGGCACTTGACCCCACAGCATTCGTATCCGTTGCGGCAGCCAGCGAGGTCTATGGACAGGGCTTTGACGAGGTGAAGACCGGAATCAATAGAAAAGTTCTTTCGGAATCGTTGACAAAAAAGCAGGAAAGCAATTGACAAATAGCCATAACGGCGGCATGCGCATCGGTATTATCTTATGTTTGCTTTTAAAAACTGCCGATATGAAAACTATTTTGATTTCTTTAAGTATTGCGATGGCGGTGGCACCTGTCATCGCAATTTTTTGTACACTGAAAAAGAACCGGAACATAGCGCAAAGACATTTCATGACAAGGCATGTCGTGATTATGGTCTATGCCCTGGCCGCCACCCTTTTTGCCCCTGTGCTGGCCCTGCCCATAGCCTCCCTGATGCTGCTCATCGACGAGGCTGTTGACCTTAAACTTGAGGTTCTCGCCCTTTTTTCAGTGTTGGGGATGCTGCCCTGCATCATCTTCGCAGCCTTTCCTTCCTGCTCTTCGGTCACGGCGGTCATCACCTTCCTGCTGCTTCCCAATGCCACCCTCGCCTACAGGTGCTGGGCATACGGCAGGGTGGCCGTCCATGTCAACGACCTTCTCAAAGGGATGTCGGTCTACGGACTTCTGCTTGAACGCAGGAGGGGATTGCTCCTGAATGCCCATAATCTGATTTGCCTGTATTCCGCGGTGGTCATGACGGTCTTCGACGGGAAGGCGAACTGGCTTCCGGCCGGGGGATTGTGGCTGCTCTACTTCGGCTATGTCACCTTCATGTCCGTTTACAACCGGCCTTACGTGCTCTCACGCCGCATGGTCAAGCAGTTGATGAAAGAACTGTCAGAGTCTGAACTGAATGAGATCCACGCAGACATCTGCTATGCCGGAATCATGGCCAGGGTAAAGCAGGCCTTGTGGGTGGACAAACGCTTCCTGGACACGGATTTCAAACTCTCAAACCTTGCCGCGGAAGTTTATGCGAACAAGCAGTACGTCTCGAAGGCAATAGCCGCCTACACCGGCAAGTCCCTTCCCATGTATGTCCAGCATTGCCGTATCATATATGCAATGAAACTGATGAGAAGCAAGCCGGGTCTGAGCGACAGCGAGCTGGCGAGGATTGTCGGTTTCAGGCGGCCCGGAATGTTCACCAGCGCATTTCTTTACCACACGGAGATGACGACGGACGAGTGGAGGCGCATAATGTTCCTCCCGGAGTCCGCTTCACTGCCGGAAAGCAGGATGATGGTTTGAGAATATGCCTACTTTGTTTATCTTTGTATGTTGGGAACTGATTTTTCATGCAGTTGCAACTTGTTTTATCATAGTTCCTTAATCGGATAATCAGGCATTATGGCAGACGAGAAGATAATTTTTTCGATGAACGGGGTGGGCAAGGTCCTCCCGCACAACAACAGGGTAATACTCAAGGACATCTATCTGTCTTTCTTTTATGGAGCCAAGATAGGCATCATAGGCTTGAACGGTTCCGGCAAGTCGACTCTCATGAAGATTATCGCCGGTATCGAGAAAGGCTATCAGGGCGAAGTGGTATGGGCTCCGGGCTATACCGTGGGCTATCTTGAGCAGGAACCTCAGATGGACCCTGAGAAGACGGTTCTCGAAGTGGTTCAGGAAGGCGTGCAGGAGGTCATGGACGTCCTGAGGGAGTATGAAGAGGTCAACAACAGGTTCATGGAACCTATGACCGACGACGAGATGACGGCTCTGATCGAGCGCCAGGGAGAGCTCACCGAGAAGATAGAACATCTTGACGGATGGGAGATAGACTCGAAGCTCGAAAGGGCCATGGACGCGCTCCAATGTCCGGCTCCGGATGCGAAGGTGGCAACGCTTTCGGGCGGAGAAAGGCGCCGCGTAGCGCTCTGCCGCCTGCTTCTCAAACAGCCGGACGTGCTCCTGCTCGATGAGCCTACCAACCACCTCGACACCGAGAGCATACAGTGGCTTGAGGCTCATCTCCAGCAGTACAAGGGTACGGTCATAGCCGTCACCCACGACCGCTACTTCCTCGACAACGTCGCTGGATGGATACTCGAGCTCGACAGGGGCGAGGGCATACCATGGAAGGGCAACTATTCATCATGGCTGGACCAGAAGAGCCAGAGGCTGGCGATGGAGGAAAAGCAGGAAAGCAAGCGCCGCAAGACCCTCGAGAGAGAACTTGAGTGGGTCAGGATGGCCCCCAAGGCTCGTCAGGCCAAGTCCAAGGCCCGCCTCGGCGCATACGAGAAGATGGCTGCCGCAGATGCGAAGGAGAAGGAGGCCAGACTGGAAATCTTCATCCCTAACGGCCCAAGGCTCGGCAACAAGGTGATAGAGTTCCGCAACGTGTCGAAGGGTTACGGCGACAGGCTTCTGTATGAGAACCTTGATTTCGTGCTGCCACCAGCCGGCATAGTCGGCGTGATAGGCCCCAACGGAGCGGGAAAAACCACTCTGTTCCGTCTGATTATGGGGCTTGAGCAGCCTGACAGCGGCTCGATAAGCATAGGTGAGACTGTGAAGCTTGCATACGTGGACCAGCAGCACAGGAGCATAGACCCGGACAAGACCGTATTCGAGACCATTGCGGAAAATTCGGAGTTTGTGAAACTCGGAAACAGGGAGGTCAATGCCCGCAGTTACGTCTCGCGATTCAACTTCTCGGGAGCCGACCAGGAAAAGCTCTGCGGAATACTTTCGGGTGGCGAGAGAAACCGTCTTCACCTTGCCCTTACCCTCAAGGACGAGGGCAATGTCCTTCTGCTTGACGAGCCTACCAACGACGTGGATGTGAACACCATACGTGCACTGGAGGAAGGTCTTGAGAACTTTGCCGGCTGTGCCGTTGTCGTTTCACATGACCGCTGGTTCCTTGACCGCATCGCCACCCATATCCTTGCTTTCGAAGGCGATTCCCAGGTGTATTTCTTCGAAGGGTCATACACCGAGTACGAGGAAAACAAGAAGAGGCGTCTCGGCAATGAAGAGCCTAAGAGGTTCAAGTACAAGAAACTGATGGAATAGGACATGGCTTTGTTCAGGAAAAATGGACGGCGCAGGGCGAGATTGTCGATGAGGGCGAGGTTCATTCTCGCTCTCGTGTCCATAGCGTCCATCCTCCTCCTTTCAAGCGTTATTTCGGTACTTGAATACGGAAGGATGAGCAACTATGTATCCAACCTTGTCGCCGAGAACATAAGAAGCATAGAGCTGGCCCGCCGGCTTGAAACCTTCACAGACGCCTACCATCTCCGCATACTTGACGAAATAGGCGAGGAAAACTACGAGGCCATCCCGCACGGTGAGGCGGACAGGGCTCTTGAATTCCACCACGACAGCCTCCGCTTCACCTTCGAGAACGCCCCGTACAGGACGCCCTCCATGAGGAAGGAGCTTGCGCTTGCGGACTCCCTCTATCAGTCATACATGAACTATATGACTGTGTCTGAGGAACTTGCACAGGTGATAGAGTCGGATTTCACTGATTCCAGGACCTGGTACTTCGGGCGCCTCAACCCCTGCTTCAACGATTTCAAGTCCAGGAACGAGGCTCTCATAAACCACATATACTCCGAGCTCCGCTCCAATTCGGGAGACTTCCAGGCGAGTTTCTACAGGAGCATAGTTCCGGGTGTGGTCTCTGTCGGTGTCGGCATACTGCTCGTGCTCCTGCTCATGTTCTTCATTCTCACGGGCTACGTCAACCCTCTTTACAGGATGCTCTCGAATCTTGATACCTACAGGCAGTCCGGGCGCAGATACTCCTGCACTTTCGAGGGGGAGGACGAATTGTCCCGCCTGAACACCGGAATCACGGACGTGGTTGAGGAAAACATCAATCTCAAGCGCAGGCTTAACAAACTGAAGGAACAGTGAATCTCAAGGTAGTATCGGTCAATGTGGGAAGGACCCTGCTTGTGGATGCCTTCTTCATGCTGCTCTGCATGGTCCTCTCCGTGCTGAACGGCATGGATTCCGCATTCGGACCGCTGCTCATCAGTTTTGTGATCACCTTCATAACCGGGGCCTTCCCTTTCATTTTCGTTAAGAGAAAGGCTTCCGAAATCACCCTGAAGGACGGCTATCTCATCATAGTGCTGAGCTGGCTGCTGTCTTTCATCTTCGGCATGCTGCCTTATGTGCTCTGGGGAGGGGAATTCACTCTTGCCAACGCATGGTTTGAGAGCGTGTCCGGCTTCACGACGACGGGTGCAACCATACTTACCGACATCGAGGGCCTGCCAAAGAGCCTGCTGCTCTGGCGCTCGTCCACCCATTTCATCGGAGGACTCGGAGTAATCATGCTCCTTCTGCTGATACTTCCGGAAACCAGCCCTTTCCGCTTCAAGCTTTCCAGCCTTGAGATGTCCTCGCTTTCGAAGGAAGGCTACAGGTGGCGCTCTTCGAAGAAGATGTATGTCATCGTGTCGGTCTATCTCGTGCTTACCGGCCTTGCCGCACTGGGCTTCCACCTCGCGGGAATGTCGGTTTTCGACTCCGTGAACCATGCATTCAGCGCTTGTGCGACCGGGGGGTTCTCCACCCGCAACGAGTCAATCGCTTCGTTCGACAGCGTGCCCGTCGATATAGTCTGCATCATCTTCATGATGCTCGGATCCACCCATTTCGGCATACTCTTCTCATGCTTTGCCACAAGAAGCCTGAGACCGCTGAAACATCCTGTGGTGAAGTATTTCTATCTGGTGACGCTGGTTTTCGCCCTTATAACTTCCGCCGACCTTCTCATACACGGGGTGTATGACAGCTTCCCGGAAGCCCTTCTTCACGGTACGTTTCAGATTACCAGCTACATAAGTTCAACGGGCTTCGGCTCGGCCGACAATGCGATGTGGCCGTCGCTGGCTTCCGCCGTCATGCTTGTCGCCGCCTTCCAATGCGGATGCTCGGGCTCGACCACGGGAGGTCTGAAGGCAGACAGGATGATAATAGCCTTCAAGGCAGCAGTCAACCAGATAAAGAATGCCCTTTATCCGAACTCCGTGTCACGCGTGAAGGTTGGCAACACCGTGATTGAGGACAAAGCTATCCAGCCTGTGCTGATTTATATCATATTGTACTGCTTTACAATGCTGGTATCCCTCTTTCTGCTGATGCTCTGCGGGATGAACGGACTCGACGCCTTCTCAAGCTCTCTCACCTCGGTGGCTAACGTTGGCCCAGCGATAGGGAATCTCGGCACCATGGGCAATTTCTCGGAAATCTCGTCCATGGCTAAGGTCATACTTTCTGTTGACATGATAATGGGCCGTGTGGAAATCTATCCGGTTCTTGTCACTCTCGCAATAATCATCAGACGCAAGTAATGTCCTCCGTCAGTTCATTTTTCCTGAAAGGCTTCATCGGGAAGCTGGGATTCGAGCCGACAGAGTGCCAGAGGCGCACCCTCGAAAGCATCGCGGACTTCGTCACTTCCGACGAAACCATGATGGTGGTGAACGGCTATGCGGGCACTGGCAAGACAACCGCGCTCTCAGCCGTCATCAACACCCTCGCCGAAAACAGGATAAACTGCGTGTTGTTGGCGCCCACCGGGCGCTCGGCCAAGGTGCTGAGCTCATATACCGGTCGCAAAGCCTACACAATCCACAAGTGCATATACAAGCAGAAGGCAATTTCCGATGACGGCACAGGCGAGTTCAGTCTCGGACCCAACAAGAACAAGGACACGCTTTTCATAGTCGATGAGGCTTCTCTCATAGGCATAGACCAGGGGGAAAGGATTTTAGCTTTCGGAACAGGCAATCTGCTTGAGGACCTCATAAGTTTCGTTGGCAAGGGACGGGACTGCAAGCTGATATTCGCCGGAGATTCCGCACAGTTGCCTCCCGTAGGCCTGGACTGCAGCCCAGCCCTGAACGGCGATTTCATGCGTTCACTCGGAGCATCCCGCTTCGAAACCCTGAGCACGGTCGTCCGCCAGAAGAAGGAGACGGGCATATTGCATAACGCGACAATAATCAGGCAGCACATAGGCGACGGATTCGGGGAGATGTACGGGTCGGTCGGGAAACTGAGCCTGGAAATTGACGGATTCGACGACGTGGAGCGAATAAGGGGAGGGGAACTGATAGAGAAGATAGGCGAGGCATACGGAAAGTACGGAGAGGACTCCACCGTGATACTCTGCCGTTCCAACAAGAGGGCGCTGAGGTATAATTCGGGCATACGCAACTGTGTGCAGTTCAAGGAAGAAGCCCTTGTGAGAGGGGAAAGACTGATGATAGCGAAAAACTGCTACCGCTTTCAGTCCGAGGGCGAAGATATGGAGTTCATAGCAAACGGGGACATGGCGAGACTGCTGAGGATCAGCCGTCACGAGACGCGCTACGGCTTCCATTTCGCTGAGGCGAGGCTTAGTTTCCCGGACTATGATGACCGGGAGGTTGTCGCGAAGGTGCTGCTCGATACGCTCGAGAGCGAAGGCCCCGCTCTGGGATATGAGCAGCAGAATGCCCTCTACCGCGGAGTGAACGAGGATTATGCTCACATAACAAGCAAGAAGAAGCGCTATGAGGCGGTGAAGGAGGATCCGTATTTCAATGCGCTCCAGCTGAAATATGCGAATGCGCTTACCTGCCACAAGTCCCAGGGCGGACAGTGGGATTGCGTGTTCATAGACAATCCTTTCTGGCAGGACGAGATGACGACGGATGACCTGAAATGGCTCTATACCGCCGTTACCCGTGCAGTCAGCAAGGTTTATTTCGTGAATTTCAAGGATGAATTATTCAGATAGGACATGAACTTATTCAGAACATTGACGGCAGCGGCAGCAGTGCTGCTTGCTGCTTTCCAGACCAGTGCGAGCGTGCTCGAACCTTTTCCTGCAGGGTGGAAATGGATTTCCGGCAGTGAGGTGGCTTTCAGTTATGATATGAGCTTTACTGACAGCACCGCCTTCTGCATTGACGCGAAGACCCTCAGACGCAGGGATGGTGTTTCCGCTCCGGAGAGATACAGCATATTTCCCGTGAGCCCCGAAGGCGCTGTGAACCTCACATACTCCCCGGACAGCACCATGCTGGCCTTTACCAGGGCGAATGACTTGTATGTCATTGAAATAGAAAGCGGCAGGGAAACCAGACTGACCTTTGACGGCACTGAGTTGATACTCAACGGATATGCCTCTTGGGTGTACTACGAGGAAATCTTCGGACGCCCTTCAATGTACAGGGCTTTCTGGTGGTCTCCGGACAGTAGAAAAATCGCATATTACCGCTTTGACAACACCAAGGTCCCGCTTTTCCCCATATATTCCCCGTTCGGCCAGGACGGCAGCGTCAGGAGTACCAGATATCCGAAGGCTGGCGAGACCAATCCAGAAGTGAGGATAGGCATGATAGACCTTGACTCTGAAGCAAGGGAGACGGTCTGGGCTGATTTCAATCCTTCCGACGACCAGTATTTCGGTCCTCCTTTCTGGGGAGACGACTCCCGCAGCTTCTATGTGCAGAGGATGCCCCGTCTGCAGAATACAGTGGACCTTTTCAGGATAGATTCCAACACAGGGGCAAAGGATGCGATATACCACGAGAGCTACAAGACCTGGATAGACTGGATAGACGGCATGCTTTTCGGCGAGAATGGGCTCTACATGGTGCGCAATTTCGAGACCGGCTGGCAGCAGGCATACTATCTTTCGTACGACGGCGGGGATTTCCGCCGGCTTACCGAAGGCCCGAACTGGAGCATGTCCCTGGTCAGGGTGGACGAGAAGAAGGGGGAACTTTTCTTCACGGCCAAGCGCGACGCGACCACCCGCCAGGTCCTCTACAGGGTGGATTCCAAGGGCGTCATCACAGCTCTTACCGACGTGGCTTTCAATGCTTCAGGCATCTCTTTCTCGCCTGACGGAAGATGGTTCGTGGCTGACCTCAGCAACGCCAGGACCCCTGACAGGCTGGTACTCACTGACCTGAAGGGAGGAAAGATAAAGACCACTATGGTGGCTGACAGGAAGGGCAAGGATTTCGACGCTGATGCCTTCGGATGTCCTCAGGCTGTGCAAATCACCACAAGGGACGGCCTCGTGCTTCCGGGCTTCATCATCTATCCGGAAGGCTTTGATCCCCGCCGGCAGTATCCTGTCCATGTGGACATCTACGGCGGTCCGGATACTCCTATGGTCAGAGACAGATTCTCGTACAGGGACAACTGGTGGCGCGAGAACGGCATCATAGAACTTATTGCCGATTGCCGTGCTGCGGGTCATAACGGAAGGGAGGGCCTGGACCATATTTACAGGAACCTTACCGTGAACGAAGTCGCCGACTTCATAGACTGGGCAAAGTGGCTGCAGTCAAAGCCTTATGTGAAGCCGGACAAGATAGGCGTGGAGGGCTTTTCCTTCGGAGGGACCATGACCGCCATGCTGCTTTTCCAGGCCTCCGATTATTTCCACTACGGAATAGCTGGAGGAGGAGTGTACGACTGGGCTTTCTATGACACCCACTACACCGAGAGATACATGGATACCCCGCAGAACAATCCCGAGGGCTATGCGGCCGGCCGGGTGCTGGACTATGCGAAGGACTATCCCGTCATGCATGGCTCTTCTGCAGCCATAGAACCTGTCATGCTCAAACTTACACACGGAACGGGCGACGACAACGTCCATTTCCAGAACACCCTCAGGCTCATAGACGCACTCCAGAAGGAGAACCGCAAGTTCGACTTCATGATATATCCTGACGGCATGCACGGCTACCGCGGGAAACAGCATGTCCACGACAATGCCGCAGCGAGGGAGTTCTGGTCACGCTATCTGCTTGAAAAATAAATACCTGAAATATGAAAAAATTAATTGTTGCCCTAGCGGCCATTGCTGCGATCGCATCGTGTGGGAACCATGTCCCGGCCATTGAAATCTCCAACCCTCTTCCCATCAAGTTCGGAGACCCATTCCTACTTGCGGCTTCCGACGGAAGGTACTATATGTACGGAACCTCTCTCAAGGACGGATTCGAGGCCTATGTCTCTGACGATCTTCAGAACTGGGAGGCTCTCGGCCAGGTATACAAGGGAGGCCGGGAAGGACAGTGGAACAGGAACTGCTTCTGGGCGCCGGAAGTTTACGAGAGAGACGGGAAGTATTATATGTTCTACAGCTCCAACAAGAGGGATAACCCGAACAACGAGGGCGAGATTTTTCGCATAGGAGTTGCTGTAAGCGACTCTCCTTCAGGGCCTTTTGCCGACTATCTCGACCGTCCGCTGTTCGAGCCGGAGTATCCTGTGATTGATGCGAACGTGCTTTTCGATGAGGACGGACGCTGCTATCTCTATTTCTCGCGCTGCTGCTACAAGCACGCTGTTGAGAGCGAAATCGCCGCAAGGGTCAAGGCTGACGGAATATTCGAGGAAGTGGAGGAAAGCTGGGTGTACGGAGTGGAACTCAAGCCTGATTTTACAGGCATCATGGGAGAGCCCGTGCTCCTGCTTGCGCCTCCAGTGCTTGCGGGCGACGTGCAGGCGGAGTGGGAAAGCCGCAGCGTGACCTCGGGAGAAATCAACCGACGCTGGACTGAGGGTTCGTTCATATTCAGAAAGAACGGCACATACTACATCATGTATTCAGCCAACAATTTCGCGGGTCCGCACTATGCCGTGGGCTATGCCACCTCGCATAATCCACTCGGCCCCTTCACCAAGTCCCCGGACAATCCGGTGCTTCAGGAGAACGTCTCAAGAGGCGGCGAGGTGCTTGGAACAGGCCATAACATGGTGGTCACTCTCCATGACGGGAACATGTACACAGTCTACCACGGAAGGATGCGGGAAAACCCTAAGGACAGGGTGGTGCTCATCAGTCCCGTGGAGATACTCGGTGACGGGAGTCTGAGAGTTAATTATTGACTTGAATATCAGATGCTTGACGGGCTTTGGCGTGATGTTGTCAAGGCCCGTTTTATCGTTTGAACAATTTGCAAGGTTGAGGGATACTTCGTATATTTGCAAAATGAATGAAAACGGGTTTCGCAAGTGCGTGGCCTGAATGCACAAAGCAACAAAATTCACAAGATATGGACAAATTGCAGGAACTGACAGACAAACTCTACAATGAGGGCCTGTCCAAAGGAAAACAGGAAGGCATGATGATACTTGCCAAGGCTCACGATGAGGCTGAAGCCGTTCTGGCCAAGGCCAAGGCTGAGGCCCAGGCAATCATAGACCTTGCCAATGCGAAGGCAGCCGAGATAGCGCAGAAAGCTGATTCTGACCTCAAGAAGGCTTCCGCCGAGGCTATCGCCGCAACCAGACATGACATCGAGAACCTTATCACCGCAAAAATGGTCGAGCCTGCCGGCAAAAGTCTCGCTGACGCCGACTTTCTCAAGCAGGTGATCAAGGCTGTTGCAGCGGGCTTTACCAAGGACGAGCCCGTCGATATCGAACTTGTTCTTCCCGAGGCTCTCAAGGCTCAGCTTGAAGGCTTCGTCAGCACTGAACTCTCAACGGCTCTGAAGTCCGGCGTGAGCGCAAGTTTCTCGAAGAAGATAGCAGGAGGCTTCAACATAGGTCCTAAGGACGGCGGCTGGTTCATCAGCCTTACCGACGAGACTTTCAAGGAACTTATCGGCAGCTACCTCAGGCCTGCAACCAAGAAGATACTTTTCGGCTAGTATATGGGAAACTTCCACTATCTGGTCGCCGGTCTGCCTGACATCTCCACCTCCTGGAAGGGCGGGGATGCACCGCTGGTCGCGGCGATTGAAGAAATCCATGCCAACTGTTCGAAAGCGGAACTCAAGATTGTCGAGCTGATGGACAGGGGACTTTCCGCAGAGGGTCTTGACGCGTCCTTCTACAGGGAGGCGGCCTCCTGCAGGAATTCCTTTGTGAGAGACTGGTTCGCCTTCGACCTTGCCGTGCGCAACGCCAAGGTCAGGTATCTGAACTCTCAGCTCGGCCGCCCTGCGGACAAGGATGTCGTCATCCTTGAAGATGAGGCTTCAGTCCCGGAGTTCGCGGAAGCGGCAAAGACAGCTTCGGTGCTTGCGTCCGGGGATATACTGTCGAGGGAGAGGGGATTGGACGATCTCTATTGGGCAAAGGCTTCGGAGCTTACGACCTTTGACTATTTCAACCTCAACACTGTCCTTGCCTTTCTCGCAAAAGCCAGTATCATACGCCGCTGGCTTCTTCTCGACGAGGAGACCGGCCGTGAGCTTTTCAAGAAGTTGGTGGAGGAAGTGCGGGGCACTTTCTCGGGAGTCAAATACGAAGAAAAATAAACAGTAGAAGATAATGAAAACAACAGGAATCGTTACGGGTATCGTTTCCAACCTTGTCACAGTCGAGGTGAACGGTCCTGTATCACAGAACGAGCTCTGCTTCATCATCGTCGGCGACACCAGGCTTATGGCCGAGGTCATCAAGGTGAATGGCAGGAATGCTGCAGTCCAGGTGTTTGAAAGCACCCGCGGACTCCGCGGCGGTGACAAGGTGGAGTTCGAGAACAGGATGCTTGAGGCCACTCTGGGCCCCGGTCTCCTTTCAAGCAGCTATGACGGTCTGCAGAACGACCTCACAACAATGACGGGCGTCTTCCTGAAGAGGGGTGAATACACCAAGCCTCTTGACGAGAAGAAGAGCTGGACCTTCACTCCGATTGCGAAGCCGGGTGACAAGGTGATTGCCGCAGACTGGCTCGGAGAGGTCAAGGAAGGATGGCTTCCTCACAAAATCATGGTGCCTTTCTCCTTCAAGGGAGAGTATGTGGTCAAGAGCGTGGCCCCTGCCGGCGATTACACGGTCGTCGAGACCATAGCAGTCCTTACGAATGCAGAGGGCGAGGACGTGAACGTCACCATGAGTCAGAAGTGGCCGGTGAAGGTGGCAATCAAGAATTATCGCGAGAAACCGAGGCCTTACCGCATCATGGAGACGGGTGTGCGTGTCATCGACACCCTTGACCCTATAGCCGAAGGCGGTACGGGCTTCATCCCGGGACCATTCGGCTGCGGCAAGACAGTGCTTCAGCATGCCATAGCAAAGCAGGGTGAGGCTGATGTGATTGTGATGGCTGCCTGCGGCGAGCGCGCAAACGAGGTTGTGGAAATCTTCACCGAGTTCCCCGAGCTCATAGACCCTCATACCGGACGCCACCTGATGGAACGTACAACCATCATCTGCAACACCTCGAACATGCCTGTGGCAGCCCGTGAGGCTTCGGTCTACACTGCCATGACTATCTGCGAATACTACCGCGCGATGGGTCTCAAGTGTCTCCTTCTCGCCGATTCCACTTCACGCTGGGCTCAGGCTCTCCGAGAGATGAGTAACCGTATGGAGGAACTTCCGGGAGCTGACGCCTTCCCTGTGGACCTTTCCGCCATCATATCAAACTTCTACTCACGCGCCGGCATCGTTGTCCTCAACAACGGTCAGACCGGTTCCGTAACCTTCATAGGCACGGTGTCACCTGCTGGCGGCAACCTCAAGGAGCCTGTCACGGAGTCTACCAAGAAGGCGGCAAGATGTTTCTACGCCCTTGAGCAGAATCGTGCCGACAAGAAGAGATACCCTGCAGTCAACCCAATAGATTCATATTCCAAGTACCTCGAGTATCCTGAAATCAGGGAACATCTCGAGGAGAGAATCGCACCGGGCTGGGTGGAGATGGTGGAAACCGCTAAGAATCTCATCCGCAAGGGACGCGACGCCCAGGAGCAGATCAACATCCTTGGTGACGACGGCGTCCCTATGACCTACCACGAGATGTTCTGGAAGTCAGAGCTCATAGACTTCGTCATCCTCCAGCAGGACGCATTCGACGCCATCGACGCCCTTTGTCCTCTCGAAAGGCAGAAGTACATGCTTGAGCTCGTGCTCTCAATCTGCAGCCGCGATTTCAGTTTCAAGGACTTCGAGGAGTGCCGCAACTACTTCAAGGAGGTAATCAACATCCTTCGCCAGATGAACTACTCGGAGTTCCACGGCGAGGCGTTCAACAACTATCTCGCGAAACTCAATAACATCGTGAAATATGGCAAATAAGGCATACCAGAAAATATATACCCAGCTCGAGGCAATCACCAAGGCTACTGTATCCCTCAGGGCCGAAGGCGCTTCGAACGATGAGCTTGCACTTGTCGACGGCAGGCTCTCACAGGTGGTGAAGACCAAGGGAAGCCTTGTGACCCTCCAGGTATTCGAGGGCACCGAGGGCATTCCTACAAACGCTGAGGTACGCTTCCTCGGAGCACCTCCGGCACTCAAGGTCAGCGACGAACTTGCAGGCCGTTTCTTCAACGCATACGGCGAGCCTATCGACGGTGGCCCTGAGGTTGACGGAGAAACACGCGAAATCGGCGGCCCTTCAGTAAACCCTTACAAGAGAAAGCAGCCTTCGCAGATCATTCCTACCGGCATCGCGGGCATAGACCTGAACAATACTCTCGTGTCAGGTCAGAAGATTCCTTTCTTTGCGGATCCTGACCAGCCTTACAACAACGTGATGGCTCAGGTGGCCCTCCGCGCGGACGTGGACAAAATCATACTCGGAGGCATGGGCCTCTCGAACGACGACTACCTTTATTTCCGCCACGAGTTCGAGGCAGCCGGAGCGCTTGACAAGATCATCAGTTTCGTGAACACCACCGAGCAGCCTCCTGTGGAGCGTCTCCTCATCCCGGACATGGCCCTTACCGCAGCGGAGTACTTTGCTGCCGACAAGAACGAGAAGGTGCTCGTGCTCCTCACGGACATGACCCTTTACGCAGACGCGCTCTCCATCGTGTCAAACCGTATGGACCAGATTCCTTCAAAGGACTCCATGCCGGGCTCTCTCTACTCTGACCTTGCGAAGATTTACGAGAAGGCCGTCCAACTCCCTTCCGGCGGCTCCATCACCATCATAGCCGTCACCACCCTCAACGACGGAGACATCACCCACGCAATTCCGGACAACACGGGATATATCACGGAGGGACAGCTCTTCCTCCGCAACGACCCTGATTCGGGAAAGGTCATCATCGACCCGTTCCGCTCGCTCTCCCGACTCAAGCAGCTCGTGCAGGGCAAGCAGACCAGGGACGACCACAGCCAGGTCATGAACGCATCCGTGCGCCTTTACTCTGACGCCCAGAACGCAAAGACCAAGCTGGAGAACGGCTTCGACCTCTCCGACTATGACCTCCGATGCCTCGATTATGCGAAGGACTATGCAACGGAACTCCTCGCAATAGACGTCAACATATCTCTCGACCAGATGCTTGACACCGCATGGGGCCTGTTTGCAAAGCACTTCAGCAAGGCCGAGACAGGCATAAAGCAGGTCTTCATTGACAAATACTGGAAAGAATAATGGCAATCAAGTTCCAATATAACAAGACTTCCCTGAACACTCTTGGCAAACAGCTCAAGATGAGGCAGAGTGCGCTCCCGACTTTGAAAAACAAGGAGTCAGCCCTGCGTCTTGAAGTGAAGAAGGCCAAGACCGACGCGGAGAAGCTGATGGCGGATCTTGAAGCAGCCCTTGTCAGATATGATTATCTGGCAGCCCTCTGGAACGAGTTCCAGGGTGGTCTCATCTCCATTGTGGACGTGGATCTCTTTACGGTAAAGGTCGCCGGAGTCAAGACTCCCGCCCTTGAAAACATACGTTACGAGATCAAGGAATTCAATGCTTTCAGTTCGCCGGCATGGTTCGCGGACGGAGTTGCCATACTCAAGGAACTCTCGAGACTGGGCATAGAGTCGGAAGTCTATATGGAGAAGGCCAGGATACTTGACTACTCTCGCAAGAAAACCACACAGAAGGTGAATCTTTACGAGAAGGTCCAGATTCCGGGCTATCAGGAGGCTATTCGCAAGATCAAGCGCTATATGGAAGATGAGGAAAACCTCAGCAAGGCTTCTTCAAAGATTGTGAAGAGCCGCCATGCAGCCGAGGAAGAAGAGGAGGAGAGGCAATGATAGATAAAATGACAAGATACGATTTCATTCTCCTGAAAGGGGAGAGTGAAGGCTTCCTGTCAAAGCTTCAGGAGCTGGGTGTCATGGACATCAAGCGTTCCGTCAAGGCGATTGACGAGACCTCTGCGTCCATGCTTGCCGAGGCTGACGTACTCAGGAGGAGGATGGCTTTTCTTGAGGCTGAGGATTTTGCAAAGGACGACGAGTATGCGGACATACTTGAGAGCACGGTTCTTCTGCAGAAGGAACTCGAACTTCTTGAACCATGGGGCGAATTCGAACCAGATGCCCTCACAAGGCTCTCGGATTCCGGCTGCAAGCTCCATTTCCACGAAGTCTCCAAGAGCAAGTTCGACCCTTCATGGGCTGAAGTCATTCCTCTTCAAGTCATTTCGGAAAACGGCGGCAACATATATTTCGTAACCGCTGTGCCTGCAGACGAGGAATACAGTTTCCCTGTTCCCGAGGTGGATGCCCCCAAGGCTTCCGCTTGCGACACCAGAGGAAAACTCGACATACTCAAAAGGAAGCTCAATGCCCGCCGGGATGAACTTCTTGCGGAAAAGGCGGATATGGACAAGCTCAGAGCCCGCTATGACGCAAAGCTTGCAGAGGCTGACTTCTATTTCGCCAATGCCGCTACCGGCTCCGCTGCCGAGGACAGGCTTACCCTCGTTACGGGTTTTGCCCCGAGCGACAATGCGGATCTGCTCCGAAAGGAGTTCGACGAGATGGATATCTTCTATGTCACAGAAGATGCCACGGTAGGTGACAACCCGCCTATCAAGCTGAAAAACAATAAGTTCGTCAGCATGTTCGAGATACTTACGGATATGTACGGACGCCCTCGTTATGACGGTTTCGACCCTACACCTTACATATCCATATTCTTCATGCTCTTTTTTGCCATGTGTATGGGGGACGCCGGTTACGGTCTCGTGCTCATACTCGTAGGCTTCCTGCTGAAGAAGGTCAAGAGCTTCGCGGATCTTTCGCCCCTCGTAGTGGTGCTTGGTGCGGCTACGACGGTGATAGGCGTGATTTTCCATACTTTCTTCTCCATAGACATTACCCAGTGGGGGTGGGTGAAGAATTCGGGTATGGACTGCGTGATGCTCCCTGCCAAGATAGCCGGCTATGATGCTTCGATGATAGTCGCCATTGTGGTGGGTATAGTGCATCTCAGCGTGGCTATGATAGTAAGGACGGTGTACGCAACCAGGAACAAGGGATTCCTCAACAGTCTTGCGACCTGGGGATGGACACTCTTCCTTGTGGGTACTGTTGCGGTAATTGCCGCAGTGATTGCCTTCAACCTTGATACCGCCTTGATCAAGTGGACGATAATAGGTCTGGGAAGCATATCGGCTGTGGGAATCTTCCTTCTCAACGACATTCACAGGAGTCCGCTTGTCAACTTCGGCGCAGGTCTCTGGGATACGTACAATATGGCTACAGGCATACTTGGAGACGTGCTGAGTTACCTCCGCCTTTATGCTCTCGGCCTTGCCGGAGCGATGCTCGGTTTCGCCTTCAACACCCTTGCGAACATGGCTCTCGGCGACGGCGGGTTCGGATGGATTCCTTTCGTGCTCATCGCTCTCATAGGACATGTGCTCAACATCGCAATGGCTGCACTTGGAGCCTTCGTTCATCCTCTGCGACTGAACTTCCTCGAGTTCTTCAAGAACTCCGAATATGACGGCTCAGGCCGCAACTACAACCCTTTGAAGAAATAATCAAACAATAACAATTAAAATTTCAACATTATGACATTCGCAACAATTCTGGGCTATCTCGGCCTCGGCCTCGTACTTGCCCTCGCAGGCGTCGGCAGTGTTTACGGCACCACCATCGCAGGCAACGCTGCAGAAGGTGCTCTCAAGATCAAACCAGAAGGCTCAGGCAGCTACATGGTGCTTTCAGCCCTCCCTGCAACTCAGGGTATCTATGGTTTCGTCGCATTCTTCATGCTTCTTGGCAAGCTTAACGCAGACCCTGCTTCTGCAGTCATCATCTTCGGTATCGGTCTCAGCGTCGGACTCGTCTGCATGCTCTCTGCATTGCGTCAGGGTCAGGTATGTGCAAACGGTATCGTCGGCATCTCACAGGGTCATGACGTTTTCACCAACACCCTCATCTATGCCGCCCTTCCTGAGTTCTATGCCATCCTCGGACTCGTAGGCGCTCTCATGGTATAATAAATCTGCTGTCCAAATAA
>JABUTS010000211.1 GCA_021443565.1 Bacteroidales bacterium | reverse complement strand
TATAAAAGTATATATAAATAAATTAAAATAATTTTATATAAATTTAAGCTTTAGACTTATTCATCAGAAAGTATCCTGAGAGCAAGTTTATGGGCAATTTCAATATACTCGTTAGTCGCTTTTCCTTCAGGATCATAGTCAAAAATGGATTGTCTGAAAGAAGCAGCCTGCGCTATTTTGGTTGCCTTGTGAACTACTGGAGTGATGAGGGCCGGACCAAGTTCCTCTGATATTTTGCTGAGATACATCTCAGATAGCTTGTTCTTCTCATACCGTGTAATGATTACTCCCGTGAGCATCAGCTTAGGATTGAGACGATCAGAATTTGTGACATCCTTGTAAAGATTGGCAATCATGACCATGCCCTGGTATGACAATCCGTCAGCAGTGGAGACCATTACAAGGTGATTAGAAGCGATAAGAGCATTGTAAGTGATGAGACCAAGTGCCGGAGGACAGTCTATCAATATAAAGTCATACTTTGATTGAACAGACTTAAGGAGGTCAAGAAGAAGATATTCACGTCCTGTTACACCGGCTGTATCCCTGTCAAAATTGCTCAACGCCAGTTCAGAAGGGACCAGGTCTATCTGGTCATCCACCTTTTCAATGGTGAAATTGTTCTTGTCGATGAAAGCATCTCTGATGGTGAGTGGGTGCTGGTCTGGGTCGAGAGGACTTATCATAGAAGTCAGATTGGCCTGAGAATCAAGATCGATAAAAAGAACCTTCTTGCCCATTCTTGCCCATGCCTGACCAATTGCGGCACAAGTGGTAGACTTGCCTACACCGCCTTTGTTGTTAGCGAAGCATATAGTATTTGCCATGTTTGTATATCGTTTTCACAAAGATATACTTTTATAGAAAAATATCAAAGTATATTTATCCTTTTATAAAAAAATATTTGAATTAAGCGAGAAAAAGAATTCCGAACATCTGTCCTGGTCAAGTTGGCTTATGATAGAGGAGTATCAAACATACATAATTGATTATCAAATATATAGAATTATATAAAATAATATTTAGCGAGAAAAGGAATACTGTCTTGTTATATTAAAGAGAGAAATGGAATACTATTTCTCCGGCTGAGTGACGTAGGATAGATCATGTCTGAAGTACATGGTTTTCCTATGTAAAATTGTTTTATCAGTTATGGACAATACTTAATAGTGTCTTAAGAGTATTTAACAACCCGTGTAGAAGTTCCTGATTTTCAAAAGTCTTTTATGTGCATAACTTGTATATTATGCGAGGTCTGGAATATGCTGGGGCGAGTTTCAGAATAATGAGGAAGTTGCATTTGACGAGTTTTATAATTCTATCTATAATACTGCGAGTTTTGGAATAATGGCCGGTTCAATTTCTTGATATAGCAAATTATTCCCTCCGCACCGGCTTCGTCTTTTCCTTTTCTATTTGTCTTATTAGTTATTTACAATACTTATTATTGTCTTAAGATACTTTCATGATTATTTATGAATAAGTTGAAGTTCAGTTATTTATGTTTTCAATTTCTTCAATTTGTGCGAGTTGAGTAATACTAATTGCGAGTTTCAGATTACTTTAAAGTAGTAATTGAGCGAGATATGGAATTCTCAACATCTTATTTGCGAGTTTTAGAATACCAAAGCATATAAATTTTGAGAGTGCTTTTATAAAGTATCGATTTTAATTCTTTGAAAAGTATTCCTGTTCTCTTCGTTAAACCTGGTACTACATCTTTTGGTATATAAAGCGAGTTTTAGAATACTTCGCCAAATTTTTGCGAACGGCATGTGATTTATTCGCATTTTTTAATATCTCCGAAAACTTTGTATATTTGCTCGTCAAAATCATAAGGTGGTATTATAAAAGTCGCAAAAATGGCAGAGGAGAAGATTTCCAAAGAGGTGGTCGAGTCATATATATTCTCGACTGTCCGTCACGATTTCGGCATATATTCCGAGAGGCTTCTTCTACGCCTCGTGGAACTTGCCCAGCGTGAAATCCGCGGTCTTGACTTCAAGGGCGGTTCCAGTATAGGTAAGGTCAAGGTGGGGGAGTGGGGCGATGCCGAGATTACGATTCCCGTCAAGGACATACTGTCCGGCGAGGATGACAAGAACTATGTGAAGGCGAAGTCGGCTGTGAGAGCCCTGATGGGAAAGTTTCTGGAGTATGAAGATGAAAAGAACTACAAGGCAACCCACATCCTTAACGACGTCGATGTAGACAAGGTGGCGGGAAAGATGGTTATCCAGGTGAACAGGAACATCTGGAATGCCATGCTCGATTTCTCAAAGGGATTCAGGAAATATGAGCTCGAAACTGCCGTAAAGTTGAGAGGTAAGTATTCGCTGCGCATATACAAGCTTGTAAGCAAGCAGATAGATCCTATTTCATACTCCATCGCAGACTTGAGAAAAATGTGGGGCCTGACCGAGAAATATAAGAAGGTCGACGACTTCGTGAAGAATACCATAGTATCTGCCAAAGAAGAACTGGACAGGGTGAGCCCGTATTCTTTCGACTATGTTCTGACGGCATCCAGGAGTGCCGACGTGAACAAGAACCGCAAAGGACGTCCGTCGATAACTTCCGTTACTTTCTTCCCAAAACATGTCCTCCGCAACGAAAGTACGGACGCTGTAAGAAAGAGCGTAAACAGTTCCATGCTGCTAGACAGGGAGGTGACAGATCTTCTCGTAAATAAGTTAGGATTCGACCTGGTGGGGATAAGGGCGAACATTTCAGTGCTTGACAATGCCCAGAGGGAGTTTGACTTGTTCGAGTTTCTCCAGAAGATAGCCTCGGCTGCACTTCGGGCGACAAATCCTCAGGGTTATGTAATCAATGCGATAAAAAAGAATCTCTCTGAAAAACATGGTATCATCATTCAGGACGGAGGCATCATCAGCAAGCCGGCAGGGGAGTCCAAGCCTGCGCCAAAGAACGAACCTTTGAGCCTTGCCGAGATTTTGGGCACAAAGGGTGAAAAATAGATAAGTATAATAATATATTTATATAAGACCAATGAAAACATCTGACGTACAATACAGTATATTGGGTGCTTTTTATTTTTTGTGGATATTTAGCAAAAATATGATATATTTGTTAAGAAAATCAAGAGGTATAAATGAAGGGAATGAGTATCAAGGAAAAGGTCAAGGCCATGATAGCAGAAAAGGAAAGAGGCAGCATCCTCTTTCTTCAGGACTTCATGGAGTTGGGAGACGCGGTGGGTGTAAGGGCGGCCCTATGCTCCCTGGTGGCGGAGAAAGAGCTGGTGAGACTGGCTCGCGGCATATACTGTCGGCCACAATTCCTTAATGAATACGGGGTTGCCTTGGCATTCCCTTCTCCGGAGACAATCGCCGAAGCTGTGGCGAGGAAAGAGAATATCAGGATTATACCCTATGGGGATCAGGCGGCCTGCCGGCTGGGGCTGTCCACCTTCAGGATAAGCGACCTTAAATATCTGACCGACGGCGCTCCCAGAGTACTGAAACTGGCGGGGTCGCGTGCAGTATATTTCAACCATACTTCCGAGGTGAAGATTTTTGCCTATAAAAACAGGATGATGCAGGATCTCGCCATGGCGCTGAGGGCGCTTGGGGCTGAATATTTCGAGGATGAGTGGAAGCGCAGGAGAATCAGCGCCCTGCTGAGGAATGTGCCTGATGATGAGTTCAGGATGGATATTGTGCTCCCACCGGCATGGGTCGGCAAGATTTTGACGGAACTGCGGGACAGATAGCGGGAACTACTGCCGAGGCCTTGACATCAGCACGGGGAAACCTTCCACATAGGGCTTGATAAGGTAGTCGTGACTGTTGGCATATTCATATATCCTTTCTCCGAGTCCTTCATCATTGACAAGGGAAATGAGGCGTGGAGAGGGTGTCGGTCCAACCGCGGGGCAGGTTGGCGTAAGGGCTATCACGAGTTCATCTCCTTTAGCCATGAGGCGCAGAGGCCATATACTGCAGTCGAACGGCTTGTCGTCAGCATTCAGGACGCAGCCTTCAGATGAATTGAGAAACGGACACGGGACTTCTTCGGAGGGGTCGTCGGTCATGTACCTTGCCTCAAGCGGGGTTTTCCTGCCGTCGAATTCAATGACGGTTCCGTATTCGTTCAGACTTCCAAGTTTCTGTATGGCCGCATCCTCAAAAAGCGGCAGTTCCCACAAGCTTCTGCGCCGGAACGAACAGCAGAAGCGGCAGGAGGCGCATATCTCTTTTGACAGTATTCCTTTCAACATACGGGCAGTATATCACAGGTATTATAAATGTGTCGCATCATCTGTCCTCGAGCCTTGCATGGCTCTTCTCAAGAATGCTCTGCGGATGGTACGATAGTTTGGCCTTCCGGAGATTATGGTGATTGAGGTCTTCCTCGCGATTGATGAGACTGGCATTGTCCGCAATCATGGAGGCGAACAGCCTGTTTATCGCAGCATACGCGCCATCAGCCGCAAATTCGCCGACAGCCTTCTCGAAGTGAATGTCCCATACCCCGGTGACGATTTCGCTTGCCACGGTCATGGCGGCAGGCTTACCTCCGGCATACAGGACGGCCCCCGAAAGCCCGAGTTCCCCGTAATTGGCAAAAGCCTCGATTATGGCATCGTGCTCCCACGAATCGTCATTCGCAGTCTTTTCCTCGCGCCACCGACGCTCAATTTCCAGCGCATCTGCGAAACAAGAGGCTGCCAGCGGGCGGAATTCAGCATCCCCCCATGCCCTCAGGAATCGGGAAACATGGTTCCGTTTCTTCTGGAATAGCCTTCCCGGAAGATCGGCCAGGTCGCGGGCGGAATAAACATAGTCAGCGTCTCCGCGAGAAGTATGGAAAGAGAGGCGGCTGCCGTAGCGGGCCTCAAGCATGGCTTTCTGTGGGTTTGTGAGCAGACAGAATTCAAGCGGCCTTCCGGAAGCTTGCGAGTCGGCCTCTATCTTTGCAAGTGCGGGTGCCGGGTCTCCGGCCCCCAGCGGAAAGGTGTATCCACGTCGGCTGCCGGCCCCGTCGTAATGGCGGAACAGGAAACCCTCATCCACGCTTATCAGGGTGTTGTATTTCCTTCTCAGCAGGAAGAGATTGGCGAATGAGGAGTCACTGCAGATGTGGCGGCTCCTTTCGAGAACGTTACGCACTGCATCCCTGTCGCCTATTGCTGGTGGCCTGAAGTCAATCATGCGCCAGTGAACTCCATATTGCAAGGCCCCTGAAGGCGTTTATGAGGTAGAATGCGTACATCACCACCATGAATATGGCGTGAGGTGTGCCGGAAATCATGAATGAGATCCATATCAGTATGCTGAATACGTTCATGACTATCCAGTAGTGCCACTGCTCCATGTACGCTCTCGAAAGGAGGTACTGCGCAACAATGGAGAATATGGTCGTGAGGGCGTCCCTGTAAGGGTACTGCGAATAAAGGTGGAACTCCTCTATTACGCTACCCTCTGCGGCCCTGGCCTTAAGCATTGAGAGGATAAAGCCGAAAAGCGCCACCACTGCCAGGCTTGCCGCCATTATGGCCGCACGCTTCCGCATCGGCATCCTGCGGACCGCAAGTGTCTTGTCCTCCACGTTTCTGCGCCTTGTCCACACGTAGAACCCATAGAACTGCATGGGAAGGTAATAGAGGAGGTTCAGCAGGCAGTCCCCCAGCAGGTTGGACTTGTATGAGATATAGGCGTAAGTGGTAACGTTCACGAGTCCGAAGAGGTAGTTCCAGAGGTTGCCGTGGGCTACCAGCACCACACAGAACACGCCCGTGATGGCGGAAGTTATGCCCAACCAATCCATCCCGTCTCCCTTGGCCATGTCGGATATGGCCAGTGCCGAGGAACAGACGGTAACGCCCGCAATCAGCCCCCAGTCGAATATTGTCAGTTTCCTTGCTCCTGTCATGATATGAAGGATGTTTTGCTTAAAAATTGTGCAAATGTAGTCATTTATGGAAGTACATGCACGATTGCCCGCCAATTGGATGTGGAATAATTAGGACGCTGCGGGAGCACGGGCGGTGTTCATAGGTGTTTTTTGGCTATATTTGCAAATCCAACTACCAGACAATGTCAAAAGTTTATTTCACAGACCTGAGGACAAGGGCGAACTTCAGCCTCCTCGACAAACTCGAGATGCTAATCAAGGAAGCAGGCATCGGGCAGATTGACTTCAAGGACAAATTCGTGGCAATCAAGGTCCATTTCGGCGAATTCGGCAACATGGCCTACATACGTCCGAACTACGCGGCGGTGATGGTCCGCATCATCAGGGAGCTCGGCGGCAAGCCTTTCCTTACCGATGCCAATACCCTCTATACCGGCAGCCGCAGCAATGCAATAGACCACCTGCGCACTGCAATGGTCAACGGCTGGAACAGCATAGCAACAGGCTGCGACATCATTATTGCTGACGGGCTGCGCGGCACGGACGAGAGGATTGTGGATATAGGCGGAAACTATTGTCCGCAGCCGAAGATAGGCTCGGCCATAGCTGATGCCGACATTGTAGTCAGCATGTCCCATTTCAAGGGACACGAGCAGGCTGGATTCGGCGGGGCGGTGAAGAATCTCGGAATGGGCTCGGGCAGCGTAGCCGGCAAGGGAGACATGCACTCTACAGCCCAGCCGAAGATAATGACGGAGAAGTGCACGGGATGCGGGGTGTGCCAGTACAACTGCGCCCATGATGCCATCCATGTGTCTGAAAGCGGCTTTGCATGGATAAACTATGACCGCTGCGTGGGCTGTGGACAATGCATCGCCGTATGTGAGCATGAGGCTGCAGTCCAGGGCAGCGAGGAGTCCGGCAAGGTGCTCAACTATAAAATTGCCGAGTACACCAAGGCTGTGCTCAAGGACAAGCCTCATTTCCATGTGTCCTTCATCATGAACGTAAGCCCGGAGTGCGATTGCTGGGGACATAACGACGCAGCAATCGTGCCCGATCTCGGCATAGCCGCAAGCTTTGACCCGATCGCTCTTGACCAGGCCTGCGCCGACCTCGTGATTGCGGCACCTGCTCTCCAGACCTCCAACGCCCTTACCGACAGGCACGGCCACGACTGCAGCTGCCACCACGGCGAAGGCATTCATCACTGCGAGGGAGACGACAAGTTCAAGATGCTCCATCCTGACACAAACTGGCAGAGCGGACTCGAATACGGAGAAAAACTCGGACTTGGAACAAGGGAATACGAACTCATTAAACTATAGACCATGGCAACATCCATATCAAGGAAGACTTTAAGTTTGGGACTCGCCGATTTCCTGGCGGTGCTCTTTGTTTACATGGTGCCGACGCTTTCTCACCTTACCTCGGCTCCGCTATACCTTCTCGACCCGATGAGGATAGCAGTGATAGGTTCGCTGATATTCACGAGGAACTGGAAGAATTCACTCGCGCTGGCACTCACTCTTCCTCTTTTCTCATACGCAGTCGGAGCGCATCCGGTGATGGTAAAATCACTGCTTATAGCTTTTGAACTTTCAGCTAATGTATTGCTTTTTGCAGGAGCATCAAAGTTGCTGAAGAACAAGGGCGTGGCAATGTTCGCCTCTATAGTGTTCAGTAAGGTCCTCTACTATGTGGCGAAGTTTGCCGTCATCTCTTCGGGACTGCTCGGGACAAGTCTGGTATCAACACAGCCATGGATTCAGGCTTGCGTGGCGCTACTGCTCTCGGCCGGGGTTTGGCTCGCATACAGGAAGATGTAATCATTTAAAGGAATCAGAATATGAAACTCGACGGAAGAAGAATAAGTACGAACGTGGACGACCGCAGAGGCCGGTCTGCCGGAAGTATAGGCAAGGCTGGCGGCCTGGGGTTGGGCGGCCTGGTGATAGTTGGGATAATTACCCTGCTGATGGGAGGGAATCCACTGGACCTCCTGTCGATGCTGGGGTCGGTCGATACCGGGTCGGGGCAAATGACGGAATCGGGCTATGTGCCGAGCGCTGAAGAGGAGGAACTTGCGTTGTTTTCAAAGCGCATCCTTGCAGGGACTGAGGATGTATGGAGCGCCATATTCAAGGAGTATGGAAGGACATACGAACCTCCGAAGCTCGTGCTGTTCAATGGCGCGGTGCAGTCAGGATGCGGAGGAGCCACATCTTCCAGCGGGCCGTTCTACTGCAGCGCAGATCAGTGCGTATATCTGGACCTGTCATTCTTCTCGTCCATGAAACAGCAGCTCGGCGCAGACGGTGATTTCGCATACGCGTATGTCATCGCGCATGAGGTGGGGCATCATGTCCAATACCTTCTGGGAACCCTCGGACAGGCACATAAGCAGATGCAGAAGGTTGGCGGAACCGAAAGCAACCGCATCAGCGTGCGTCTCGAACTTCAGGCAGATTACTACGCGGGAATATGGGCACACCATGACAACGAGATGTTCGGGTCGCTTGAGGAAGGAGACATAGAGGAGGGACTCGCAGTGGCAGCTCGCATAGGCGACGACTATCTCCAGAAGAAGGCACGCGGCTACACGGTTCCCGACTCGTTCAACCACGGCACTTCCGCCCAGCGTTCGAAATGGCTCAAGAAAGGCATTTCCAGCGGTAAACTGGAGCAGGGTGACACATTCTCGCCGGCATACGGATCACTTTGACGCCTCTGTGGCATGACGGCAGCGGCTATAGTGGTCATAGCATTCATGGCTTTTCTCGCATCCTTCGTCCAGAGGGTGACGGGATTTGGCTATGGTATAATCTTCATGACCGCAGCGCCTTATGTCATCCCGTCCTATGGCGAATCAACCGCACTTTCCGGCATGCTGGCTATAGTATGCGCTTTGTTCACGGGCATGGGACTCATACGCCACATACCTTGGAGAAAACTTGCGGTAATCCTCATTACATTCTTGATAGTCAGTTGGTTCGGAGTAAGAATTGTGGCAAGTGTTGACAATCTCATGCTGAAAAGGATTCTGGGAGGCATACTGATAGGAGTAAGCCTTTACTTCTTCCTCGTCAACGGCAGGATACACCTGAAACCGACAGTCCCCGTGCAGATGGGAATGGGCGCGATCTCCGGCATGATGGGCGGACTTTTCGGGATGCAGGGGCCTCCGGCAGTCATCTATTTCATTTCCTGCACCGACAGGAAGGAAGAATACATGGCTATCACCCAGTGGTATTTCATCATAGGAAATCTGATGATGACCTTCTACCGCGCCGGAAACGGCTTTCTCACCGCCCCGGTGCTCAAAACCTTCGCACTGACCTTTCCCGCAGTTTTCCTCGGACTGTTCACAGGCTCCAGGGTGTACAGGAAACTCAACATAGAGACAATACGCAGGTGCGTATATATATTCATAGGGGTGGCAGGAGTTGTCGCCCTGGTTTCATAGGGAACCCTAAAATCATCAAGACATGATTAACATAATCCAGACAGAACAGCCCGTCAGCATACCGGACAGCCTCAGGATAGCAACGGAGAATTTCGTCGCGCAAATGAAAACCGCTCCGGACGTGCTTCTGGAGAGCCTTGCGGAAAAGGCACTGCAGTTCGGGCTCAAGGTCCTTGCCGCACTTGTCATCTACCTTGCAGGAGCATGGTTCATAAGAAGGGTCAAGAAGATACTCAAGGCAGTGTTCGCACGCAAGGGCACTGAAGGCACACTCTCTTCGTTCATCCTGTCCTTCACCAGCATCTCGCTCTACCTTCTGCTGGCAATAATAACGATAGGGGCTCTCGGCATCAACACGACCTCTCTCGCGGCTCTTCTCGCCGCCGGCGGCATGGCGTTGGGTATGGCTCTCAGCGGAACCGCCCAGAATTTCTCCGGCGGAATCATGATACTTGTCTTCAAACCGTTCAAGATAGGGGACTTCATATCCGCGCAGGGATACACCGGCACAGTAACGGACGTGTCAATGGTCAGCACAAGTATTCTTACCACGGACAACCGTGTGGTCGTCATTCCCAACGGCGCCCTCTCCAATGGCAACATTGACAATTTCAGCGCAAAGCCACTGAGAAGGGTTGACTGGACAGTCAGCGTAAGTTATGAAAGTGACGCCGACGCATGTATGGAGGCCATCAGGGAGATATTGGCATCGGACAAGCGCATACTCGATTCATCAACTCCCGGAGCCGCGGATCCTTTCGTTGCGCTGGCAAGCCTGAACTCCAACGACATCAGTTTCACGGTGCGTGCCTGGACGCGGGGCGAGAACTATTGGGACGTTTATTTCAACGGGAACAGGAATTTCTACACCATACTCCCTCAGAAGGGCTTCAGTTTCGCATACCCGCATATGGACGTGACAATTAAAAGTTGAAACACTTTTGTTTATATGCATAACTTTTTTGTTATGCATATTTTGCATATATCGCGACGAATACGAAACAAAGGGGGTGGCCAAATTTCTGGCGACCCCCTTTCTATATCAAGTCAGCTTGTATGTTTAAGGTTTCGTATGCCTTATTTTTCCTCCGGCATCACCATCCTGTAAAGATTGCATCCTACGAAATTTCCGAGCACGATGCAGAGGTAAAGGAGAAGAATGCTCCAGAGATGCTCTCCCCAGAAAGCGAGTGAGCAGGTGAGATAGTAGAAGGCATCCGCGATGCAGTGAGGGAAGCCGCAAACGATGAACATAGGTACGCAGAAGAGAAGGGGAATCCATTTGTCGCGGCGCGCGAAGGTAACTGCGGTGGTCATGAGGAAGCCGCAGCCTATAGCAAGCAGACCCGCCTTCAATGGACCGACTGAGAGTCTGCCTGAGAGAATTTTCTCGGCAGACTCCTGAAGAGGCATGGGCGAGAGCCTTGCGAGAAGGGCGACTGCGAGGCAGCCGATGATGTTGCCGAGAAGGACGATGCCAAGCATTCCGACCTCACCCTTCGTGATGAAGCCGGCCGTGCCGGTGTAGAGCTTGTACTTGTAGGAAACGACCGCCAGGAGTCCGCAGCAGAAGAGCACCGCTCCGGCTATGCCTCCCAGCGCAAGGTAGCCGAAACCGGCTATCCCGATGCATATGCCGGCCATGATTGCCGACCTGAGGGTTAGTACACTTGAATTCATTATGTATGATTTTACAGATATTCTGAAGTCGTGCGAAGATACGATTTTTTTCATAAATTTGTCTTGTTACCCTGAGTAGTGTATTATGCATTTCAAACCTATGATAACACAGATTCTTTTTCTTGCGGCAGTTTTGTCCCTCGGCCCGGCATGCGGAGGTAATGGGAAGACAGTAATGCTCCCCGACAGTTCTGTGTACATACGCGCCATAAACGGAACAGTCTACACCCTCAAGCCTGATTCGCGCCTTTGGGTATTCCCGTTCCCGAAGAACGTGACGAGCGTGAACAGCAACATGACCCAGAACTATTGATATGAATTTCATGCACAGGTATTTCTGCATTCTCGCATTGCTGGCAAGCCTTTCTGCCGGGGCAAAATCCCCTCAGAGGAAGGGGCTTGCCACCATCGACCGCCCATACGCCGAGAAGCTGGTCCGCTTCCTTTCCGACGATTCTCTCCTGGGACGGGCAGCCGGCACTGAGGGCTGCATCAAGGCAGGCAACTTCATCGCCGCACAGTTTGAGGAACTGGGGTTGGAACCGTTGTTCGACGGCAGTTATTTCCAGCCTTTCAGCGCAGTCAACAGGGCCGGAGTCGAATTTGAGGGATTGCGGAATATCTGCGGCGCGATACCGGGCAGGCGTGCGGACGAACTGGTTGTGGTCGGAGCCCACTACGACCATCTGGGCTACGACCCCGCCATCGAGGGGGACGGGATATACAATGGTGCGGACGACAATGCATCCGGAGTTCAGGCGGTCATTCAGATTGCCCGGGCCGTGAAGAAGGCCGGGCGCAAGCCCGAACGCACCATAATCTTTGCCCTCTGGGACGGAGAGGAGAAGGGGCTGCTTGGCTCGAAGCACTTTCTTGCAGAATGCGGCTGCACGGAATCAATCAAGGCAGCTATAAATTTCGACATGATAGGGAGGGACACCTACAATGCCGCTCCCGGCCATGTCGTATATTTCTATTCGGCCCAGAACCCCGCCTTCGGTGATTGGATAAGGGACGACATCGCAACATACGGCCTCTGTCTCGCTCCGGACTGCCGCCCCAACGAAAGGCTGCTCTCCGGCAGCGACAACGCCAGCTTCGTAAAGCACGGCATACCGTTCGTGTGGTACCACACGGATGGCCACCCGGACTACCACAAGCCTTCCGACCATCCGGACGGACTGAACTGGGATAAAATGCTGGAAATCACCAAGGCGGCCTTTCTAGCCACCTGGCACATGGCCAGCGAGAAGGAATTCTGAATCTGCAGTCAAGACAGGTGAACAACTGACAACCCATTATAAAACAAACGATATGATTTACGTATTTTTAGCAGACGGCTTCGAGGAAGTCGAAGCAATGGCTCCGGTTGACATACTCCGCAGAACCGGGAAGGAGGTTATTACGGTCAGTGTGGGAGATGGCAGGGAAGTGACTTCGGCCCACGGTGTTACTATGATTGCGGACACTTTGTTCGCGGACAATGACTACAGCGGCGCCGAGCTGGTAGTGCTTCCGGGCGGAATGCCGGGCGCTTCAAATCTGGCTGCCCATGAAGGCCTGTGCAGCCTGCTGAAAGAGCGTCACGAGAAGGGAGAGCTAATAGGTGCAATTTGCGCATCTCCTGCAGTGGTGCTTGCCCCGCTGGGAATACTGGATAGCAGAAAGGGGACATGCTATCCCGGTTTTGAAGGCTCCCTCCCTCCGGAGAGTTACACGGGTAAGCTGGTGGAAGCGGACGGTCATGTGATCACAGGCGAGGGTCCTGCCGCAGCTCTTCCATTCGGTTACAAGCTGGCAGAACTGACTGCCGGGGCTGCAGCCGCGGATGGAGTGGCAAACGGCATGCTTTTCGGCCATCTGATGGCATAAGCAGGCCCAAATAACTCCGAAAGTGAAATAATTGATTGTCCATTTCGGGAGATTTCATATATTTGGATGCTAAATCGTGTAACTGAACTGAAAACAAATCCAAAATTCGATCAATTATGCTTAGGAAGCCAAGAATCCTCGTTGTAGGAAGCTTTATGATGGACCTTATCGCGACAGCGACAAGGGTTCCGGAACTCGGAGAAACAATCATAGGAACAGGTTTCAAGACTGCCCCGGGTGGAAAGGGAGCCAACCAGGCAGTGCAGGCAGCCCGTCTGGGCGCGCAGGTGGACATGGCCGGCTGTGTGGGATGCGACTCCTTCGGCCGTGAACTGACCGATGCGATAAAGGCGGCAGGCGTCAATGCTGACCATGTCAAGTTGAGCAGCCTCCATCCTTCAGGTGTCGGCCACATTGAAATCCAGATTACGGAAGATGGTGCGCAGAACCGCATCATAGTGACTCCGGGCGCCAATTACGACCTTACACCGGCCGATCTCGCCTTCCTTGAAAGTTCGATAAAGGATTACGACATAGTGATCATGCAACTCGAACTCACAATGGAGGTGACCAAATATGTTGCAAGGATAGCCCATGAAAACGGCGTGCCTGTCATGCTCAATCCGGCTCCTGCAGCACCTCTCGACGACGAACTCCTCTCATGCGTTACCTACCTCTCTCCTAACGAGACTGAGGCTGCGCTGTTGTCTGGTGTTCCCGCCGCAGCTGAAGGAAGGCTCTACGACGAGCAGCTCGAAGCCATCTCCGGGGTGCTCCGGACCAAGGGTGTGCCTAACGTGATGATAACCCTCGGCGACAACGGCTCCGTGGTATGCTCGGACAAAGGCATAGAGCGCACCGCCTGCGTGAAGATGACTGACGTGGTTGACCCTACTGCTGCCGGTGACTCCTTCGTTGGCGCATTCTGCACGGGCATTGCAGCCGGCCTTCCTACCGCCGACGCCCTTGCCTTCGCGAGCCATGCCGCTGCCATAACAGTCTGCGGGATGGGCGCCATTCCTTCTCTTCCGACCATAGACAAGGTCCAGGCTCTCATGGTGGAAAGAAACTTCACCGGCTTCGACCCTTCCATACTTGATGCATTGAAATAAACGACAGGAAACATGAAGAAAGAAAGCATGGCAACAGTCGACAGTTTCCTCTGCTCGGCCAGGACTGAATTCAACAAATTCATAGACAACATCAGCGGTGAAACCTTTAAGGATGCCGCAGACCTCATACTCGAATCGCAGAAAAACCACGGACGTCTGCACATTACCGGCATAGGCAAGCCGGGCCATGTGGCGAACTACGCGGCATCTCTGCTCTCATCGACGGGAAATCCGACGTATTTTCTCCATGGTACGGAGGCCGTTCACGGCAGTTGCGGCCAGCTGGTCGCCGGAGACGTGGTGATTGCAATCTCGAACTCGGGAGAAACCCAGGAACTCAAGGCCACCGTCAACGCCGTCCACAACAACGGCTGCAAGGTGATAGGCATATCCGGGGGACGCGGGAGCTGGCTCGCACAGCACTCTGACTGCTTCCTTTTCGCAGGAGTGGCCGAGGAGGGAGGACCTCTCAACAGGGCCCCGCGCAACTCCATAAACGCCGAGATGCTCGTCATCGAGGCCCTCAGCGTTGCTCTCCAGGTGGAGCAGAATTGGGACCCGATACGTTATGTGCGCTGTCACCCCGGTGGCAAGCTCGGAGAAATCAGGGAAAACGAGAAATAGTGCTCTCCGAAACTCGGTTCCACCCAAAAAAAGAACAGGATCCCGTCACGGCAGAATGGCCATGACGGGATTTTTATTGGCAGAAAGGAGGAAAACACTCCAGAATCGTGGTATTTGCTGTATGCAAAATGGTATATTTTGAAAATTTATTCAAAAAAATGATACAACTTTAAATTCCTTTTTTTACTTTTGAATCCCGGAATACGGGTTCCTGACTCTGTATCCCCAAAATAGCAGGACAGGAATCCCGCAATCTGACCACCAACGAACTATACATATGGACAGATTCAATCTTGTCAAGGAGTCCTTTTCAAAGAAGGCCCTTGTTGCCGACGTTCCGGGCAGAAAAACCTCCGAAATCTTCGGAGAATTGGTATTCGACCGCAGGAAGATGCATAAGTATCTTGACGCGGTTACTCTCAAGTCACTTCTGGAGTGCATAGACAACGGTGTTGCATTGGACCGCAAGACTGCCGACGGCGTCGCCCGAGGCATGAAGGAGTGGGCCATGGAACATCATGTAACCCATGTGACACATTGGTTCCAGCCTCTCACCGACGGAACCGCCGAAAAGCACGACTCGCTCATCGAGTACGACGGCAAAGGCGGTGTCATCGAGACTTTTGACGGCAAGGCCCTCGCACAGCAGGAGCCCGATGCATCCTCATTCCCCAGCGGAGGCATCAGGGCGACCTTCGAGGCGAGAGGCTACACAGCATGGGACCCTACCTCGCCTGTATTCATTCAGGGCGACACTCTCTGCATCCCCACGGTGTTCGTTTCCTACACAGGCGAGGCACTCGACTACAAGACGCCGCTCAAGCGCGCCCTCAAGGCAGTCAACGATGCGGCGGTTCCCGTATGTCAACTCTTCGACCCTAAGGTAAGCAAGGTCTACTGCTACCTCGGTTGGGAACAGGAGTACTTTCTCGTGGACGAGGCCCTTTACGCAGCAAGGCCTGACCTGATGATTACCGGAAGGACGCTGATGGGGCACAATTCCTCAAAGAACCAGCAGCTGGACGACCACTATTTCGGAGCTATTCCTTCGAGAGTGGCGGCGTTCATGAGAGATCTTGAGGTGGCCGGCCACAGACTCGGCATTCCTATCAAGACGAGGCACAACGAGGTGGCTCCAAACCAGTTCGAACTTGCCCCAATCTTCGGAGAGGCAAACCTGGCCAACGACCAGAACCAGATTGTCATGAACCTGATGAACAGCCTGGCGCGCAAGCACGGCTTCGTCGTTCTTCTCCACGAGAAGCCGTTCGACGGCATCAACGGCTCCGGCAAGCACAACAACTGGTCCCTCGGCACGGACACTGGGGTAGGGCTCTTCTCTCCGGGCAAGGACCCGATGAGCAACCTCCAGTTCGTGACTTTCTTCGTTAACACGCTCGCAGCCGTCCAGAAGCACAATGCCCTTCTCAAGGCCAGCATTGCGTCTGCCACCAACGCCCATCGTCTCGGGGCAAACGAGGCACCTCCGGCAATAGTCTCCGCCTTCCTCGGCAAGACCATGACCGACGTGCTGCGCAAGCTTCTCACAGTGCCGTCAGACACACCTATAGAAATTGCCGGGAAGCAGGGCAAGACGCTGGGACTCATCGAGATACCTGAAATCTTTGTGGACAACACCGACAGGAACAGGACCTCTCCTTTCGCCTTTACCGGCAACAGGTTCGAGTTCAGGGCCGTGGGATCCAGCGCCAACTGCGCGGGAGCCATGACCACCCTCAACGCAGCCGTGGCTGAGCAGCTCCTGGAGTTCAAGAAGGCGGTGGATGCGGAACTCTCCGCAGGCAAGGAGGTAAAGATAGCCGTCATGGACGCCCTCAAACCTGTCATCGCAAAGGTGATTGATGTCGTATGCTTCGACGGCAACGGATATAGCGAGGAATGGCGTCAGGAGGCAGTGCGCAGGGGTCTTGACGTGGAGACCAGCGTTCCGGAGATGATTAGGGAATTCATGAAGCCGGAATCGGTGAAACTCTTCACTTCCACAGGAGTGTACAACGAGAAGGAACTCGAGGCCCGCAACGAGGTGAAGTGGGAAACCTACACCAAGAAGATTCAGATAGAATCACGCGTGATGGTCAGAATGGCCACCAACCATATAATCCCGTCCGTGCTCGAATACAAGAGCAAGTTGCTCAAGGCCGTGGCTCTCAACAAGGAAGTCTTCGGCACTACAGAAGGCTGCGAGGCGGAAATGGCCCTCATAGGCAAGATTTCCGGCTATGTGGCTGACATCCGCAAGAGGGCAGCGGACATGACTGACGCAAGGAAAAAGGCCAACAAGCTCGAGAACGAATACGACAAGGCCGTCGCTTATCACGAGATAGCGGAAAGCTTCCCGAAGATAAGAAGGTCCATCGACAAACTTGAGGAAATCGTGGACAACCGCCTCTGGCCTCTGCCTAAGTACCGCGAGCTACTTTTCATAAGCTAATCTTAATCCAGTAAACTTTCAATATCGATGGAGCCGGGACAGCCCGGCTTCATCGTGATAATTGTGAACATTTCATGAAACCTTATCCAGAAGATCAGGGTCTGTACTCTCGTGCGAACGAACATGACGCATGCGGAGTGGGACTGGTAGTCAACATAAACGGAAACAAGTACCACGAGATAGTGGAGAAGGGCCTTACCGTCCTCGAAAACATGGCCCACAGAGGGGCGGAAGGCGGTGACGGCAAGACCGGTGATGGTGCCGGCATAATGATCCAGATTCCTCATGAATTCATCCTTCTCAACGGCATACCCGTGCCGGAGAAGGGCCGCTATGGAACAGGATTAGTCTTCCTGCCGAAAGATTCAGCCGAACAGGATGCCATTCTCAGGACAATGATAGAGATCATCGAGTCGGAAGGCCTGAATCTCATGAGGCTTCGTGACGTACCGGTCAATTCGGAATGCCTCGGACAGGCTGCCCTTGAAACCGAGCCGGCCATAAAGCAGATATTTGTTACCGGTCCCGGAAATTCGGCTGTGGCTGACATGGAGAGAAAACTCTACATCGTACGCAAGAAGATTGAGAACAGTGTGAAAAACAAGGATTTTTACATTGTGTCACTCTCGAGCAAGGTCATAGTGTATAAGGGCATGTTGACCAGCCTGCAGGTCAGAGAGTATTTCGACGACCTCAGGAATGCCAATTTCACTTCAGCAATGGCATTGGTCCATTCGCGCTTCTCAACAAACACATTCCCCACCTGGGCTCTCGCGCAACCATTCAGGTACTTGTGTCATAATGGCGAGATCAACACCATACGCGGCAACCGCAACTGGATCAAGGCTCGTGAAAGCGTCCTGAACACAGGCATGCTGGGCGACATTTCAAAGCTCTGCCCCATAGTCCAGCCGGACATGAGTGATTCGGCATCCCTTGACAACGTGCTGGAATTTTTCGTAATGTCGGGATTGAGCCTTCCGCATGCGATGGCGGTGCTGGTCCCGGAATCATTCAACGACAAGAATCCGATCAGCGAGGAACTCAAGGCTTTCTATGAATACCATTCCATCCTGATGGAGCCTTGGGACGGGCCGGCAGCCCTGCTCTTCTCAGATGGCCGCTATGTGGGAGGCATGCTTGACCGCAACGGCCTCAGGCCATCCCGTTTCCTGATAACAAAGAGCGGGACGATGGTTGTGGCTTCCGAGGTGGGAGTCCTGGACTTCGACCCCAACGAGATACAGCAGAAAGGCCGTCTGGAACCGGGCAAGATACTGATGGTGGATACCGAGGAAGGGAAAATCTATTATGACGGAGAAATCAAGAGCCAGCTTGCGGCAGAACATCCTTACAGGGCCTGGCTCTCCAACAACCGCATACAGCTCGAGAAACTCAAAAGCGGCCGCAAGGTCAGAAATTCGGTTGATGATTTCGACAGAAAGCTGAGAATGTTCGGCTTCGGGAAGGAATATATAGACAGCACTCTCGTACCTATGGCAGTCAACGGCTCCGAACCTGTGGCTTCCATGGGTAACGATACCCCTCTTGCAGTGCTGTCAGAGCGCCCGCAGATATTCTTCAACTATTTCAGACAGCAGTTCGCCCAGGTTACAAACCCTGCGATAGACCCTATACGAGAGGAACTTGTCATGTCTCAGACTGAGTATATAGGTCGCGTGGGAGATGGCATACTCACTCCCGACGAAAGCAACTGCAAGATGGTCCGTCTGCCTCATCCTATACTTACCAACACGCAGCTGGATATACTTTGCAACATACGCTACAAAGGTTTCAATACCGTAAAGCTTCCCATCGTTTTCGAGTCGGAAAGGGGAGAAGACGGTTTGCGTGAAGCCCTTGACGCATTGTGCCGCAAGGCGGAGGAAAGCGTGGACAAGGGTATAAACTACATCATACTCTCGGACAGGGAAATAAACAAGGGACAGGCGGCCGTGCCGAGCCTGCTTGCCGTATCCGCCGTACATCATTACCTCATTTCGGTGGGAAAGCGCGTACAGACGGCGCTGATTGTGGAAAGCGGTGAAATATGCGAAGTCATGCACGCCGCCCTGCTGCTCGGTTACGGAGCATCAGCCATCAATCCTTACATGACCTTTGCCGTACTGGATGACCTTGTCGGCAGAAATGAGATTCAGGACGATTACACGACCGCAGAGCGCAATTACATAAAGGCGGTATGCAAGGGCCTGTACAAAATAATGTCGAAGATGGGCATATCCACGATACGTTCTTATCGAGGTGCCAAGATATTCGAGAGCATAGGGCTCGGCGAAAGTCTGCTCAGAACCTATTTCGGCACGGAGCATTCCACTGTCGGAGGCATAGGATTGAAGGAGATAGCCCGTGATGCAGTGCGTTTCCAGCAGGAGGCGGAAAAATTCAGGGAGGGTGATATGCTTGCCAATTCCGGACAGTTTGCATATCGCAAGGATGGCATAGCCCATGCCTGGAATCCTGAGACAATCTCAACCCTCCAGATTGCAACCCGTATCGGAAGCTACAGCAAATACAAGGAGTACACCCGCAAGGTCGACGAGAAGGAAACTCCCATCTTCATCAGGGACCTCTTCGATTTCCGCAAGGCAGCTGTTCCGGTACCGATTGACGAGGTGGAACCCGTTGAAAGCATCGTCAGACACTTTGTGACAGGGGCAATGTCGTTCGGAGCTCTCAGCATAGAAGCGCACGAGGCAATTGCGTTGGCCATGAACAAACTTGGCACACGCAGCAATACCGGAGAAGGCGGTGAGGACAACGCCCGTTACCACACTGAGATAGACGGCGTATCGCTCAGTTCCAAGACCAAGCAGATAGCCTCAGGCCGCTTCGGAGTTACGGCTGAATATCTCGTCAATGCAGAGGAAATACAGATAAAGGTGGCACAGGGAGCCAAGCCGGGAGAAGGCGGGCAGCTTCCGGGCTTCAAGGTAAATGAAGTCATAGCCAAGACCAGAAATTCCATAGCCGGAATTTCCCTCATCTCGCCTCCCCCTCATCACGACATTTATTCAATAGAAGACCTCGCACAGCTGATATTCGACCTTAAGAACGTCAATCCCAAGGCTGCGGTCAGTGTCAAGCTGGTTGCCGAGAGCGGGGTTGGAACGGTTGCCGCGGGTGTGGCCAAGGCCAATGCCGACCTGATAGTGATTTCGGGTGCAGAGGGCGGTACCGGGGCATCACCGGTGTCTTCCATGAGATTTGCCGGCATTTCTCCAGAGATAGGACTTGCCGAGACGCAGCAGACTCTTGTGCTCAACGGACTTCGCGGCAGGGTCAGGCTTCAGACTGACGGCCAGCTCAAGGATGGGCGCGACGTGATTTTGACAGCCCTTCTGGGTGCTGATGAGTTCAGTTTCGGAACGCTGCCATTGATAGTGCTCGGCTGTGTAATGATGAGGAAATGCAATACCAACAACTGCCCTGTCGGAGTCGCAACCCAGGATTCCGAACTCAGGGAGCGCTTCCGCGGCCGCAGCGAGTATCTGGTGAACTTCTTCACCTTCCTCGCAAGGGAGGTCAGGGAATATCTCTCCGAGATGGGCTTTCGCAGCCTGAACGAGATAATAGGACATACCGAACTGATACAGCTGAAAGCTGCCGGTCAGGGTGCAAAATACTCTTCCCTCGACTTCTCGAAACTGCTCCACAGGGTAGAAGGAACGGAGGAATGCCTGCATTGGGACGGCAGGCCATATTCGAAGGTGACCGGGGTAAAGGATTTTGAACTTCTTGCCGAAGCGTCGTCTGCCATTGAAAACGGCAGGGAAATAAGTCTTGACTATGCCATAAAGAACACAGACCGTGCATTCGGAGCCATGCTTTCGGGCTGCATAGCAGTGAAATATGGCGAAAAAGGGCTGCCGGACTCTACTATAAATATCAGGTTGAGAGGTTCTGCCGGTCAGTCGCTGGGCGCCTTCCTTGCCAAGGGTGTCAACATAAGGCTCGAAGGAGAAACCAATGACTATTTCGGGAAGGGACTCTCAGGCGGACGCATCTCGATCATGCCTCCGATGCGCAGCAATTTCAAGGCTGAGGAGAATATCATAGCCGGGAATACCGGTCTGTACGGCGCGACTGCCGGCGAACTGTTCATCAACGGTCGTGTAGGCGAGAGGTTCGCCGTGCGCAATTCCGGCGCAATCGCCGTGGTAGAGGGCGCCGGTGACCACTGCTGCGAATATATGACGGGGGGAAGGGTGGTTGTGCTCGGACGCACGGGACGCAACTTTGCTGCCGGCATGAGCGGCGGTATGGCCTATGTTTGGGATCCCGACCACAACTTCGACTATTTCTGCAATATGGACATGGTCGAACTCAGTCTCATCGAGGAGTCAGGTTACCGCAACGAACTGCATGAACTCATACGCAAACACTGGCTATACACGGGCAGCAAGCTGGCACGCACCATGCTTGACGACTGGAATCATTATGTCGGAGAGTTCATACAGGTGATTCCAATTGAATATAAACGAGTGCTTCAGGAAGAACAGCTGAGGAAACTTCAGAATAAGATTGCTGAGATAAAGGCTGAATAACAGAGAATTATGGGAAATCCAAAAGCATTTATGACGGTACCGCGCAAAGAGGCCGGGTACCGTGCGATTGAGGACCGCATCCGGGATTTCGGTGAAGTCGAACAGACCCTGAATACAAGAGACCGCCAGGGCCAGGCATCCAGATGCATGGATTGTGGCGTACCGTTCTGCCACTGGGCGTGTCCGCTCGGAAACAGGCAGCCGGAATGGCAGGATGCCGTGTACAAGGGCAAATGGGAAGAAGCATACAGGATACTGACACTCACCAACGACTTTCCGGAGTTCACCGGACGGGTATGCCCGGCATTGTGTGAGAAAAGCTGCGTGCTTAACCTGTCTGCCGGCGAGCCTGTGACCTGCAGGGAGAACGAGTGCTCGGTAATCGAAAGGGCTTTTCTGGAAGGTTATGTGTCGGCAAACACCTATACCCGCAACGGCCACAAGGTGGCTGTAATAGGAGCGGGCCCCGCCGGTCTTTCGACAGCCTGCCAGCTGAACCGGAAAGGTTATGACGTGACAGTATTTGAGAAACGGGAGGCTGCGGGAGGCCTGCTGTGCTTCGGCATACCAAATTTCAAGTTGAACAAATCAGTCATAGACCGACGGATGAGAGTACTCGAAGCCGAAGGCATAAAGTTCCTATATGGCGAGGAGATAGACTGTCAGAATCTGCCCGGAGGTTATGAGGCCTATGCAATCTGCACCGGAACTCCCGATGCAAGGGATCTCAAGATAGAAGGCAGGGAACTGAAGGGCGTATATTTTGCCCTCGAACTTCTCAGCCAGCAGAACCGCATCCTCGCGGG
>JABUTS010000144.1 GCA_021443565.1 Bacteroidales bacterium | reverse complement strand
TGGTAGAGCACGACCTTGCCAAGGTCGGGGTCGCGAGTTCGAGTCTCGTTTTCCGCTCCGTGAGAGTAACCATCTGGTTGCTCTCTTTTTTGTTATGGGCTGCAATTTTTCCTAACTTTGTATAAGTTGCCTCTTCTTACAGGCCGAACCACATATATGAACAAGAAAACCGCAATCATGATGCTTTCCGCCCTCGGAGCTGGGCCGGGTATGGCAGCCGCTGCTGACAAGCAGCCCAACATCGTTCTAATTCTTCTTGATGATGTCGGCTATTCAGACCTCGGATGCTACGGATCCGAGATTCCCACCCCTAACATCGATGCCCTCGCAGAGAACGGAGTCCGCATGAGGAACTTCTATAACATGGCCCGCAGCGCCCCTACGCGCTGCTCTCTCATGACGGGACTTTACGCTCACCAGGCAGGTTGCGGCGCCCTCAACAAGGTTCCGGGCTATGAACACTATCAGGGTTACGCCAACGAGACAAATGCGTTCATACCTGAAGTGCTGCGCTCTGCCGGCTACTTCAACATCATGACAGGAAAGTGGCATATCGGAATGTTTCTCGGAGCCACCCCTATACGCAGGGGTTTCGACCGCAGCCTCAACGCCCCTGTGGGAGGCTTCTATTTTTCTGACGACAAGCCCTCTGCCGAACAGGAGAAAGACGAGAAGAAGAGATGGATTTTCCGAAACGATGAAAAGTTGCGCTTTGACGACCCTTCCCTGCCGGAAAAATGGTATAGCACGGACCTCTGGACAGATGAAGGTCTGAAGTATGTGGACGAGGCTGTCGGTCAGGATAAGCCTTTCTTCTGGTATCTCGCCATGAACTCTGCCCATTTCCCTCTCCAGGCCCCGGCCGAGACCATAGCAAAATACAGGGGTAAGTATGCGGCTGGATGGGATGAGGTAAGGAACGAGCGATACAAGAGGCAGGTGGAGATGGGTCTTTTCGACAGGAATATGCTAACTCCCCGAAACCCCAAGGTAATGGATTGGGAGGAGATGACTCCGGAAGATAGGGAGAGGCAGGACCTCATAATGGCTATCTACGCAGCTGTCATAGAAGAGACGGACAAGAACATAGGCAAAGTAATCTCCCATCTCAAGGAAATAGGAGAATACGACAACACTCTCTTCATCGTGCTCTCAGACAACGGAGGCAATGCTGAGGGAGGAATCTACGGCAAGTGCAACGGCAGGAAGCCCGGACAGGCCGGCAGTACCGTTTTCCTTGGTACAGCCTGGGCTGACGTGGCGAACACGCCGTATTTCCTCTATAAGCACCATGGCCACGAAGGCGGCTGCAACACCCCGCTCATCATGTCTTGGGGTGACGGAATCCCGGAGGATGTCAAGGGCAGCATAGACAAATACAATTACGGACATATCACTGACATAATGGCAACTCTGGTGGAGCTTACCGGCGCGACATACCCTAAAAGACGCGACGGAAACATGGTGCCTAAGATGGAGGGCCAGTCTCTGTTACCTATACTGAAAGGCAACGCGCTGCCTGAGGACAGAGTCGTGATTGTCGAGCACGAAGGCAACAAGATGCTCCGCCGTGGCGATTTCAAGATTGTTCAGGAGAACAAGGAGGCAGAATGGAGGATGTACAATATCCGCAAGGATCCGACCGAGCTCCGAAATGTCAGAGACAAGCATGAACAGCATCTCCAGTTCATGATAGACCTCTACAACAAGGAGGCGACCCGCACTTTTGTGGAGCCCGAAATCGAATTCCCTGTCGGCATCTGGTACACTCCTGTCCAGAATTACCCTGGCATAAGCCGCTAGTATCCCGGATTCTGCTGTATACCCTTGTTGCGGGAAACCTCGTTGAACGGGATAGGGAAGTACTTCTTCCTTGCTGCCATCACGCCCTGCTTGTTGACGTCGGATGCCGGAAGTGAAGGGATGTAGGTGTCCATCATGTAGTCGTACATATCCCTGCTGTCGTCATATTTCATACGGATGAGGTCGAACCATCTTTTCTGCTCGCCGGCAAACTCGAGGCCGCGCTCCATGAACACCAGCCAGCGGAATTCCTGTTTCGTCAGAGTTCTCCCTATGTTGTCTTCTCGGTCGGATCCTATGTATTTTGGATAGCTGCGCCCGCTTCCGTTGGCCTTCCTCGCACGCTCGCGTATCACGTCTATGGCCCTGCATGCTCCTCCGTAGTCACCAAGCTCGTTGAGGGCCTCGGCCTTGATGAGATACATGTCGGCAAGTCTCAGACGAGGCATGTCGTTCTCGTTCGTTCTGTTGTTGATGCCGTTAGGGTCTATGTACTTGCGTATATAACCGAGATTTTCCTGACCTGACCCCGTTGCGGGATAGACGTTCTTGATGTCTCCGAGTTCGAGAGTGGTGTTGTTCTTGGTCTGGTACTGCCTCCAGAAGCTTACCTCGATGCGGTAATCCTTGGAAACCAGCTTACTGACATCTGATGACGCGTTGACTTTAGGGTCGCTGAAACCGAGGTTTTCAGTGTCGTCCTGGAAGATTTTTATGAACCATTTCTGCACCTTGTGGTTGCTCGCGCCCTTGCCGTAAGGGTTGCCAGAAACGCTTTTTCCGCCAGGTATGACTCCGTTCGGATTGAAGAGATGGGCGATGTTCGAGCCGAGCGAATTGTCGGCGAGAGCGTCCTTGTCGCGGAAGAAAGGCACAAAGAAGATATGCTCCTTGCGGGCTTCCGATTCCTGCTCCACATCCCAGAGATTCTGGTAGTTTTCCACAAGTGAATACTGGCTGGAAGAGATGACGTACTCAGCCTCGTCTGCAGCGTTCTGCCACTGTCCGAGGGTGAGATAAACCTCGGCGAGGAAGGCATGTGCTGCGCCGTTCGAGGCCCTGCCTACCACATATCTTGACTCAGATTTGAGAGGCAACCTGGTCGAGCCGTCCTCGTTCTCACCAGCAGCGTACCTAAAGTCCTCAATAATCTGTGCATAGACATCCTCCTTCGGAACCTGCGGATTGTATGCGTCGTCAACGCCCGTTGTTGCCTTGAGTACCAGAGGGATGCCGTTCACGGCGCCGTACAGGCGAACGAGGTCATAGTGGAAGAGGGCCCTGAGGAAGTATGCCTCAGCTATGATTCTTTCCTTTTCCTTTGCGTCCGTGAACTCTATTTCTGGAACGCGCTCTATGATTTCGTTCGCGTTGTTGATGCCATTGTAGAGAGTCGGCCAGAAGTTGACGCACGGGCCGGAGTTTGGATTATGTGTGTTGTTCGAAACTGTTGCCGGCACAGCAGATCCGGTCGAGAACATGGCGTCCTCGTAGGTGGAGAGAATCAGTGGCCAGTTCGTCTTGTGGTAGGCAAAGTCTGTCAGCGTTGTGTATGTTGCGTAGATTGCACTCTTGGCATGGTCCTCAGTCTTGTAAAAACCGCTTTCCTTCTCGACCCTGTCCACTATCTTGACGTCAAGGCAGGATGGTAGAACACAGAGGATGCCGATTGCTATGATATGTATTTTCTTCATGACTGCTATATTTTAGAATCCGAGATTCACACCGAAGGAGTAGGTGCGGCTTGAAGGATAGGCTGCATAGTCCACATTAGGAGACATGGCTCCGGGAGTGATGCTGACTTCCGGATCGTAGCCGGAGTATTTGGTCAGGGTAAAGAGGTTGGTTGCCGTTCCGAATACGTTGATGCTCTTCAGCCAAGCCAACTTCTTGATTCTGAACTTGTATGCCAGAGAAAGGTTCTTAAGGCGGAAGTATGAACCATCTTCGAGCAGGAAGGTTGAGAATCTCTTGTCGAAGTAGGATGCGCCCTTGGAGCCGTCCACTGCCGGGAAGAAGTTGCTTGTGCCTTCTCCCTGCCATCTTCCTTCCCAGGCCTCGAGCCTGATGTTGTCGTTTGTGTCGGTGTATGAGTCGAGGAAATAGCGGTTGAGGTTGGCGATCTTGCTGCCGTACCGTCCCGTGAAAATCATAGAGAGAGTAAAGCCCTTCCAGCTGAGATCGGTGTTGAAGCCATAGTTGAACTGGGCCTCGGCAGAGCCGATAATGGTCATGTCGTCTGCCGTAATCTGACCATCAGGAAGCCCGTCCGGACCGCTGATGTCCTTGTATCTGAGCGAACCCGGAGTTGCCTGCGGAGAGTCGAAAGGCGCAGCCTTGGCCTCGGCCTCGTTCTGGTATACGCCATCCACGACATAGCCGTAGAAGGAACCTATAGGATAGCCCTCCCTGGTGATGTGTATGGATGAGTTGAATACCCCGCCTCCGGCAAGATATACCTGGCCGAGCATCTCGTTGTCATCGAGATCAATTACCCTATTGCGATTGAGATAGATGTTTCCGCCCACGCTCCACTTGACGGCTTTGGTGAGAATGTCGGCACCCACTTCCACCTCTACGCCCTGGTTGCGTATCTGACCGGCGTTGAGAGCTATGGTGTTGTAACCCGAAGACTGAGGTATGCCGAAGTTCATGAGCATATTGTCGGTGTCCCTGCGATAAGCGTCGGCAGTGATGCGGAACCTATTCTTGAAGAAACCGAGGTCAAGACCAACGTTGTAGGTCTTGGTGTTCTCCCACCCGAGGTCGGGGCTTGGAAGCGAGCCGTTGGAGATGCCGTGCACGACCTCTCCGCCTATGTAGCCCCTTACGTGGTTCATTATAGCGTATGGCGCGGCAAAACCTATGTTCTGGTTGCCGGTGAGACCGTAGCTGAGACGTAGCTTTATATTGGAGATTTCCTTCACGCTCTTCAGGAAAGGTTCCTGGTTGATTCTCCATGCAAAAGCTGCAGAGGGGAAGAATGCCCACTGGTTTTCAGGTGCAAGAATGGATGAGCCGTCATAGCGTCCGGTAGCTGTGAAGATGTACTTGTCCAGCAGGGTGTAATTCACTCTACCTATGAAGGACGACATCTTTGTTCTGACCACGTTGCTGCCCTTGGCTATGGTGTTGGTCGCCTCTCCTATGGCATTGTAGAGAAGGTCGTTGTTTGTGAAATCTCCGACCTGTACGGAGAGGGTCGTGTTCTGGCGGTCCTCATAGGTATAACCAATCACGGCATTGATTCTGTGGCTCTTTCTGATTTTCTTGTCGTAGTTAACAGTGGTTTCCATCACCATGTTCTGGCGGTCGCTTTCTGCACGGAAGGCCATTCCGTTGTACTGGTTGCCGGCATTGGTCCCTATAGGATAGTAAGTGTATCTCGAGCCCGAATTGCCATTGAAGTTGAAACCGGCCTTCGCTGAGAGACCCGGGATTATGACATAGGTAAGGGAGGCGTTGGCAAGCGCGAACTTCTGCTTCATGTTGTCCTTGAGTTCCGTTGCCATCACATAAGGGTTGTCGGCAGCCACATAGGCCACGTCCTCATCCTCATAAATCTTGTCTCCAGGCATGAGGTAAGGCTTGGTGGTTAGGATTCTGCGTATCATCTGGTTCATGCTGGCAGCCTGCGAGTGGCTGGTCTGCTGTTGTGAAGTGATGGTGTAGCTGGAGTTGGCCCTGAGGGTGAGTTTCTTTGAAAGCTTTGCCATGACTCCCAGGCGGAAGGCGTAGCGCTCGAGCCCAGTGTTCATGATGATGCCCTGTTGGTCGGTATAACCCAGGGATGCATTATACTGCACGCTCTCTGAACCTCCATTCACCGAAAGCTGATGGTCGTATGAATAAGCAGTCCTGTACATGAGTCTCTGCCAATCTGTGGAATAGGTCTTGTACTTTTCCAGAGTGGCCTCAGAGTTCTTGACGTTGCCCGAGGTCGGGAGAACGTTTCCGCTGATGTCGAAGCCGTTGGCCGTCCGGTCCAGTTCATTCTCGAAGAGGCCATACTCGTAGGCGTTCAGCAGGTTGTAATACTTTGCAACTTGAGAAATGTCCGTGCGGAAATTGTAGTTGATGTTGGCCTTGCCCTCCTTTCCCTTCTTTGTTGTAATCATGACAACACCATTGGTCGCGCGCGAGCCGTAGATGGCGGTCGCCGATGCGTCCTTGAGTACCTGGATGGACTCTATGTCGTTAGGGTTTATGGCCGCGAGAGGGTTCATAGTCGGCTGGCTATTGAGTTCGGCTATGCCACCGGGAACGGTGGACGCGGATGCCTCAATAGGGAAGCCGTCAACCACGTAGAGTGGGGCTGTGTCACCGGAAAGTGTGGAGACGCCACGGATCTGAATGTTCATGGCAGCGCCCGGAGCGCCGCTGTTGGAGGTGATGTTCACACCGGCGATGCGTCCCTGTAGGAACTGGTCTGCGGAAACTATTGGCATGGTTTCGGCCTCGCCCTTGAGTTCCACTGCGGCTACGGCTCCCGAGAGGTCGGATTTGCGGACTGCACCATAACCTATTACCACGGACTCTTCCAGATTCTGGCTTTCTTCCTTGAGTACAATGGTGACTTCCTTACCCGCTTCTGCGGGAACAAGAACGGTTTCATAGCCGATGCAGGAAACCATAACCATTCCGTTTTTGGCGGTTTTTAGTTCAAATTTTCCGTTGTTGTCGGAAACGGACCAGATGTCCGTGCCCTTGACTTGTACAGTCGCACTTATTACCGGTGTCTGGGACTCGTCCACGACAACTCCCTTGATTGACTTGGTCTGAGCCATTGCCGTCTGCATTCCTGACAACAGGCATAGGATGGCGACAGCTACCTTATATGTTGTTATTCTTTTCATATCTCTCGCCTTTATTCTGTTGGAAGACCTTTCAAGGTAGGATATTTGCCATTGACAAGTTCCCAACTGTCATTAAAGTCCCAGCCGGTGTATGTGGCCTGAAGTTTTGCCTTGTCGTCACCTATATTTTCATACCCGGGCTTGGCGACAATCTTTGCATTCGCCGGTGCGTTCGCTTCTTGTCTGATGTTATCCTTGTCGAGTGAATAACAGCCTGTTATAAATAACTTTACATTGGCATTGTCGTTGCGGTGGATAAGCCCGCTCCGGCTTTTCGATGTGGCAGTTTGAGTCCCGACATTGAGACAATTCGTCATGATGAAGTCGGCATTACCCATGACGGTCGCAACCATTCCGGCGGCATTGCTGTTGTCCACGTTGGTTCCAGTGGAAATTATTTCCCCCTCGTTCAAGCAGTTGGTAACCTCCCTTGGAGCGGTGGAACTCATTCGGCCCACCATTCCGCCCGCAGATCCGACAGCCGTCACTTTGCCTTCGTTCCAGCAATTCTGGATCTTGACAGGGAACGCTACCCTGCCGACTATGCCCCCGACCTGGTTGTTGGCCTGCTTGGTTCCGGCGATTTCGCCCATGTTCCGGCAATTCCTTATGGTAAGGAAATTATCCTTTGTCTCGTTTGCTGAACCCACCGCCTCTCCGACTATGCCGCCCGCGGGAGTCTTGGTTTCGTAATGGACATAACCTTTGTTGATGCAGTTCTCGATAGTGACGCTTACCGCCGCGAGGCTCGTCTGGCCAACGATCCCACCTACACCGCCGATGTTGGCATATACCTCGGCGGAATTGCTGCAGCCTCTTATGGCTCCTCTGTTAGCACGGCCGACGATTCCGCCCGTAGCCGAAAGCGTACCGCCCTCGCCCTCGTTGCTGAACACCTTGCCGCCTTCTACCCTGACGTTAGTCACCTTGCCGTTGGATACACCGGCCACCGCGCCAACCTTGAATTTTCCCTTGATGTCAGGATTGACTATCTTCAGGTTTTTCACCTCGCCGCTGGCGGCGATTCCCGCGAAGAGACCTATCCTGACCTCGGACTGCCTGTTGATGGTAAGCTTGCTTATGGTCTTCCCGTTGCCGTCATATACTCCCTCCAGGTCACCTTCCAGAGTGACGGACGTGTTTCCGCTCGCATCGGTGGAACTGCCTTGATAAGAGTGGATAGGGATGAAGGCAAGTCCCGAAAGGTCAATGTCCGCAGTCTGGAGGAAATTTGCATTCAAGGCCTTGGCGACATTCATGAGATGCCTTGCGTTGGCTATCCTGTACGGGCTGTCCGCAGTGCCGTCTCCACTGTCCTGCGAGAAGTAGTTGTGCTCGGTCACGACGTTGCTGCTCTTGGACTGGTCACCCATGGTGGCGACAAGTCTTATCCAGACCTTGCCCACGTAGTTGTCCTTATATGTGAGTGTGGCGAGGTCGAAGCTATGTTCGGCTGATGAAACCTCGGCGCCTGCCACGATTTCGGAGAAGTCTTCATTGCTTGACACCTCTACCGAATAGCCACCGACTCCCAGAATGTCATCCCACTCTATTCTGAACTCGTTGTCAGAAATAAGCGATATGGCAGGGGTTGCAAACACGGCATCCTGAGTCACCTTCACGATGACGGTCTTGTCTCCGGCGGTGAGTATTATGTCTGCACTGCGTGTGGCTCCGGTTTTGTTCATACCCGCGGTCAGGTCCAGTTTTACGGATGCATCACCGGACAGGCGGCTGAGTGTAAGCCAAGAGGCGTCAGAGCCCTGGCTGCCCCTGATTTCCGCTTTCCAGTCTGTGGAATTAGTTATGAGTTCGAAACTTTTCGTTCCGCCCGCCAGTCCGAAAGCAAATTCAGACTCGTTTGTGGCCAGTTTTGTCTCGGCCGCTTCCTGGATGATGCTGAGAACATGGACGTTTCCCGTCTCGTTCTCCGTGAAGGTAAACAGGGCCTCCCGCTCCGTATCCTTTGGATTGTCCTGAAAGGAGATGGGAACCTGAGTGTACATAAGCCCCTGCTTTGTAGAGGTGGAACACCATGTAGACGACGTTGTCAAGGTCCATTTCTGCCGGCAGCAGACCTTGAGGGTGTAAGTGCCGCCAATGCTACTCAATGTGACGGGGCTTTCTGAGAGCTTGTCCAGTTCCAGATAGGTCGCCGCAACATCGGAGCTGCCTTCGGGATAGACGATTTCGTCCAAGGCGCAGCCTGCTAAAGTCAGCGCCAGAGCCGAAAGGCACATCAGATGAAAAAACGCTTTGTTCATATGCTTATTGGTTATTCTTTGTCTTGCTGGTCAATAACCGCATGCCGTGCGCGACTGGCGCTAAAGAAGAATCTTGAGCCAGGTGCTCTTGTCGGCCAGATCGGCTCCGGGTATGTCCTCGGACTGATAGGTACCGTCCACTGTGTCGAAGAGTTTCAGCGTGTACATGATTTCTTTCGCATCGCCGAAGTCTTTCAGGGGCATGGAACACTCGAACACGAACTCCGATCCGTCGGGGTCAAGTCTTCCGGCTCCCGAAAAATCATCCACGAATGCTCCGTTGCCTGTAACCTGCAGTTTCGCCTTGAATGATATGCTCGCATGCAGCATGTCGCTGCTTCCTTTAGGGGAGAGGTGAAGTTCGAAGCCCTTCCGAACCTTTGCAGAGGCTTCGGCAAGCTCCGTGAGACCTTTTGCGACGAAGGTGAAATACAGGTTATCCGAGTCTTTCGCCACATAGGTATAGAGCCGCGAACTGAGTTTCTGGGCTATTGCTGCAGAAGGGCAGGCGCCTTTCCATTCATTGGCGAAGCCGTCGAGTTTCACCGTTTTTCTGGCGGGAGCTTCGTCAGCCATGAGATATCCCTTGATGGAGAAGACACCGCTTTTGGGGTATTCGAACGCGTTGCTTGACGTGACGGCCAGAATCTCCCCGCTTTTCAGCGAGGTCAGGGAATTCCAGTGGGCCTTGTACCCGTTTTTGTCGTCGAGACCGGGACCTAAAGGCAGTGAGAAAGGTGTACTTCTGTTGGTGAAGCCCCTGCCGGCCGAGTCACCAACGGCAACAAACATTTCCTGAGTGTTGTCTATGCTCTTCAGTTTATTCGGAAGCAGAGGGACGTCGCGGTTTTCCGTGCCCTGATAGGAAAGCAGGACCTCGCCCGTGCGCGCTCGACAGATATATGGGGCCCCGGCATTGTCAATCCTGTCAAGGGGTTCCGCGAGAGCGTATTCCCGGTATGGGCTGTCGAAACCCACGAAAGGACCTTTCCAGTTTTTCTGGAGGCGTATTATGGCCGGCTGCATGCGACCGGTGTGACCGGGGAAGCCATTATTCTCTATTGCCACTATGGTTTCTCCCGACTCTTTCAGGTAAAGGGCGACAGGCATGCCGTCACGGGATTTTTTCCTCTGGCTGACCATCTTCGTTTCGCTCCAGGTGTAGCCTCCGTCAAAGGAGCGGCACATGCTTATGTTCTGGTCGTTGGAGTCGGGATAATCGTTTTCGTTAGCGAAGAAAATCTGAATCTGCCCGGACGGAAGCTCAAGCGCGAAAGGCTCCCAACAGCCCTGGCGCTTATAATGCTGGGCGTCAAATACGAAAATCTCGTCACTCCAAGTTTGGCCGAGGTCGGAGCTTATTCTTGCGCGTATGCCGTATTTCAGGTTGACGTTGTCGTTGGGTTGTGCCGGACGGGGGTTGTAGGTGAGAAGTAGGTTGCCGTTTTTCAACTGAATGATTTCAGGAACAGACATAGTGAGTTCCTTCCTGCCCTGTACTATTATCCTGGGCTTTTCCCATGTCAGTCCGTTGTCATGGCTGGAAGTGAATCCTATCCCTGTTCCGGAGCTGGCAACGGCTATGAGGTGGCCTTTGCCCAGGTCGCGTATTCTTCCGTAATTGCCAGGCTGCATAACCTTGGTAATAGTAGACCTGTCCCAGGCTATTCTTGACCGTCTGATTTCGGGGGAGGACTCAGAGTCCTTGTCTGCTGCGAATGCTGAACCTGCACAGGCAAGAGCCAGCATTAGAATCACAAAAGTGTTTTTCACAATTATTCAGATTTTTCGCTAAGTTAGAGAAGGTCATGTAACAATTGTGACAAAAATTTGCTCAAAATTCGATAAAAATCAGTCAAATTGTCTTCCGCTGCTTTTTATCATTTCAAATATGGTGGCATTGAGCCCCTTTGAAGCCAGAAGTTCCTCAACCGTCAGGTGCAGGCGGAAACGCCACTTGTGCGCGGGGTTGGCGGGGTCGTTGATTCTTTCCCGCATCCTGTCCGCGCGTCGGAGATTGCCGTCGAGGGCCAGCCAGTCCTGAATGGGGAAGATTGCGAGCATGCAGCATGAATCGAGATACTCTCGCAGCATCTTTTCGCACTCCCATGGCTCGGGGTCATGGTCCATCTGCATGCGGAGGGTTTCCATGTCATGCGACGAACTTGCACACACGCTGAGCGCTGGCCACGGACGGTTTTTGTCCATCTGCTTCATCTCCAGCGTCAGTATCCTTTCCCTCTCCATGACGCCAGGCACGCAGTCCGGCACCATTCCGAGGTCTTCGCCGCAGGCCAGCATGCCCGTGGCTCCGAGCAGTTCAGGGAGCTTGCGTTCCGCGTTGATTCTCCAGAACTCGTTGTGACGATGGAAGAAGAAGTCGTTGTAGAACGCTCCAAAGCGTTCCTGCTGCCAGAGTGGGAGATGGCCGGCCTTGGGACTAATCAGAGGTTGATAGAGGCCAGGGTTGCGCGGATCCTCGTGGAAAAGAGGGTCGAGAGGGAGCCCGGCAGCTGCGATTTCCTCCTTCGTGTAGGGCAGGGCTGGGTTGAAGTGGCCGAACATGCCGCTCTTTTGGGTCAGGGGAATTTCCCAGATGCGGAAAAAGCCCAGTATGTGGTCTATGCGGAACGCGTCGAAATAGCGGGCCATCTTGCGGAGGCGGGACTTCCACCAGGCGTAATCGTCCTTTGCCATTTCGTCCCAGTTGTACGTCGGGAAGCCCCAGTTCTGGCCGTCGGCAGAGAAGAAATCGGGCGGTGCGCCGGCGCTGGAGTCGAGGTTGAAAAGTTCCGGATGCCAGTATGCTTCCGCGCTGTCCCCGCTCACGCCTATAGGGAGGTCGCCCTTGAGGGACACGCCCCTGTTGCGCGCATAGTCCGCCACCGTGCCGAACTGCAGGTCGAGGTGGTACTGCATCCAGCAGTAGTAATCCGGCTCGAGGCTGTCTCTTTTTGAGCAGAACCCGGCATATTCTTCCAGCCACCCTGCGTTCTCTTTGCGGAATTTTCTGAAAGCGGCGGTTTTCATGTCCTTTCCCCCTCTTTCAAGGAAGGCTTGGCGCAGATATTTCGTCTTTGCCTTGAATACGCGGGGATAGTCGATCTCATCCAGCGCGTTGAGGGCCTCCTGCTCTTCGAGGAAGCTTGCGGTCTGCTGCACGCCCAGGGCCTGGAGGTTCATGTACAGGGGGTGAAGAGCGAATGAAGAAACCGGACTATAGGGATATGAGTCCGTCCATTCTCCCTTGCGGGTGGTGTCGTTCACCGGCAGGAGTTGGAGCATGCACTGACCCGTGGCAGCTGCCCAGTCAACAAGGGGCCGGAGGTCGTTGAACTCGCCTATGCCGAAACCCGTTCTGCTGCGGAGGGAGAAGACGGGGACGGCCGTTCCGGCACCCCTGAATCCAGGTATGTCGAAGCGCGGATTCTGGTGTTCGCGCGTGAACGGGCAGCCGGGTATGGGACAGTCAATCCAGTTGTCAACTATGTCCGCCCTGCGCATGCCCGAGGCGAGGACGGTCTTGTGGTGCTTCCATTCGGTGCGGACAATAAGGCCGTTTTCCATGACCACGTAGCTGTGGTCGGCAAGGTCTGCCGCAGTGCACCTTGGCAGCGTGACGCTCCAGACGTCACCGTCTCCCCATTCCATCGGGAATTTTCTGTCCTGTGCCACAAGACACAGGCTCTCTCCCCATCTTGTATGATATTCTATTTTGAATGTCGCCTTCATATTCCGCAAAGATAAGCCAAGTTCCCGACACTGACGCAACGATGCGACTTTTTTGCCCGGAAAATCGTCCGCAATTCCATGCAAAACAATATATTTGCACTTTGTAACAGAAACAGCAATGGAAAAGATATCACAAAGAGTGATGGCGCTCTCCCCATCAGCCACATTCGCAATGTCCCAGAAAGCGGCCGACCTCAAGGCAACAGGCCTCGACGTCATCAGCCTCAGCGTCGGAGAGCCGGATTTCAACACCCCTGACCATATCAAGGAAGCTGCCAAGAAGGCGATTGACGGAAATTTTTCATTCTATACCGCGGTTCCGGGCTATCTGTCCCTCAGGGAGGCCGTGTGCCGCAAGCTCAAGAGGGAAAACGGACTTGACTTTACGCCTGCCCAGATTGTGATAGGTAACGGAGCAAAGCAAGAGCTCTGCGACGTGATTCTCAGCATAGTCAACAAGGGAGACGAGGTTCTCATTCCCGTACCTGCATGGGTAAGCTATATGGAGATGGTCAAGATAGCCGAAGGTGTGCCGGTGACCATCTACGCAGGTCCCGAGCAGAAATTCAAGGTGACCGCCGAGCAGATTGAAGCAGCCATCACCCCCAAGACCAAGGCGCTCATGCTCTGCTCCCCAAGCAATCCCACCGGATCCGTTTACAGCAGTGAAGAGCTCGCGTCCATCGCCGCCATGCTTGCAAAGTATCCCGACATAATCGTTCTCTCGGACGAAATCTACGAGCATATCACCTATGTGGGCAAGACAGTATCCATCGCAAGTTTCCCTGAACTCAAAGACAGGGTGGTCGTGATCAACGGCGTGTCGAAGGCTTATGCCATGACGGGATGGAGGATAGGTTACTGTGCCGCTCCGCTCCATATTGCAAAGGCTGTGGGCAAGCTCCACGGACAATATACGAGCAACTGTTCTTCAATTGCCCAGAAAGCTGCCGAGGCGGCATACGACGGGCCTCAGGACTGCGTCGAGGATATGCGCAAGGCTTTCGAAAGAAGGCGTGACCTGATAGTCGGGCTGGCAAAGGAGATTCCGGGCTTCAACGTGACCGTGCCAGACGGAGCATTCTACATCTTTCCCGAAGTTTCCGCCCTGTTCGGGAAGAAGGCTGGAGAGAAGGTCATAGCAAACGCGGACGACCTCGCCATGTACCTGCTTGAAGAAGCCCTCGTTGCCAGCGTCAGCGGCGCCGCATTCGGAGCTCCCTGCTGCATCAGGTTCTCTTATGCGACCTCGGATGAGAAACTGGTCGAGGCTATGGGCCGGGTGCGCAGGGCTGTTGAGAAGCTGAAGTAACTTATCGCAGGATGTCCGTTGGAGGGCATCCTTTTTCTTTTTTATGAAGCAACTGACTATCCCGGTTTCGGCGGCGGCTTTGGCGGCCTTCCTTCTGGTTTCCTCATGCGCCACTCAGAAAAAGCTGTCGAGACTGCAGACCGGCGAGGCTCCCAATGCCGGACTTAACCTCAGCGACGAAGTCAACTACCTTCCGGAAATAGAGGCAAAAAAGGCTATCAAGGACACCCTTACCATAAAAGACGAAGAAGGGAACGAGTATCTGATCATGAAAGCTGTCCGCGACGACGAGTCGGGAGAGATGGTGGCCACTGAGGTCATCGACGCCGCGGTGGTGACTGCACGTTTCCGCAACATCTCCGAGCATCACGGGAAGGTCGACCTGGCGTTTGACATAGTGGTTCCGGAGACCATGCAGGACAGCAGGTGGCAGCTTCGCTTCTACCCGGACATGTTCATCCTTGACGACAGCCTGCGCCTTGACCCCGTCGTCATCACCGGCCAGACTTACCGCAAGGCCCAGCTCAAGGGTTACCAGCAGTACGAGAAATTCCTGTCCAGAATAGTCTCTGACACCACCCGTTTCATAGACCTTGACCAGCTGGAGCTTTTCCTCCAGCGCAACATGCCTGAGATATATTCCTTCAAGACGGACTCCACGATTGTTTCGGACGAGGATTTCCAGACCTGCTACGGCATAAGCCAGCAGGATGCGATTGACCACTACACGAACAAGTTCGCCGTTTCGCTCAACAACCGCCGCAAGTCCATGGTAGGCGACAAGTACAGGAAGTATGTGAAGGCTCCGATTGTGAGCGAGGGCATACGCCTCGACACGGTGATGGTGGACCCGCAGGGCGCCTTCGTGTACAAGTACATCCAGACCATCAATACCCGCCCGCGCCTCCGCAGGGTTGACATCGTGCTTTCCGGAGACATCTGGGAGCAGGACAAGAAACTTTACGAGATACCTTCCACCTCTCCGCTCACCTTCTATATCAGCTCACTGTCCGCATTTGCAGACAACACCGAGAGGTACATCACAAAGGTCATAGAGAGAAGGGTTGAGGCCAATACTGCATGTTATGTGGACTTCGCAGTCGGCAAGAGCGAAGTGGACCTTGAGCTCAGCAACAACAGGGAGGAGATAGGCCGCATACAGAACAATCTTTCCGAGCTTATCCGGAACACGTCCTACGACCTCGATTCCATAGTCGTGGTATCCTTCGCCTCGCCCGAAGGCAAGGTTGCGGCGAACAACAAGCTCTCCAAGCTTCGCAGTGAGTCGATTGCAGCATACATGAGCCGTTACATGAAGGACTTTCAGGATTCCCTCGCCTTCGAATACGGCATGCACATAGACGAGTCCGGCAAGGTGAGCCGGTATGAGGCTAGGGAAATCCCCTTCATCAGCCGTAGCATGGGCGAGAATTGGCAGATGCTGGACATGCTTGTGATAAGGGACACCATACTCACAGAAGGCATGAAGTCAAGATACAGCGAGGTGACCGATACCGAAGACCTCGACGTCAGGGAAAGCATGCTCCAGAAGGAAGGCTTCTACAACCACCTCCGCACCATGCTCTACCCCCGCCTGAGAACCACGCGCTTCGATTTCTACCTCCACCGCAAGGGCATGGTCAAGGATACGGTCAACACCACCGTCCTGGACTCCGTATATATGGCAGGAGTCCAGGCGCTCAGGGACATGGACTACAACATAGCGCTCAGGCTTCTCGCACCGTACAAGGATTTCAACTCGGCTGTCGCATACGTTGCCCTTGACCGCAATCTCAGCGCCCTCGAGATACTTGAGCCGATGAAGAGAACTGCCGAGGTGAACTACCTTCTTGCCGTGCTCTACTCCAGGATGAATGACGCCCAGAAGGCGGTGCAGTGCTATCTTGACGCATGCAACCAGAACTCCGCCTTCATATTCAGAGGCAACCTGGATCCAGAGATTTCCGCTCTCATCAAAGCCTACGGTCTGAACAGGCAGGAAGAGGACGAAGGGCTTTGACAACACAAACGATAACCTGTCACATTGATATGAACTACAAGAAAATTTTTCTTCCGCTTTTTGCAGCTATTGCCCTTACCGGATGCACAGACGCGTTCCAGGGCGAGATTGACGAGCTCCATGTCGAGGTTGACGAGCTTTCCGGCCGCATAGAAAAGCTTGAGCAGCTTTGCAGCAGGCTGAACGACAACATCGTTTCGATTCAGACCATAATCGACGCAATCCAGGACAAGGACTATGTCACCGGCGTGAAGCCTTTGGATGACGGTACGGGTTATACCATCAGCTTCACGAAATCGGAAACCATCACCATCCATCACGGCAGGGACGGCTCAATAGGCGCTGACGGAAAGACTCCCGATATAGGCCTGAAGCAGGACTCCGACGGCAATTGGTACTGGACCCTTGACGGCAACTGGCTTCTCCGGGACGGAAAGAAGGTGCGCGCCAACGGCGAAAAGGGTGAAAAGGGCGAGCCGGGTTCCATGGGCGTTGACGGTGCCCAGGGCAAGCCGGGCATCACGCCTCAGTTGAAGATAGATGAGGGATGGTGGTTCGTGTCGGTGGACAACGGCACAAGCTGGACCAAGCTCGGAAAGGCAACGGGCGAGGATGGTGCGAAGGGCGAGGACGGAGACGCTTTCTTCAGGAGTGTGGACACGTCCAGCGAGGATTATGTGGTATTTGAACTCACTGACGGCAAGACCTTCCGGGTGCCTGTGTACAAGCCTGTTGAGCTGGTGTTCACGTCAATGGAGTCAGTCGGGACTGAACTGGGCCTTGGCGCAGGCGAGACCCTTCCTGTAGAATTCGAGGTAAAGGGAGGTACTTCGGACATAGTCGTCACCATCACGACCAGCGGCTCTTTCAAGGCTTATGTGGATATGATTTCGGCTACCAGGGGAGTGGTGAAGATTACCTGTCCGTCGATTTATGACAATGGCGTCATCACCATTCTTGCCACGGATGCGGACAATCACTACGACCTTAAGGTGCTCAGCTTTTATGAGCGCAAGTTCTCGGTTGGAGACGTGTTCAATGTGGGACCGGCCGGCGGCACCATAAAGATACCTTACACCGCCAACTTTGAATTCGAGGTTGATGTCAAGGACGATTGGGTAAGAGTGGTTAAAACCAAGGCCGACTCATACGAAGGCAATGTCGAACTTTTTGTCGAGCCTAACGACAGCGAGAAGACAAGGACTGCAATGCTGACCGTATATCCCAAGGACAACAAGGCAGATCTGCTCAACAGTTATACAACCAGCTTCGAGATCATTCAGGCCTCAGCCGTCTTCAGCATGGACAAGACCGGTTTCACCGTTCCTTCCGAAGGTGGCCGCCAGTCGGTGGGGATAGAGTCCACAAGAGATTTCATGGTCAAGACCGACCCGGCTGAAATTGACTGGCTGAGTTTTACTCTTACCGAAAAGGAGGACTACAAATACACGCTTTCCGTAGAACTGACTAAAAATGAGGGAGAAGAACGCAGTGCGGAAATCATTCTCTGCTCTCCGGACGGGGACGAGGAATACGGAATAGTAGCGGTCCGCCAGCTTTCTCCTGCTACCGACGTCAAGAAGGAAATGGTATTGAGAGGCAGCATGACAAATCTCAACGGATACAAGGCAATCCTGCCGATTTTCGGCGAGGTCGACCTGTTCATAGACTGGGGTGACGGTAAAAGCGCAGAGCATGTGACACGCAATGTTGCTTCTTCCGCACCGATAAGCCATGAGTATGACCACATTGCGAAATATTACGACATCAGAATCTCCGGCAGTGCCAGCAGGATAGATACATACCTTCTCAAGGCTAACGATCTGAACTATCTCAGACAAGTGATACAATGGGGCAATCTTGAGGCCACACTGATTTCATTCCAGAATTGTGTATCCCTGGAGGAAATATCCGGAGACTCAGAACTTGCCTTCCAGAACCTGACCTCGTTTAACGATATGTTCAACGGTTGTCTTAACTTGAGATCGATACCGGAGAGTCTTTTCAAGGGCTGCACGAACGCGATGAGTTTCGAAAATACCTTCGCAAATTGTGAGGCTATAGAGGAGATACCGGGAAGCCTGTTCAAGGATTGTAACAATGTCAAGAGTTTTAATGGTACATTCAGCAAATGTCACTCTCTGTCAGCAATCCCTGACCAGCTATTCCTGTACTGCAAAAACGCCGAATCTTTTAACAAAACTTTCTCTGCAACATCCATAACGCAGATTCCTCAGAACCTTTTCAGGAGTTGCGCTGATGCAAGCAGTTTCGTCAGTGTTTTTGAAAGCTGCACCAAGCTTGAGTCAATCCCCGAGAGCCTTTTTGACGGAAATCCAGCTGTGATATCTTTCAATTTTGCTTTCAGCAAGTGTATTTCCCTGACCAGCCTTCCTACGGGGCTCTTTGACAATAACAGGAAGGTGGAAGATTTTAGTTATACCTTCGCTTATTGCAACAAAATACAGGGAGAATCGCCTTATTCAATGATAGGAGGAAAGAAAATTCATATTTATGAGAGATATACCTTGCCAGACATGTTTCTGAGTCCGACATACACTGATTGTTTCCTTTCCGTTTCTAATCTCACAGATAAGGATGAGTTTAATAGACAATAAGTCCTCCGATTGATGAAAAGATCAGCAACAGTCATCGTATTCCTGGCACTCAGCCTTTGCGCCTCCGCGCAGAAGTTGGGAGTCTCGACGAACCTGTGCCAATGGGGCTTTCTCGGAACTGCAAACGCCGAACTGGAATACTCTGTGGCCCAGCACTTCTCGGTGATGGCTGGAGGACGCTACAATCCTTTCTCCTTCACGAAGAAGACGGGGCGCGACCTCTATGAGCACCAGGTCTGCGGATATGCGGGCTTCCGCTACTGGCCGTGGTACACCTACTCCGGCATGTGGATAAGCGCAAAGGCCCAGTACCGCAGCTTCGAGGAAACGGGCCTCTGGCGCCATGCCCTTGAGGATGCCACAGGCGTGGGGGCGGGTCTCGGCTTCGGGTATGCACGCATGATTACCAGGCATCTGAACCTTGACCTGGGTCTGGGTGTGTGGGCCGGACGATATCTGGACTACACGCTTTACCGCTGCTCCTGCTGTATGGTGGTGCGTGATTCGGGTCCCCGTATGTTCGCCGCAATCGATGACGTCAAAGTGGGACTTTCCTACATTTTCTAAAACGGCCTCGCGGCTTTTACGGACTATTTTTTCCTGCAGGTTACATGGAAACAGGCCTGCTTCGCCTCATGCTTGACGTAGCAGTCACCTCTGCCGCGCAGGTCGTGCAGCACTTCTCCCAGCACTCTTTTCAGGTCCTCCGGGGGTACCTGGTCCCTCCCCAGCCTGTCATATCTCGACCAGCTGATGTCGAAGGTGGCGGCGAGGCAGTGGGTGGAGTTTGAAGAAGCATTGGAGTTGATTTTACGCAGCCTTCGAACATCCTCACCGGTACGGAGAACGGAAGTCACGATTATCCTGTACGGAGGCAGCCCCTTGCTGTCGAGGGAGTCCCTGAAGCTGCTGCCTATGCTTTCAAGCAGGCTGGCTGCTCCCTTGGTGAGATATGGCGAGGAGTGGGTAAGATTGTCCAGAAGGTAGTATTCGCAGCTGACCAGCTCCTTCAGCCTGTCTTTCATTGCATCAGCTTCTGCCCCGTCCTTCACAGGGGGCACTCCCACGGCTTGTGCGGCGAGCATCTGAACGTCGTTCAGGTCGTTGAATCTGCTGTAGCTGGTAAGATAGGTCTTCGTGTAGCGGAAGGTTCTGGCAGGGGTCTCCACCCTCCTGACAACCTCATGTCCGCGTTTCAGCTTCGAAAGCCGAGGAATCGCGACGAAGAGCAGCACCAGCGCTCCGCAAGTCAGCACGAAGTACCTTACGACTCTTTTCCCCTTGGCGCTCAGCCGCCGTTTTTTCCTCTTTTTCGCCATATGGCGCAAAGTTACTTCTCCAGAGGAGAAATGACAAGAATAAAAGATTGTTATCTTTGCCGAGTTCAATTCTTCATAAGACAAAAGATATGAGAAAATTTGCGGACAGCTGCACAGTCGGTCTTGAATATGTCGGGACCTGGAAATTCTGGAAGGAGTTCATCATCATGACTCTCGCGATGATGATTACAGCCGCCGCAATCTACTATTTCCTCCTGCCTTCGAAACTTGTAATCGGAACGGTGGCCGGCTTCGGCATCGTTCTCGGCGAGGCTTTCTCGACCTTGGGCATACAGATCAAGGTCTCGACCATCATCCTGCTGATAAACGTGTTCCTGCTGGTTATTGCCTGTCTGCTGATAGGCAAGGATTTCGGCCTGAAGACAGTATATACCTCCCTCATACTCGGTCCGCTGATGGACCTCTTCGAGAAAATCTGTCCCTACGAAAAACTCGTGGACCCTTCGGCTCCCATCCCGTCAGTCATGGGTGACCTGTGGTTTGATCTCATTGTTTTCGTGCTGCTAATAAGCATAGCCCAGACTCTCACCTTCAGCATCAACGCCTCCACGGGGGGACTGGACATAGTCGCGAAGATAGTCAACCGGTACTTCCACTATGACATGGGTGCCTGTGTGATCTACTCGGGCGTGCTGATCTGTGCCACGGCATTTTTAATCAACCCCTTCCGTCTTGTGATAATAGGTCTTGTGGGAACATGGCTCAACGGCGTGATGATAGATTATTTCACGGCCAGCTTCAACAAGCGCAAGAGGGTGTGCATCATCTCGGAGGAATCTGACCTCATACGTGACTATATCGTGAACCATATCCACAGGGGCTGCACCCTTTACGAAATCAGGGGTGGCTTCGAGAAGGAAAGCAAGGTGGAGATAGAAACCATACTCACCCAGGAGGAGTTCTCCACACTTATGGCCTTCATGAAGAATAGGAAGATAGAGGCCTTCATGACCGCAGGCAACGTGAGCGAGGTCTACGGCACCTGGTTCAAACACAGAAAGGCCGACTGAGGCCGACCTTTCCATTCAGTTCTCGTCCGGGATTTATTTGTAAGTCTCGTAGCCCGGCATGGCGAGCCCTCCGAGCATTTCCTTGAACTTGTTGTCCTTCTTCGGGCATATCAGCAGGACATCTTCTGTGTCTATGATCAGATAGTCGTCCAGGCCCTTGACGGCAATAAGTTTGTTGCTTCTCGAAGGGATTATCGTGCAGCCTTCAGTGTCCTGGAGCAGAAGGGCTGTGTCGGATATCGTTACGTTAGAGTTGCCGTCCCCCTTGCCCAAAGCCTCGGAAATGGTGCTCCATGTTCCTATGTCGCGCCACTGGAACTTGGCTGGATATACCCACGCCTTGTCCGTCTTTTCCATCACTCCGTAGTCTATGGAAATCCTCAGACAGTCCGAGTAGGCCCTCTGTATGAAGGCCGGTTCGTCCAGGTGCTCCTTCCATCCCGCAAACGGCCCCATCACCTCAGGCAGCAGGACCTCGAGTTCGTCAAGAATCACGGACGCCTTCCACACGAAGATGCCGGCATTCCAGAGAAACTCGCCCGTCCCGAGAAATACCTTGGCCATATCCACGGAAGGCTTCTCGGTGAAGGTCTTGACTTTGCGCGCCCCATCGAGATAGCATGCTCCGGTGCCGCCAGTTACCTGTATGTAGCCGTAGTTTGTGTCGGGATATGAAGGCACGAGGCCGAGGGTCATCAGCACGTTGTTTTCAGAGGCATAGGATATGGCTTCTCCCAGGTTTGCGCGGAATTCGTCCACGTCCGGAATCAGATGGTCTGCCGGAGTAACCACGGTGACGGCCTCCGGATCCCTCATCAGTATCTTCATGCTCGCGTAGGCTATGCACGGTGCGGTATCGCGGACATAAGGCTCGACTATCAGGTTTTCGGGACGAAGTTCCGGAAGATGCTCCATTACCAGGTTTTCGTACCTATCGGAAGTTATCACGACGATGTTCTCTTCAGGAATAAGGCCCGCAAAGCGGTTCCATGTGTCCCTGATCAGCGAGCATTCCGCCCCCTCCACTTTTAGGAACTGCTTCGGGTATCTGTCGCGGCTCACGGGCCACAGGCGGGTACCGGTACCGCCGGCCATTATGATGCAGTAGGTCTTGCTGTTGGTCATGGTTTCAGCGCAGTTAAAATGTTTTTTAGAAGGCTTCTACACAAAAATAGGAAAAAAAGCGTCAGGAACCCATTCGACAGAATGGTTTTCGTCGTCAAGCAGCACTCCCATCACGTCGAAATGGCAGTCTTCCGAGTTTCCGACCCCTCCGACGGTGTTCAAGTAGGCCAGAGCTGCTCTTGCCAGCTTCTGCTGCTTTGCATGTCCGACGTTGTCCTGAGGCAGCGCGACCAGTGGCGGCCTGCGTGTCTTGACTTCAACAAAATGTATACCCGCGCCGTCGCGGCTGACTATGTCTATTTCAAGATGGCCCGTGCGCCAGTTGCGCTCCAGTATCACATGGCCCATGCTCTCCAGATAGCTGCAGGCAATCTGCTCGCCCGAGCGTCCGGTTTCCGATCTGCTTCCCTTCATGTTCTTCCATCCGATATATGTCCGTCAGTCAAATTCAACCACCGTCACCCCGCTGCCTCCGAACTGTATGTGTTCGTCACGGGCGGCCGCGACCCCTGGAGTGGCTTTCAAAAGCTTCTGAATTTCCTCCCTCAGCACTCCCGTGCCTTTCCCGTGTATGATCCTGACGGTGGAAACATTCAGCATGATCGCATCGTCGACATAGCGTATGACTTTATCCATCGCTTCTGCAAGCCTTTCTCCGCGCACGTCCAGTTCCATGCTGAAGTTGGCCTTGCGCTCGGCTATGTTGCGGTCTTCGCTGATGGATACTATAGGCTTCGACACGGTCCTGACCGCATTCTTGAACTCGTTGGAGGTTATGCGCTCAACCTTGTCAGGGGTGAGCTTGCTGGTGATGTTGCCTATTGCCACGACTACTGCCTTGGCGGACACCTTTATGACCTCTCCGACCATTCCGCCCTCCTTCAGCCTCACCTTCTCGCCGGCTTT
>JABUTS010000170.1 GCA_021443565.1 Bacteroidales bacterium | reverse complement strand
ATATATGACAGGCCTGCGCTTTCGGAGCACCTTGCCGGAGGTACGCTCCATTTCAGCGACGGCAGCCGCATCAGCGTCACCGCCATCCCGAATGACGGCAGTCCCAAGGAACTCCGTTTCCCGGAGAAGAAAGTGAACTGGATCAAGTTCGAGGCGGGAGATGCTGCGGGTCTCAACATAGGGCTGTCGGAAATAGAGGTGTTTGAGACAAAGGACGACGCCAACGGCACTACTTATGTGGAATGGGCGGACCCTTACATCGAGACCACTTGCGGCCGCTGGTTCTACTGCACTCCGGGTGGACTGCCGATGGGTATGGTGGCGGCGCATGCATTCACCCGCAACAAAAACCAGGGCGGAGGCGGCTACAACTACAATTTCAACGAGATACTGGGCTTTACCCAGATTAACGATTGGATGATTGCCGGCCCAAACATCATGCCTGTTACCGGTGAGGTGAACCCCATGCTCGGCATAGAGGGATGGAAGTCGGAATTCAAGCATGAAAGCGAGACCATACAGCCGGGCTACCACAAGCTTTTCCTCGACAGATACCGCACCTGGGTGGAGTACACAGCCACCGACCGCGTGGCTTTCTACCGCTTCGACTATACATCCTCAAAGGAGGGCAAGGTGCTCGTGGATGTGGGCAGCAAACTCGGTAGCTGCTCCTTGAATGAAGGCTATGTGGCCCGTCTTTCTCCAACCTGCGTCGTGGGCAAGGTGTCCACCACCGACCGCTTCTGGGGTGGGAATGATGTGATAGACCTCTTCTTCGCCGTGGAGACAGACCAGCCTTTTTCCAGCCTTGAAGGATGGAACGAGTACGGCGGAAACCAGTCCATGGTGAACGAGATAGGTGGCAATGACGCCGGTCTCGTGCTCAACTTCGACCTTCGTGAATCGTCGAAGGTCCTCTTCAAGATGGCAATGTCATATACCAGCATCGAAAATGCCATCGACAATCTTCAGAAAGAACTCCCGGGCTTCGACTTCGATTCCACAAGGGCGGCAACCCAGGCAGTCTGGAACGAGATGTTCGGCCGTATGGACGTCAAGGGTTGCAGCCGGGACCAGAAAACCAAGTTCTACACCGACTTGTGGCACGTGCTGCTTGGCCGCCACAAGATCAGCGATGCCAACGGAGCCTATCCTGACTACACCGGCGAACCTTACATTGAAAAGAGATCCCACAACCCGCTGAAGGTGGCTCAGTTGCCTCTTGACGCCGAGGGCAGGCCAAGGTACAACATGTACGGCTTCGATGCCCTGTGGCTCACACAGTGGAATCTCAACATACTTTGGGGCCTTGCATGGCCCGAACTTATGGACGATTTCACCGCAGGTCTTGTCCAGTACGCAAAGAACGGCAGACTGCTGCCTCGCGGCGCTTGTGCCGGCGGCTACAGTTTCATCATGACCGGTTGCCCTGCCACCAACATGCTCGTAAGCGCATATATGCAGGGAATCATGACCAAGGCAGATCCGGAGGAGGCCTACGCCATGATAAGGCAGAACCATCTTCCCGGCGGTATGATGTCCTACGAGAGCGCGGACGACCTCAAGTTCTACATTAAAAACGGCTACTGCCCGGAAAGCGCAGGCAAGACCATGGAGTGGGCCTTCCAGGACTGGGGGCTCTCCAGAATGGCAGCGAAGATGGGCAAGACGGCAGACGCCAAAGCCTTCGAGAAACGCTCTCACGCTTGGACTCCGCTCTTCAACAAGGATCAGGGGCTCATCTTCCCTAAGGATAAGGCCGGCAGATGGACCAACCTCGACCCTCTCGACGGATGGGGCTGGGTGGAGGCAAATGCATGGCAGGCAACATGGTCCCTGTCCCACGACCTTGACAGGCTCTCCCAGCTCATGGGCGGTGACGACGTCTTCACCGAGAAACTCAACTATGCCTTTGAGATGGCTTCGGAGGCTGATTTCATAGCCTCATACAGCAACGGCTATGTCAGCTATGCCAACCAGCCGGGCTGCTCGAATGCCCACCTTTTCTCCCACGCAGGAAAGCCTTGGCTGACCCAGTACTGGGTGCGCAGGGTGCAGAAGCAGGCCTACTCGGGAGTCACTCCGGACAAGGGCTACGGCGGCCACGACGAGGATCAGGGCCAGATGGGAGGCGTGAGTGCCCTCATGTCAATAGGCCTATTCGGAGTGCAGGGCCTGGAATCGGACGTTCCTGTCTATGATATTACTTCTCCTGTCTTTGACGAAGTCACGATAACCCTCAATCCCGCATACTGCAGCGGAAAAACCTTTACCATACGCACTTACGGAGCATCGGAAGAAAACTGTTACATTCAGAAGGCTGCTTTGAACGGCCAGCCTTATGAATACAGCCAGTTCACCCGCGAGATTTTCAAGGCCGGCGGCGAACTTGAACTCTGGCTTGGAAACCAGCCTAACAAGGAATGGGGTAAACTGCTTGACAAATGATGAAAAGGATAATCTCTATTGCTGCCCCGCTGCTGCTTGCGGCGGCATGCGGCAACCCTTCGGCAGCCGACAGGAAGGCGGCCGATGATAACGGAGTATACATAGACCATGTGTTCACACGCATGTACACTCCCGACAGCGGGGGAGTTACCGCCGCCGACGGCACCATTTCCTTTGCTCTCAACGACGGAAGTTCGGTGTTCATGACGGGAGACTGCTTCATGGGGGAGGTTATTGACGGGACTCTTGACAAGTCAAACCCGATGATCAACAACGCCTTCGTGAGAATCTCATCTAAAGGGAAATATCTCGGCTCTGTCTGCGGCCACCGCGCTGAATCCAAGCCCGAGGGGGTGAATGCTGCCGAAGACGGCCCCGTTTCTCTCTATGCCAGCGCTGGCGGAATCAGCTCACTCTATGTGCCAGCAGAGGCCGACTCCAGTTCTGTGCCTTTCTGGTACTGGCCGGGACATGGCTTCCAGACAGAGGACGGAACCCTCTTCGTCACAATGGCAAAGCTCTATCAAGGCGCGCCTGGCCAATGGGGCTTCAGAGGGGCAGGGGTCGACATTCTCAAGGTGGATCCTGTGACCTTCGAGCCTCTTGCCCGTGCTGAGATGTTCGACCGTAGTTCCGTGAATATAGCATGGGCGCAGTGCCTGCTGCATGACGGGGATGCAGTCTATGTATATGGTAGCGACGGCTTCGGAGGCTTCTATGCGTGGAGGACCGACATTGCGGGCCTTGAGTCCTGCTTTGAGAACGGAGCCTTCCCTGTGGATGAAAATGCCATGCCCGAGGGCGCAGTGAGGTGCGAGGGCGTCGATGTCGGAGTTTCGTCACAGCACTCGGTCTTCCGTCATGGAGACAAGTATGTGCTGGTGACCATGAACAGGCTTTCGGGTAAGGGGGACATGTACTCCTTCATATCCGACAATCCCATGGGCCCCTGGTACGGAAAGAAACTTCTCTACACCGCGACCGAGCAGGAGGACAAGGAACTCTTTACTTACAACACCATGGCTCATCCGCAGTTCATCAACTCCCGCGGCGAACTGCTCATCTGCTACAATATCAATTCCTTCGATGTCGAAAGAATCTTCAGGGAGGTACGTACCTACCGCCCAGTCTTCCTAAGGGTCCCGATGAAGTATATCTTGGGGGAATGACTTACCGACTGAATGAATACGGGCGGTCTTCTTCTGTTACACCGCGGTTGAAGGCAGCTCTTTCTGACATATGAAGCGTGAGTTCCGAGCCGGCAACAATGTCCTTATGGTCAATCCAGTTATGTTGCCAGTCCCTCCCGTTGAGCTCAGCTTTTTCAATAAATATGGTATCCTTTTTATTACCTTCAGCATTAATTACGAATTCGCCGCCACTTGGGAGTGAGATAGTCACCTTGCTGAAGAGTGGACTTCCTATTGAGTATTGAGCGACCCCTGGAGTGACAGGATATAAACCCATGGCATTAAAGATATACCAAGCTGACATTGCCCCTCCATCTTCATCTCCGGGGAATCCTTTCGGACCGCTATTGAACAGCCTCGCCATAGACTCGCGAATCTTTTCTTGGGTCTTCCATGGCTGCCCGGCGTAGTTATAGAGGTGGATTACATGGAAGCAGGGTTCGTTGCCCTGGGCATACTGGCCTTGTCTGCCAGCTATGGCTTCTGTAATCTCATGAATGACGTAGCCGTAGCCTCCGCACAACGCAGAATCAGACGGGGCGTTAAATACCTGATTGAGGTTTTCTATAAACTTTTCTTGACCTCCCATGAGGTCCATGAGACCTTTGGTATCTTGAGGGACATAGAACCTCCACTGCCATGCGTTGCCTTCCACAAAAGGACCGCCCCATTCATATGGGTTGAAGTCCTCATCGAACTTACCGTCTCTATCTCTGCCCTTGAAGAAACCATCTGATGGATCATATACGTTTTTCCAGTTACCTATATGCTTTGCGAAGATATTCTTGTAGAAATTATTACCTGTCATTTCAGCTAGCCTGTAAGCGCAGAAGTCATCATAGTTGTATTCAAGGGTCTTCGCAGTGGTCTCCATCACCCTGTTGGTGTTTTGAGGGTAGGGAATGTAACCCATGGCGAAATAATCCTCGAATCCCATTCTGCCGAAGCCGCGAAGATGGTCAGCATTGTAGTCTACATTAATGTCTATCTCAATCTGTGAGTGGGTAACTTCTTCGTAGTAGTAACTTAATGCAAGTTCAGGATCGAAGTTCTTTACACCTTTGGCCCATGCATCTGCAAGCACGGATATGGCATGGTTCCCTATCATTACATGACCGCTTGGCCACCAACCTGTGAGTTCTTTGAAACCCATAAGCGAAGTCTCGTAATCTTTGACCATCTCGGGGTCAATAATGTCGTGGAGGGCGAAGAGGCAGCGGAATGCGTCCCAGAGAATAGGATTGTTCCAATGTGTGCCCTCGTGATGGACCATATTGTAAGTCCAGATGTTCATTCCATCTTCTGCCGTTTCATAATCCCTTGACGGGAACATGAAACTTTTCGCGAGGCACGAATAGAAGGTCTTCTGCTGCTCAGTGTTGCCGCCTTCTACCTTAATGCGCCCGAGGGCCTCATTCCATTGAGTGCTTGCCGACGCGTGGATCTCCTCCATGCTTTTGCCTTCGATTTCCCTTGTGAAATTCACTTCGGCCTGCATAGCGCTCGATTTTGATACGGCGATACTGATTGTCAGAGGCTTGTCATTTGGGAACTTTAACCACATTTTGTTGCCATCGATTCCATAATCTGAAAAATCTTGGGAGAATCTGATAGTAAAAAATGCATTGTCGGATAGAACAAGGTGGTTTGAAACATTGATTGTATGGACTAAGATTTTGCATGAAACAGTGTCCGCCATGAAACTGCAACCATGACCGCTTTCGAGAGTAAGGTAGGCTTCGCTTCGATGCGGCCAATCTAAGAGCATTACACCACCATGCTCTGCAGGTACCACCTTGATGCTCACACCATCAGTTCTAACAATATTCAGCATGTCGGGGTGCCCCCAGGACTTTTCCCTGTCAAGTCCGACAGGTGCAGCAACTTTCGCTTGCTCCAGACTTGTGAATGGCATAACCTTGAGGCCCATACTTCCAATTCCAGAAACTTCCCCCTTGACATAGTTGAACCCGCATGGAGTCCAACTCATGAAACCGTGCGGAAGTGCCGTATATGGAATACATCTCCCATGGGAGAAGTCTTCGGTGTTCCAACAGCCCTGGAAGGTGTTTGCAAGTTCGCTGTAATGTACAATTTTGGACTTTGCGGTACATGGAGGTATCATCAAAGCAGCAACCATGATGGAGAGTAGAATTCGTCTCATTATTTTTCGAATTTGTCAAGGTTTCGATTGATGTTTTGTGATATCCAGATTGATAACATCTGGATTATCCCTATAATCAGGAGAGCGTACCGAAGTGCGAAAACATCTGATATATATACGGCTAGGACAATGAAAAGTCCGCAGCCAAGGAAGCGGCCGAGATAAAGGCCGAACTCATGAATGAAAATGTATGCATATGAGTTTCGGCTCTCTTTCCTGCTGAGGTAGTCTATTACTCTCATCTGTGTCGGGAAATAGCCCATATCCAATAATGGTCTGGCAAAGCACAGACACATGATGAATATTATCGCTCCCGCTGCCGAATACAACCAAGCATTTAACGCACCACCGATGGCAAACAGTATCAGGCCAGAGGAGAAAATCCATATTCTGTGTCCCGGCTTAGTAAGTCTTCCAAGAATATAAAGAAGGATGGCAGAGATTAGTGCGCCTATTGACTGAAGGATACCCAGTGTTCTTTCGGTGCCGACAAGTGACATAATCAGCATGGATGGGGCTGTTACGATATAACCTTGAGCTATGCCCTTCAGACCGGCCATAACCATCATCTCCCACCATTGACGATCATATCTTGCAAATAGGAACCTTGTTTTGTCAGGGTTGTCAAAGCGCCCTCTGCAGATTACGCAGGATGCCAGTACGGTCAGTGCAAAGACAAACAGGGTTACCATCTTATACGCAGTGTTCAGGTTGCTGTTGAACCATCCATGATTTGAAGACGCTCCTATGAACGCTCCTATTCCAAAGGGAACCACAACGCTTGCGAATGTGTTGAAAAAGCTTTCAAGGCCATAATAATAATTCCTGTTCTCGTTATCTGTGGAACCGAGGGCGAGAAAGTCCCTGTTCGCCCAAAAAAAGCCGTATGATGCGCCCATGATGAGCCCTGCCGTGACAATGCCGCTCAAACTCAATTCATTTAATCCCATCATGACAGCCATGGATACCCCGCTCAGAAGCATTCCAAAGGAATAGAGCCATGACATTTTTACCTTCTTCATTATGAATCCGTTAATCAGGAAGGTAAGGGGAATACCAGTATAAACAGCAAGCTGGTAACCGACGACATAAGCAAGTTCGGAACTGTTTCTCATTATATATGTCCCGACGAACAACTCCACCACGGGAAGAACAAATGCATAAATCATGTTCGTGATGAGCAGGACCTGCATATTCCTTGGATAGCTCCTGAAATGTCTGATTTCTCCGAATTTGATTTTCATGATTAATTCTGGTTCAGTAAATCTTCTCTGAATTTCTTCGGTGTTGTGTTGTGAAATTTCTTGAATTCCCTGTAGAAGTATGACTTGTTGTTGAAGCCGGATGCATACATGATTTCCTGTACGGTCAGGCTTGTGGTTGCAAGCATGTGGTGCGCATGGCGTACTTTTATCGAAGATATATATTCGCTCGGTGACATATTCGTGAGCTCCGTAACCTTACGGTATAATTGTATCCTGCTGATGGAAAGTTTATTGCATAGGAAATCCAATGATAGCTCATCATCCGTGATGTTGTCCTCAATTTCCTTTGTAAGGTTCATAAGGAACTTCTTGTCATTCGTGTCCATCACGTTTCCATCGAAAATGTCACGATTTGAAAGGAAAGAGTTGTAGTAATCCTTCAACAGTTTTCTGTTTTCGAGAATCTGCCTTACGATAGCAGTCAAATGCTTGGGATGAAATGGCTTCTGAATATAAGCGTCTCCTCCGAATTTGCTGCCTTGAATCTTGTATTCGATGTCGTTCTTGAAGGACAGGAAAATGAAGGGTATATGTTTGGTCAAGTCGTTGGTCCTTATGTACTTCAAAAGTTCCATACCGTCCATTTCCTTCATCACAATGTCGCTTATTATCAGGTCCGGACGTCTCTGCCTGATTATTTCCAAAGCCTTCTTCCCGTTCTCTGCCCCTATGACCATGTAGCCCTCTGCAGTTAGAATTTCACTAAGAAGAGTGCGTATACCCGATTCGTCATCTATAGTCAGAATGAATGGTATGTCATCCCTGCCACACGCGGTACGTTCTATTATAGGTTCCTTGAAGTCATTCTCTTCCTCCATGAACACCTCGTTCCCGCTTCCCTCCGGTTCTGAAACCGACTTTACGGCGCTGACATCTGCCGTAGGGAGAACTAATTTGAATGTAGTTGACTCTTCTGGCACGCTGCAGACTTCAATGTCGCCATCAAGGGTGATAGCCAGACTCTTAGCCAGAGCAAGACCGATACCATTGCGTATTACCTTTCCACGCTTCATCTGTTTCTCGAGGTTGTCAAGAATTTCAAAACGGTTGAAGACTTTGTCCAGGTCCTCTGGTTTTATTCCCTTCCCGCTGTTCTTCACGCTCAAGGTAAGACCATCTTTCCCGATGGTGCATTGGAGTGATATGGTCCCAAAGTCAGGGGTATATTTTACCGCGTTTGACAAAATGTTGTAGACTATCTTGTCAAGGGCTTCTTTGTCGCTTACTATCGTGTCGCCTATTTCCGGAATGTCGACATCTATGGTAATGCTGGCAGATTTTATAGCCTCGCTGAAATTGTCAATCGTAACACGGAGCATGGCCCCTATGTCTATACTGCTGTATTTTGGAATATAGCGCCCGGTGTCCGCTTTCCTGAATTCCATGAGTTCGTTGATGAGTTTTTGCATTCTTGAAGAATTGTTGCGGATAATCTTCATTTGCTTCAATAGATCCCCATCAAGTGAAAACCGGTCAAGCATATACTCACATGAACCATAAATCAATGTCAGGGGGGTGCAGAACTCATGGGCTATACTGGTGAAAAAACTGAGTTTTGTCTCGTATTTATCTATCTGCTTTTGCTTGTTTACTTCCTCCACCAACTTTTCTCTCTTGTTTCTTTCCCTTTCCTTGTATGATGCAAAGCCGGTCCATACAACTGATAGTGCAAACATAAACTCAAGTATGCATGCCCACCATCTCTTCCACCAAGGTGCCTTAATGCAAATGTCAAGAGACGAGATATTGTTATTTCCCACTTTATCACCATTGGTACACCTCACGAGAAGCCTATATTTACCAGGAGGTACATTCGTGAACACTGCATTGTTATCTGTGCTAGGGAGAGTCCATCCGTCGCTGAAGTTTTCGAGCATGTAGCTATATTCGCAGCCAGAATTTCTGATGAAATCCATGGCTACAAAGGATACACTGAAAAAATTCTCGTCATGATTGAGAATTACTCCGTTGACCTGCCAGTCCTTATCGCTGATTTCGACTTGCCTTATGTGGAAGCTTTCGAACAGGAGAGACGGGCAAAAGTCTCTCTGGTGTATGCCCTCTGGGCGGAACCAGTTGAATCCGTCAACGCCTCCAAAGAACATAATCCCATCCTTGCTGCGATAGTATGCTCCGTCTGAAAACTCGTTGTTCTGCAACTCTTCTATGTTGTTGAAGTTGGTAATCCCGGCATCGGCCTTGTTGAACTGGCTGAGCCCCTTGGTGGTGCTTAGCCAGAGATGGCCGTTCATGTCATCAAGAATACCATGTATGGTGTTGTTTGCCAACCCGTCAACTTCCGTATATGATGAAAATCTTCCAAGGTCTATATCTTCTTCTTTAAGGCTGCTCAAGCCATAACTAGTGCCTATCCATAGTGTGTTTTCATCATCCGCATGGAGCGAAAGGATATCGTTATTGGTAATTGACAACTTATCCTTTGATGAAGTGAACTTTCTGAATGTACAACTCCCCGGGTCAAAGAGATTCAGACCTCCTCCTCTTGTCCCAACCCATAATCTTCCCTTGCTGGCAGGCTGGAGGGCGAAGATGGTATTATTGCTTAGTGAAAGAGGGTTGGAACTGTCATTCTTCCAACTCTTTTGTTCAATGGCCACAAGTTTCCCTTCCTTCTCAGCAAACTTTATCATCACAAGCCCGTACCCGTTAGTCCCAAGCCAAACGCAATCATATCTTTTGTCTTCGCATATAGCGTATACGTTCCCGAACTCTTGAAGGGGGGGGATGTTATAGATACTTCCGTCTTCGAGCCTGATTGCAGATATGCCCCTGCCATCATTTCCCAATAGGGCCCATCGTCCCTCCATGATTTCCTCAATGACGTATACCGAGTTGTCAACGAGCCCGTTATCCGTGGTGTATGACCGTATTTTCTCCCCCTCAGAGGAGAGCAGAACTATGCCGTTCCCCTTTGTCCCAACATAAGTACGCCCCTCGTCATCCTTCATAAATGCCCTAATTGCCCGACTTCTGCCGATGAAGAGCTCGTTGTTGGCAACTTTGTTGAAACTGATGGCTGTTTCATATGTTTTAACGAGGCCTTGACCGTCGCAACCTATCCATAGTATATCCTGTGTACCATAAAGCAATGAGGATACGTTCTTGTCCGAATGCTCCTTTATCCTTGCTGCCGTCCCATTGCTGAGTGGGATCTCCCACAATCCACTGTTTGATGCAGCTATGAGGCTAGTTCCGACTAATGCAAGCGCTCTTGTCACATCGTGATATGGGAGGCTACAAATCTTGGCCAGTTGTGGATTCCCCGTGTACTCAGCAATGTCTCCGTTTTCGAGTGCGATGAGAATATGGCCTTCGCATCTGTAAATCTCTTCTGCTGGTGCCTCTGTGATTATTTCTGTTGTGATGCTGATTTTGGGAATACCGCTATTGCTTAGTTCATATCTAGCTACATATAGTACCTTGTCATGCGTCAGTAACACCAGCTCGTTATCCGACCAACAGGAAATCTTCTTAATGGAGGAAGAGTTTATTCCTGGTATATTCAAGTCTACAATGGAGCTTTTCCCAGGGTCAAATGCCGCAACTCCCCATCCGGCGACGGCAAAGAACATAACGCCTTTTGATGACGAACATACCATGTAGCTATGTTCTGCAGGGGGCACCCCTCCCTGTTCTCCTGGATAATAACGGGTAATAGAGCCCTTATGGACATCAATACGATTGATCCCGTAATAGGTACTCGCCCATATTATACCCGGAGATTCTTCTGCAATTTCCCATATGATGTTGTTGGAGATGGAATTCGGATTTTCCGAGTCAAATTTGAAAACCTTGAAAGTCCTTCCGTTATATGCATTCAAACCATCCCAAGTGCCAATCCACATCATTCCTTCGCTATCCTGAAACATGGTTATTACCGAGTTGTTGGATAGCCCGTCCATATTGGACAGAAGCTCTTGTTTTACAGCAGCCTCAGTCTTATGAACAGATAGAGCAAGAAAAATGGCTGCGAGCAACTTGAAAGAGACCTTCATGGTTTTCAACTAATATTTCAGTACTCCGCTCGGCCAGATATCTGTCCTGAAAGGTGATGCGGGAAGCCCTTCGCCATTGTAGAGGTTACATATGGGATTGTCGGCCCATGCGTAGCGTACAGAACATGGATGCTTAACCTTATCTGAGGAAACGATTATGTCATTCCCGTCCACCTTTACATCAGCTTTGTGGAATATGTGGTCACCACCTGCTATGTAAAAGCCTTCCGGCTCTCCTCCCTTGAAGACAAGACCTCCATTAACATGTTTGAAACGGATTCTCATTTTATCGCCCTCAATTATGTGTGAATCATATATGGGACCACTATGGCATATATTCTTGCCATACGTCAAGGCGAGGGCGTTGAGAGCAAGCCTGTGCCCCACATCCTGCTTGTTTTTCGGGTGGATATCATCAGCTTCTCCTATATCAATAAGAACGGCCATTGAGGTATTCTCAAGATTGAGAGTGTTTACCTGAGCTTCTCTGAGTTCCGCCCACTCGGATTCTTCCGGGCCGGTCTGTACTGCCTGGTAATTCGCAAGTTGCGCAATAATGAATGGGAATGAATACCCCCAGTTTTCCCTCCAGTTGCTTATCATGAGGGGTAGCAGATCCTTGTACTGGGCTGCCTTTGGGGCATTTGCTTCTCCTTGATACCAAATGGCTCCCTTAATGGGGAAGTTGATTATAGGGTGAATCATCGCATTGTAAAGGAAGGTCGGATAATTAGCATCTGTAGAAGTGTTAACAGGCATTTTGGGTGTATTGCTCAAACTTGCCGATACCTTACCCTTCCAAACTCCCTCGAGCATAATCTTCTCAGTGTCATTTTTTGAGATATATAGGTCTTCAGGAGAGCCCCAGATACCACCCTTGCCACCTGTATCCATGACCCTTACCGCAATTGTGGCCTTGCCTGCTTTAACCAGTCTTGCAGGGATGGTATATATGCTCCTTTTCCAGCACCCTTCTTCGTGGCCGATGAGTTCTCCATTGAAAAAGGTGTAATTGTTATCGTCAACCATGGCAAGGCTTAGAGTGAGGTCAGAACCTGCCCATGACTGCGGTATGTCTATTGTCTTCCTCATCCAGAAATAGCCGCTGAAATTCAGAAGCCCCTGATCTTGTACGAAACCTGGTGTTAGTATATCCATCCAGCAGCTTTCGTCAAGTTCGTTCATGCTCCATACAGGTGACCCGTTCTTGAAGCCCATGTCGTATTCCTTGATGGTTTCGCTCCATTCTCCAAGCAGCTTTTCAAAAAGGGCCTGTCTGTCCTCGATTTTCTGGGGTATATTTGCGAGTTCTTTGATTTCGGCCCTGAAATCGGGAATCTCCCACAAAGCCTCGGCCTGAGTCCATGATTCTGCAAAAGTACCTCCCCAGCAATCTTCAACAAGGCCGACAGGAACACCAAGGCTTTCATATAGGTCTCTTCCGAAGAAGTAGCCGGCTGCACTGAAGTCCTCTATGCTCTCACTGTCACAGACCTGCCATCCTCCGTGGCGGACGACTACATCAGTCTCCGGGATAGGGCTTGTCCTATTCTCAATGTGAAGAAAACGAATTTTAGGATAGTTCGTGGCATTCTCAATTTCCTGCTTCATGTTCACGATATTATCACCGACCCTCATCTCCATATTTGATTGTCCTCCGCAGAGCCAAACTTCTCCAATGAGTATGTCAGAGAGTATTACGTTACTCTTCCTTCCGTCAGAAACCATGATTGTATATGGTCCCCCGGCTGCTGGGGTGTTTATCCTTATCTGCCATTTCCCGTCTGCACCGGCAATGGTGGTGTATGTCGCCGAGTCCCATGAAGTCGTAAGGCTGACGGTTTTCATTGCTGAAGCAGTTCCCCATACCATAGGTGTGCTGTTTTGCTGAAGGACCATATGGTCGGAGAAAAGTTGCGGGAGGACAATCCTGGCTTGCGCTGTCGTGGTAAGGATTGCCAGTGAAAGGGCTGAGAAAAATCTTTTCATTGTTTCTTGTTAATGCTTAAATGAATCTGTCCTGAATGGCACGACCGGCTGGCCAAAGGCATCCCAAAGATGGCCAATGCTACAGTTCTTGAAGTTGTAGCGTACGTACTTGGGTTTCCCTACATCATAGTTCGAGAGGTATAGAACCGTAGCATCAGGTCTTCTTCTTTCGACTTTAGCTGCTTTGAAGATACCATTTTCTCCTGCAATTTCAAAACCCTCAATTTCCCCGTCTACAATGAAACCGCAGTCGCTGCCTTCAAAACTGAGCTTGACGACACCGCCCTCAAGCACTTCCATGGATTTGTATCTCGGTCCTATGACCTTGATGGCATCGCCATAGCCATAATCGCGACTCAGAGCCCACCAGGCAAGTCTCTCTGCCACAGGCTCCTTTCTGCTTGGGTGAACATTCCATTTTTCGTAATCGTAAACGAGGTCGTTGGTGCATACCATACCCACATTCTCTATCATATCCATAACCTTGGCCTGCTGCTCCCGCACCAGCGCACCGTCAAGGTTAAGTTCCCCGTTCTCACATGGGGCAATCTCGACGTAGTAGAATGGCTTGCAGTCGCCTCCCCAGATATCTCTCCAGTGCTTAATCATAGCTACCTGCTTGAGCGCATAGTAGTCACTCCTGCCCTCGTTTGTGCAGCCCTGATACCAGCAAAAGCCTTTCAGGGTATAGTTGTGTAGTGGCCATATCATGCCATTGTAAAGTAGCTCGTATTTCTCCATTCCGCTCTGCCCCTCGGCAGTTGGAATAGCTTTCTCATCATAATCCGGGAATTCTTTCTGGAGTCTTGCCGGAAACCATGCTTCAATCCATGTCCCGCCACAACTACTGTTGATAATCCCGACAGGTATGTGAAGAGCTTTGTGCAGGTCTCTTCCGAAAAGGTAGGCAATTGCCCCGAAATTCTTTACAACAGCAGGAGAAGCCTCCTTCCACGAACCGCATACATCCTCACGGGGAGTAAGCCCTCCGTCAATCCTGACGCTGAATAGTCTAACCTCGGGGTATTGCGCACTTTCCACTATTATCTGCTGAGAATGCTCTACCGGGCAGTCTCGACCGCCCTGGACCATCATCTCCATATTGGACTGGCCTGAGCATAACCAGACTTCTCCGATCATAATATTCTTCAAGGTCACAGCCTGGCCATCAGAAATAGTGATTGTACGTTTTTCCGAAGAAGCACGGGGTGTCATGATTTTAGCTATCCATTTCCCATCATCCCCAGTTTGGGTTTTCGCGGTCGCTCCCCATGATGCCTTAATGCTGATAATAGAACCTGGTTCTGCCCAACCCCAGATGTTCACGAGGCAGTTCTGCTGGAGAACCATGTTGTCTCCAACCAGTGCCGGTAGTTTGATTCCGGCACTGGTACTGAAGATGGAGAACAACAGAAATGTCGTTGCACAAATTAATTTTCTCATGAGTCTTGTCCTTACCAGCCTTGGTTCTGTTCGAGAGAGCTATTTTTGGTGAGTTCCTCATAAGGGAAAGGCAGGAGTTTGAATTTGTCGTTGTATGAGCCCCTCGCAGCCTGTTGGTCGTATGTGATATCGTAATTGGAGAGGTCGGTAGGGTCGGTGGTCCTCAGTTCAGGATTCTTAAGACCATTGAACCAGCAGACATAGGCGCCCCATTTATCGCCAACTCCTTTGTCGGACGTGTCCTGCAGGAATTTACCATAGTCTCCCCAACGGATGAGGTCTACCCAACGGTTGATGTCTTCGAGGCACAGTTCAAACCGTCTCTCCGCTTTGATGCCATAGGTTTCATTGTCCATGTCAAGTGATGGAGCATCTGTTAGACCCGCACGTCTGCGCACGAGGTTTAGGGCTTCAAGTCCGGAAACCTTTGCAGTACCCTCACCATCTTTGCAACATGCTTCAGCATAGAGTAGGAGCACATCTGCATATCGCAAAAGGGGGAAGTTGGTCCTGTTACCGAAACCATTGCCCGCTGCATAGCGCTCCTCGTTCACATCATCAAGAAAATCATACCACTTCATACGGAAGTAACCTTCTACGTCAAAGAGTTGCTTGCCACCCATCACACCGCGGATTGATTTGTCTCCATAAGGGAAATCGAAATAAACTTCGCTTGCTGTGGCGATTGTCGCTCTTCTGCGAGGACCATTGCCGTCATGTTTTGCCATTGCAAGACCGAATGTACGGGTCGGGTTGATGAATCCCCATCCGTCGTTATGAGTTGTGTTTGCAGCCTCATATATTTCGTCGTTGCGCCAGTTCATATAAGCACGGAACCAGTATGGATCCAGTTCACCTATTGTGGACGCATCTCCGTCAATATCAAGTTCAAGGAGAAATTCGTCGCAGAAATCAGCCTCATGTCTCCATACTGTCGAATATATATATTCTTCGCTGCCGTCAATCCAGGTGTGTCCTACATCTTCCTGATTTTTCTTGTAACGGAGTATGTTGGTGCCGTATGATGACGGACCCATGGTTGCAGTTTTTGTCCAAAGGGCATACTTGCCGGAATTGATAACTTTGGCAAGTTCGGTCTTGGCATTCTTGTAATCGTTCTGCCACATATACCCTTTGCCCTTGAATGCATAGCATGTTTCTGCTGTCCAACGGCCACCTATGGCTTTCTGGCCTCCGAGCCCTGATTTTGAAGGGAGATCTGCCGCAGCCTCTTCGAACTGATTCATTATCCATTCCCAGCTCTCTGCTGCTGGGGTGTTTGCAGGAGTAAAGGAATAATTTATACCATCAAGGGTATGAGTTACAAGTGGCGCAGAACCCCAAAGCTGGGTGAGGTGCATCATTGCCCATGCGCGCCATGCTTTTGCCTCTGCGATTACTCTCTTGCGTTCCGTAGAACCGCCGTTGAGCTTTTCCACTATAAGATTTGACTTGTAAATAATTCTGTAAAGACGCTGGTACATGGTCTTGTAAGGGCCAGTCTGAGAGTCGTCCACGAAACGTGCCATCTTCTGGTAGTCGCCGCCGTCAGTCGGACCGGAACCTCCCGGCCAGAAGTCAGCAACCTTAGATGCCGAGGTCGCGATAAGGTCAATGCCCCAGTCGCCCATGGTGAGATACTTGACCTCGCAGAAAATCTGTGAAATCAGCTGGTCTGCAGTAGCGTCATCGGCGTTGGCATAAGTCGCGTCCATATCAATTACACCATGCTGGGTAATGTCAAGATGCTTCTCTGAGCAGGACGCAAGCGAGAGTATGGCTCCTGCTAAACTTGCAATTATTGAAATCTTTTTCATGTTCATTTCGTGATTTAGAATGCGAGGTTAACACCAAGGGAGAAGGTCTTTGGAGTAGGGCAGTCTCCGGAATCGATGCCCATGGCTGGGGTATTGAGAGTGTCTCCTACGCCAATGGCCTCAGGGTCAAATCCAGGATAGCTGGTGAAGCAGAAATAGTTGTCCAAAGATGCGAATACCCTGAAATTGGAAATCTTCGCATATCTGGTAATCTTCTGTGGCACGGTGTATCCTATAGCGATCTGCTTGATCTTGAAGAAAGAACCATTATAGAGGAACATGGAAGAAGATGACATATATTGGTCGCTGAGGGTAGCTGGGATAGGGAACTTTGCACTTGCACCGGCAACAGAATAGCAATTTGTCCAAAACTCTGAAGGACGGTTATGAGCCTCACCTGTAGCATTGAAGAAAATCTTGTTTCCACCAGCTCCGCTACCGAAGATGCTGAAGTCAAGTCCTTTCCACGCAGCGGAAATGGTAAGACCATATGAATATGTAGGGATAGGAGAGCCTAGATGGGTCATGTCAGCCGTAGAAATTCCCTCTTGCCCGTCGTTATCTTCATAAATAGCAGTGCCGTCTGCTGCAACTCCAAGATAGTTGTAACCATAGTAACTCCACACAGGCTGGTCTATATCAAAGTAAACCAATCCGGCTTTCTGGATACGCGAATTATCACCAAGACTCTTTACCTTGTTGCTTAGTGTCGCCATCTGTGCGCTTATGCTATAGGAGAAGTCTCCAATCTGGTCTTTCCATCCCAGTTCAAATTCAACGCCGTGGTTATTGACGAGGCCGACATTGCGTATGACAGTATTGGTTCCAGAAGAAAGGGGCGCAGTCATACTGATAAGTTGGCCGTCAGTGTCCTTGTTGAAGAAATCAGCCGTAAAACTCAGTCTGTTGGCGAGGAAACGGAGGTCCAGACCCAGGTCGAACTGCTTTGAGGTCTCCCAACGGAGCGATGGGTTGGCAAGTGTTGAAGAAGGTGTGATGGTGGTCACCAACTGGCCGTTCACAGGATAATAGTCTGTGGTGCTCAGCGATGAAGTATAAGCGTAGTCGCCAAGCACGTTGATGTTTCCGTTTATGCCGTACGAGGCGCGAAGTTTTGCAAAGGAAACGGCGTGCCTGATGCTTTCCATAAACTCTTCGTTCGATATTATCCATCCGAGGGAAACGGAAGGGAAATATCCCCACCTTGAATCTTTTGAAAGTTTTGAAGAGTCGTATGCGTCAGCTCGGAATGTCGCCTGAATGCTATATCGGTTGTCGTAGGTATAGCCTATGCGGCCAAAGTAAGAAATGTTGGCATTTTCCGTTTCCTCACCGCCAACCGAATCAACAGCTGAAGATGTGGAGAAATTGAGGAAATGGAAGTTGTCAGCAGTGTTCTGGAGCTCATCGGTGGTAGCACTGGTGAAGTTGCCAAGATAATGGTGGTAAGACATACCTGCCATCACGCTGATGTTGTTCTTGCCGAAGTCTCTGTTATAATTTGCGAAGTTCTCCCAATCATAAGTCTTGTAGAGCCCCGTGCTGGTGTCCAGCTCAAGCTTGGTCCTAGGACTGATGGAGAAGTAGACAGGGACTCCATAGTAGTTGTAGTGTGAGCCGCTGAGATAGTAACCTACTCTGGATGTGTATGTAAGCCCCTTGATAGGGGTGAAGTTGAGAGCGGTGGTGCCGCGTATTCCTACATCCTGGTGGAGAGAATCCTGACTGTAGTACCATGTCATAGGATTAGTTCGGTCGCTTATGATCTGAGGGACAGCTGCATAGTCTCCGTTTTCGTTTTTCATGAATACCGCATCGCCATTGGCTGCTATGAGTGCTTTCATGTATTCAGGGAGATTGTCCGCAGGATAGAAGTCAGGTGTGAGTGGGTCATAAATGTAAGCAGAGTTGTACTGCATCTTGTTAAGGCCGTCTTGGGTGTTCGAGTATCTGGACGACTCAATGGAGTTGTTCGTGGTGAATTCAATCCATGGCTTGATTTTGTATGCGGCATTAACCTGGAAGGTTAGTCGCTTCATAAAGTCCTTGTTGCCATAATAGATGCCGTCGTTGTCTACATAAGAAACGGCAGCATACAGGGAACCCTTCCCGTTTCCGCCTTCAAAGCCAAGGGTGTGACGCTGGAAAGTACCTCCATCTCCATATAGGGTATCTGTCCAGTCAGTATCAGTCTTGCCATCCCAGCGGCTGATTATGGTGCTGTTACCAGCCGCCTTCTGAAAGGCTGCATACTGCTCTGCATTCATGACATCTGCTTTCTTGCCAACAGATTGCAGGCCAAGTGTATAGTCATAGAAGATACGGCTTTCTCCCTGTGAACCAGTCTTGGTAGTGATGAGAATCACACCATTCCCGGCTTCTGCGCCGTAAATGGCTGCAGAAGCTCCGTCCTTGAGTACCTCCATAGATTCGATCATGGATGGATCCAGATACGCAATACTTGCAACCTTGAGACCATCAACGACATAGAGCGGATTGGAAGAACCGGTGTTGTTTGAAGCTATGCCACGTACTCGTATCGCAGGGTCAGATCCCGGGGCTCCGTTTGACTGATAGACTTGCACACCTGCAACCTTTCCTGAAAGAGCTTGCTGGACAGTTTCAACAGGACGATTCTGGAGCATCTCACCCTTGACGGATGAAATGGAGCCTGTAATGTTGCTTTTTTTCTGAACACCATAGCCGATAACCACGGTTTCCTCGATGGCCTGCGTGTCCTCTGCGAGGGTTACGCGAAAATAGGTCTGGTTAGCCACCGCCACTTCCTGGGACTCATACCCTATTGAGGAAATGGAAAGGATGCCGGAAGAAGAGACATTTTTGAGGGTAAACTTTCCGTCAATGTCTGTTGCTGAACCATTAGTGGTGCCGCTGACGATTACTGCTGCACCGATTACAGGTGCTCCGCTCTGGTCAACGACAATACCTGATACTGTAGTCTGGGCAAAGACTGAAGCCGAAGCAAGCAGGCCGGCACAGACTGCAATCATTTTTAGAAAGGATCTTTCCATATTGCTGAGTGTTTAAATATGTGGTTTAGTTGCTCTCAATGAAACTTGTGTAAGCTCTGTAGGTGGCTCCTAGGTCGGCCGTTCTCATGAATATGTATTTTCTACCATCGTTTCTGTCTTCGATTCTAGACCTGAGTTCTTCTGCGAATGACAGAACATCCATGTGTGCGCATCCAATCATAACCGAAAGGAAAAGCGGCTGATCAGCAGGAGTGTTGTCTATAATGTCATTAAGGTCTTTCCAATTTGTAGTACCGATATGGAGGCAATTGTTGTCAAAATGAAGTTCGTCATACCCTATGCCTCTCCAGTCTGTGCCGGCATATCCGCCTTCCAGCACATACGGCTGTACATTCCATGCGACAGCCTCTCCGTCCACCATCTGTTTCATTGTAAGGATTCCCGCCTGATTGATATAGTGCTTGGCAAGAGCGCAATAGAATGAGAATCCACTGTACCTGTCCGTAGTAGGAGAGCCGTCTCCCATCATGGCGCCCATCTCCTGCCCCGAAGCGTCAAAGATTTGCCTATACCAGTCATAAACTCTTGGTGCCAGGTCGACTATGCCGGGGTTGCATATCCAGGTCACGGGTGTCTTTCCGAATGCTTGGGAGTTGGAAATTGTATATGGCATATATATCATGGTGTGAAGGAGGTTATCTCCATCAGAAATCATGAAAGCTATATTCACCTGTCCCGGGTGCACATCATATATCTTTGGCACTACAACTTCACCTCTGGTTGACGGGAAAGAGGACATGACAGTCATGTTCTCAACAGAAATGAACGGTATCATTACGTAACCATAGTCGGCGAAAAGTTTGTCGGCAATAAGTTCGTCTGTCCACCCCATAATCTGGGTGCCGGCAGGGTACATCTTCACGATATGCTCGTAGTAGTGGCATTCCTCCTTCACGCGTATATCAAGAAAATAGGTGAACAGCTTGTTGGCCACCACGTAATCCTTGTTGGCCGCGCCCCAACTCTCATTCCAATCCGTTGTCATGTGTGACCAAGTGAAAGCTACATCATGGTTGGCACCTTCGAAGTAGTTTTCAACAAGCCAGTCAACGCACTCGAAATTATTCCTGAAGCGGCCGCGTAGATCCTCAATGACAGGAAAATGATAAGAAAGGACTTGCTCATAAAGTGAAGGTGAGACAATCAACGCGTCCTTCTGTCCTGCGATTGTGGTAGCTGCCTCTATTGTCGCCTCAACAAGATCCGTGTCGAAGATGACAACGCCTTTTATGTACTCTTTATAGGCCTCTACCATGGCAGTGAAACCCGGATTCGGAGCACAGACGTCAAGCTTGAGATCTCTGTGGGGAAGGTCAGCGAGCACATTCCCCAGCCAGAAGTCTCCCATCTGAGCCTGGGCTTTGGGGTCTCCGGTCATCCATCCACCATGATTGTCTTTACAACGGCTGTTCTTGACATAGACCTTTTCCGTGCTGGTCCTGTTGATTATGCCCTGGAGAGCGATTGCCCCCACTTGGGCTTCGATGTTGTCCATAGACAGGTCAACCACAACCAGTGATTCTGTAGGTGTCCCCACTTTGGGATACAGCCTTCCCGAAAGGTCGATTGTGTCGACTCCTGTACTCCATGTTCCCTTTGTCGACCCGTTACATGCGGCCAACGCAAGAAGTCCTGTCAAAATGGAGGAAAGTTTGAGTGTTTTTTTGTTCATGATATTATAGAGATGATAGGATGTCCTCAACAGATAGCTTGGCTGCACATATCACGCTGTCAGATGCTCCGTAATACATGGTTATGTCATCTCCGTCGACAATGTGGCCGTTGGTGAAAATGACATTGCCGAAGAAACCGGCCATCTCGTATGGTTCAGATGGTACCATCAGGGGAGCGATGCTTCTGGCAAGCACTTTTGAGGGATTTTTCAGGTCCAGAAGCATCGCGCCCAGACAGTATCTGTTATTCTCGTCAGCTCCATGATAAATCTCAAGCCAACCTTTTCCCGTACGGATGGGAGAGCAGCCTGCACCGATTCGTGCAGAGTCCCACATGCCCGGGCGGGTTTTGGCTACACAACTGTGCCTGCCCCAGTGAATCAAATCAGTACTTTCTGCGAGCCATATATAATTACCTCCGATTTCTGGACTGCTGGGGCGGTGAAGGAGCATGTACCTGTCGTTTATTTTCTCAGTGAACAGTGCACAATCTTTGTTGTGAGGCGGGAGAATTATGCCGTAATCTTCAAAGTGAATCCAGTCCTCTGTCTCTCTCATGCGAACAGCCACCCCATCAGGAGATACTGCGGTGTAGGTGAGATAGTAGCGGTTGTCAATCTGACAGACCCTGCAATCTTCAATGCCGTACGACTCATGCTGGTCTGAAGGAACTAGTCCGGCATATCGCTGGTCTTCATGAAAATGAATCCCGTCTTCGCTGCAAACAAGGCGAAGATGGGACATTGTCGTAAGATAGTCACACCCCTTGTAGTTGATAACTCTGGGGTCAGATGCGTCCAATTCAGGGGAGTCAGAGGGGATATGAAATACCTTTATATCATTATTATGGTCGAGGATAGGAAAACTGATAGCCCCCACTTTCTGTTCAGGCCTTTCTGCCACCCTTATCAAGAGCCATGTCTTGCCCCGGAAACGGAACACCCCGGGATTGAGCAGACACTCAATCTGCATCAAAGGGGTGCTTGGTCGAATGTCTTCAGGAGTAAGAACTGGATTGGAGATGAATCTTTCTATTCTCATCTGGCTGCAACTTTACGCAATCTGTATTGTAAAATTACATCTGCCCTTAATCTAAACGGTTCAATATTATTTCAAAATGGTGTGAATGGTGCTTGATAGGTGGATTTTTGGGACACGTCCTATCCTATGTCTTATATTTTCTCTATGCTGATTCTGTGACTGACAGGCTTGTTCATCGAGTGGATGGTGTCTTCCAGATTCTTAAGGTTGTCGGACCAGGTCTTGCGGACCTCGGGATAGATGCCCTGCTTCCACCAGTTCATGGAGGCTGAGAGGAAGAAATCCTTCTTTGCAATTTCGTTGAGGTAGTCGACGGCTTTCTGGTCGTCCTGATATAGCATCCCAGCCTTGCGCAGGTATTCATACTCCACCCAGAGGTATTCGAGCAGTCTTCTCTCGGTCAGCAGTCTGTCCTCGTTGAGGTACATGACAGCCGTGGCCTGACGATACTGGGGCGTGTTCACGTATTCCGCAAGATTCACTCCTCCGGCAAGTTCAGTCTGGCTGAAAACGGCGATTTCCTGCCCGTCTATGGCCAGCCTGTAACTTCCTTCAGCGAGCCCTTCCACCTGCAGTTGTTCCTGATTGAATTCCTCCATGAAAGGGACGATGCCCATAGCATCGCGTGCCGACTTTTTGTTGCCCCAGCCGTTCTGGGCTATGGTATCCAGCGGATAAGGCAGCGATTTCGCGAGGTAATCGAAGCTGATGCCGTCCTTCCCACCGCTGATATTGCTGATGGTGCAGTTTTCACTACGCAGAGGCTTCTTGCGGCCTGCCCTGAGAGATATGTCGGCAACCTTGCTGCCAGCCAGCCCCTGCGCCTTGAGGAAGAGGTAGGCCATCACCATCTGACCATCGCAATCGGGGTGGACCCTTTCCAGCCGGCAGAAACTGAAGGTGGAGTCCTTCTCCTGCTCCCTGAGGCTGAGTTCTATCATAGGCTCATGAAAATCCACGAAACCCCAACCGTGCCTTTGTGCAGCTGCCTTCTGCTCGGAAATCACCGCCCGCATGGCGTTGTTCTTACCGTGTATTGTGAAGTCATTGAACTTGGAGCTCTCGTCGTAAGGGGAGCCTCCGATCATGACCACGTTCATATTCGGTGCCTGAGCAAGCCTTCCCTCCATCTTGTGGAAACTTTCGAGCGAGCGGGAAATCCTTTCCGCAGACAAAGCGCTGCTGTCAGGGCTGGCGAACACGTCGAAATAGCCGGTGTCGTTCATGCCGAAGGTTAGGGTGACATAGTCGGGATTCCTATCGAAAACGTCGCTCTGCAGCCTTTCCAGCATATCCCACGAGCATTCACCGCCCAGCCCCGCATTTATCATCTGCAGCCTCATTTCCGGGAAACGGGTCATGTAGAATAGCCAGATATATGAATGATAGTGGCCGCAATGGGTAATGCTGTCGCCCATGAGAACGACCTTGTCACCATTCTTGAAATGAGGAATGGTCTGTGCTCCCGCCGCCGTGCAGAGCGAGAGGGCGGTGGCGAGTGCGAGGGCTTTGAGGCT
>JABUTS010000214.1 GCA_021443565.1 Bacteroidales bacterium | reverse complement strand
AATAACCTCTACGTTGTCGTTGAAGGCGGAAGCACTATGTGTGAAAACTTCATCAAGGCAGGTGCAGTCCTCGAAGCTGAGCCGGGCCTTACCGGTGACGAGAAGTTCGTTCTCGTGAACGACGACCCTGAGGGCAATGACTGGACCGGAACTTACCTCATCGGCTACAACTACCAGCCGGGATGGTCTGGGCCTATCGCCAAAGGTTTCTACTTCCTTGACGGATCTTCAACTTCATGGCAGGGCGATTATCCTTATGGTGTCGCTATCAACAAGACTGATCTTTACATGAGTTCAATCCCTTCTGCAGTGGAGGACGTTGAGAAGTATCTCCCTTACAGCGTGAAGATTGAGAAGTCAGGGGAAGGATATGCAATCAAGCTCGCAAGCGGCAAATACATCAGCGCTGACTCCACCAATGGAGCCCTCGTGGACGCAAAGCCTGCAAAGCCCCTCACTCTGACCTATCTTGCTTCAGGAGTGAAAATTGAGGGTAACGGCAACGCATTCGGCTTTGTCGAGAGCTCAAAGGCAGCTTTCTCTTTCGGCTACCCATCAAGCACCAGCGCTCCTGTTCTCTTCAAGCTCAAGTAAGACTGAATACTGAAAAGGGACCGGCAGACGGCCGGTTCCTTTTCTTTACCTTATAAATAACAATAATCACATCAATCAGGTGAACAGGAAATTTTCAGCATCATTACTCACATTCGTGCTTGCCGTCCTTGGCGGCTGCGGGGATAAGAACATAAACGAAGACCCTGTCCCGGATCCCACTTCACTGAAGGACCAGTTCCGCTTTGAAGACAGAGTCAGAAGAATAGAATCCGCCATCTACGAAGAAAACTCCGCAGATGGTTCTTATGTCTTCTGGTTCTCCCCTACGGGCAACATTCTCGACCGCGAAGGAATGGAACTCGCGGACGATTTCATCCGTGTCACCACCCCGGAACGCCCTCGCGGCGAACTTGACATGAGCCGTGAAGGCTGCGAGCTTTCATACGGCGACATGGTTATCAATCCATACACCATTGACAACTACAAGGGTGTAAATGTTTCTATAGACCTCAATTCGGCAAAGACCGTCAAACTTAATGCAGAGGCGACTTCCCCGGCGGGAGCCTCGCTCTGCGCAAAATACTATAATCTCTGCTATCCATCCGGCTACAAGCCAGGCGACGACCCGGGCAAGGAAGAAGACAAGGAAATCGTGATGGACAGGGTTATTTACCAATACTATTTCGGAGTTTCCAAGGCCGGCACCAGGAATTATTATCTCCTGGTCACCAACGCCGACTACACTATGGGAAACACCATCAAGCTTGAAAAATCGGGATACATCCTCATACTCGACCTTTACTGTGACAACGACGGCAACGTTCACGTACTCCCTGCCGGCAGTTTCCGTGAAGACGACAAAAACACAAACTTTACCTACAGCCCCAAGACCAGCGGCGTGATCTACTATGACGAGAACCTCAAGCCATCGTCATATTTCGTGGAGAAGGACGTGGAGGTAGTTGCCAACGAAGACGGCACGCTCAGTTTCACGGCCCATTTCTACGACGCGGACGACAACTTCCGCACCATGACCTTCACCGGTTCGGAGCGTTTCGAGTCCTACACCCCAGGCTACTACAACCCTCAGATAGACAGAGACGTTGTGATTGAAGGCTTCAGCGCCAACGCAAGCTATCAGGGCAACGTATTCGACACGGCGACAGGACTCATGCAGATTTCAATCGTTGACGAGGAATACGCAAAGAACCCTTCGGACGTAGAGGGCGGCTACGGCCTCTGCATAGTGGTTTACAGCGACCTCTTCGGCAACTCGAGGGACTGCAAGCTAATGCCGGGTACCTATTTTCCGAGCCAGAAATTCGGCGAATGGGGTTCGTGGATGCCTGCACAGGAAATCAACTACATGGGCTACATAGTACCTCTCGGCACATACGTCCACTACAACGACGGCACAAGCTACGGCCGCTTCATGTACATGACCTCAGGCACGATAAACATAGAAGCTTCGCCTCTGGGCTGGAAACTGGATTGGGACCTGCAGAGCGCCGGGGAATACACAGCCAAGGGCTCGTACGAAGGACCTATTCAGATTACCGACGAATCTGACGACGACGACAAGGACGACGGCACTTCCACCATCGAAAGAGACTACGAAATGGATCTAAGTTATATAAAGAGCGCCACACTTCTCACCGACGACCAGGTTTACATCAAGAAGCTCGGCTATCGTCCGGCATCTCGCTGGAACGTCGGCATACAGATGGTAGGCATAGGCAAGCGCAGCGGAACAGACATGAGCGACATCTGCTGGCTTGAATTCCTCACCGAGCCTGGCAAGGAGCTTTACCTCGAACCGGGCAGCTATCCTGTTGCGGACAACAACTATCCGGACGCATACTTCGAGCCGGGCGTTGCCTGCGCGGGCACCCTGCTCGCATACGAGGACAGGGGCTGCTACTGGCGTAGCTTCTATCACGTCGGGGACTATCATGAAGGCTATCTCGACGGACACGCATATTTCTACGAAGGAAACATAGACGTAAGCTACAACGAGGAAAGCGGGGAATACACCTTCGACATCGACGGCATCTGCGTGCGCAGACACCATGTGACGGATACTTGGACAGGTCCTGTATACACCGCCGGCGGAGTCAAGGTGACTCCTTGTCCGGAAGGCAGTGCAGCAGCTTCTTCAGTGAAGACCAAGGCTAACGCTTCAGCCATGGGTCGCAGCACGGTATTCGGCCGTCCCGCGAAGGAACTCGCTCCGTATGCCGGGGTTACACCTTTTGTCAAAATAAACCCTGAGAAATGAGATTCAACACAGGAAACATCATAAAACTGACAGCAGCGGTGCTGGCCGTACTCTCCTGCGGAGAAGAGGAGAAAGGAGGCGGGACGGACGATGATGGAGGACAGGATGTCGACCCCATCGAATGGATAATTCCCGGCGACAACCAGATTGTAAGGGGCAAGGTGCTTGCAGATCTCAAGTCTGCGGTCTATGACCCCTACCAGTCAGACGGGGTCATCTTCTGGTTCTCGACCGCGGAAGGACTTGAAACCGTGGACGAGATACTCAAGGCCGGCCCGTACCTTAAAATCAAGGCAAACTCTGCAGATGGCGAAATAGACCTGAAAGAGGCTTCATATTCAATAGAATACGAATCTTTCAGCTTCGACCAGTCGAAAGTGAAGCACCTCGACCTCGGCAAATTGGAACTCAGGCTGGAAGGCCGCAGCAGCGTCAGCCTAAACCTTGAGGTCCGCATGCTCTCCACCGACCGCATTGCTGCAAAGTACAGCGGGAAATGCGTGAAGCAGATGCAGCGCCTCAGCAACCAGTTCGAAGTGGACGGAACTTCCGACCATACTGCGACCATAGGCAGCGTGCTCCAGTGGAACTGCGAGAAGGACGGCACGGTCTTCTACTACCTGTACGAGCAGGAGGGAATCAGCGAATTCGACCCCAAGCTCGAACCGGCAGTCACTCTGAAGGCGAAAGCCGGCACAGACCTCTCCGAGATTGACTTCTCGAAGGTCAGCGCCGAAGAAGTACTCCTTACCTCAGGGGAATTTTCAACGGCTGACAAGGCGGAAGGCATCTTCTCCCTTTCCATCCAGCCAATGCTCGGCACAGTCAACATAAGCGCGGACCTGACAACAGGGAAGGACGTGAACTTCCGCGCCTCATACAACCGAGGCTACGCATCCGCCTACAAGAGCGAAAACATGCTTCGCAGGTATGACAAGGAAGGCAAACTCATCTCGGAAACCGCCCTTGCAAAGGTTTGGCGCAAACTTCCGTATAACGTTTCCATCGAGCTCCTGATGGGCGACAAGACTGATGCCGAAATCGCGGAGCAGCTCATGGAAGGCACTTATGCCGCAGCCCTCAGCATCCCGCCGGACATGGCGGGGACTTCCTGCAGCGCGGAGGACGTGTCGAAGTATACCTTCAACGTGCTTGACTATCAGACCTATGACGTCATAAGGTCGGAGAAAGGTGCAGCAGGCAGCTATCTCGTGAAGATGGTGGATGGCAAGGAGAGCCATATCTATTTCAGCTACGCCATTACCCTTTCCGCCACCGGAGAGAAGGTGGAGGCTGAATACTATGGTCCTCTCGCCGAGGCGGCCGAAGACCTTGACCTCACCCCTGTGGCTCCTTTCCACAACCATTTCGGAATCTACAAGCCTAACGGGGACAAGGTAATCGAGCGCGACGTGACCAGCGTGCAGATACGCCGCGAGACAGACGTGACCCACACCCTCACCGCCGAGAGGTATCCTGAGGTCTACTATTTCTATTTCGTGAACATGTACACCCAGTACAACGGAATAGACGGCACCAACGCCACCCCTTGTCTCATGGTCAATCCGGAATATATCAACAAGGGCGAAATCGACCTCACCAAGGCTGAAAAGTGCTACGCCCTGTGGTACAGCACCAACTACATGTACCTGCTCTCGAGCATGGGCGTGATAGGCACGGCTCCGGGTTACGGTCCTTCCGTGGCGACCCTGGACATAAGGCAGGGAGAGGATGGTTACTACGAAATCGACATGTATGTCTACGACTGGGGCAAGGCCAACAGCTACACCCAGACAGACTACGGAAACAAATATGACTTCCGTATAGCATGGAGGGGCAAGGTCTCTCCATATACGGGACAGAAGAAGAACGAGTGGTAAGATGAAAAAGTGTTTATTATTGATAATCATGCTCTTGAGCATGACTGTAGCCGCGATGGCTCAGTCAATGAAGGTAAGCGGCACGGTTAAGGACGCATCGGGTGCGCCAGTGGTCGGAGCAATGGTTATTGAAGACGGTACCGGAAATGGTGCCATGGTCGGTGCGGAGGGAGAATGGTCCATGACCGTTCCGGCCGACGCTGTGCTGACAGTATCCTGTCTGGGATATGCAGAAGCGAAGATAAGCGTCAACGGACGAGCTGTAATCGACGTGGTTCTTGAGGAAGACAGGCAGGTACTTGATGAGGTGCTGGTCGTGGCTTTCGGAACAACGAAGAAGGAGGCATTCACCGGCTCGGCAGCAGTCGTCAAGTCCGATGACATAACCAAGAGCCAAAGTTCCACCGTAGCGGGAGCCCTCGCCGGCAAGGTTGCGGGCGTTCAGGTAACCTCGTCATCAGGCCAGCCGGGCAGCGGTCCAGACATCAGGATACGAGGCTTCGGCTCCCTCAACGCAGGCCAGAGCCCTCTTTGGATTGTGGACGGGATGCCGTTTTCAGGCGACCTCAACAACCTGAACCCTTCCGACATTGAGTCCATGACCGTGCTCAAGGACGCAGCCTCCAATGCGCTATACGGCGCAAGGGGCGCGAATGGAGTCATAATGGTCACCACGAAGAAGGCCCACTCAAAGGATGTCATCATCAAACTTGATGCGAAGCTCGGCATAAACACCAGGGCGACAAGGGATTACGAATATATCAGCAATCCTGCCGTGTACTACGAGACCCACTACAATGCCCTGAAGAACTACTACCTCGATCAAGGCAAGAGTTCTTCGGAAGCCCATCAGATTGCAGCATCCACCGTGGGCGCCTCTTCCAACGACGGTGGCCTCGGCTACATGGTATATGACCTCCCGAAAGGTGAAACCATCATAGGTTTGAACGGCAAGCTCAACCCAAACGCCGTGCTCGGCCGCAACGTGGTATATGACGGAGTGGAATATCACGTCACTCCCGACGACTGGACCAAAGAAGCATACCGCACCAGCCTGCGCCAGGAATACAACGTCAGCGCAGCGTCGTCTGCAGACAGGCTCAGCTTTTTCGCATCTTTCGGCTACCTCAACGATCAGGGCATAGTGCGCAACTCGGACATGACCCGCTACACCGCGAGGCTCAAGGCCGACTGCAACGCCAAAAGCTGGCTCACTCTCGGCATGCAGGCCAACTACACCAACTTCTACTACAACTCGATTTCCGGAGGCGATGCGAGCAGTTCGGGCAACATCTTCGCATACACCACCCGCATAGGCCCCATATATCCCCTCTACATACGCGACGCTGAGGGCAATATAATGAAGGATGAGAGGGGCATGGACAGGTACGACTACGGCAACGGCGACAATGCAGGCATGGAGCGCTCGCTTTTCCCGAACAGCAATGCCGTTGCTGAAACCCAGCTCGACAAGAGCGTGAGCGAAGGCAATGCCTTCACCGGCTCGGGCTACTTCGACATCATCTTCCTCCCGGAACTTAAGTTCACCTTCTCTGCTGGCGTAGTCCTCGACGAAACGCGCGGCACAAGTGTCCAGAACCCATACTACGGCCAGTTTGCAAGCCAGAACGGCATAGTCAGCAAGGGACACAGCCGACTGTTCGACCACAATCTGCAGCAGATACTCAACTATACAAGGGCCTTCGGGCGCCACAACCTCAACGCCATGCTCGGCCACGAGTATTACCGCAGCGAAAGCAAGAGCGTGGGCGGCTCGAAAAGCAACATGTTCAGCCAGGAGAACGATGAACTCTCCGGAGCCATAACCGACATGCAGGCAGCATACTCCACCTCCAGCATGTACAACAACGAAGGCTTCTTCTCGCGTGTCATGTACGACTACGACTCCAGATACTACGCATCCGGCTCATTCAGGCGCGACGCATCATCACGCTTCGCGCCGGGCCACCGCTGGGGAAACTTCTGGTCTCTCGGAGCAGCATGGATAATGTCCAAGGAAAACTTCATGCAGGGCACCACCGGATGGCTTGACAACCTCAAGTACAAGTTCTCCATAGGCAGCCAGGGCAACGACAGCATAGGCAACTACCGCTACATTGACACCTACTCCATCGAGAATGCCAACGGCGTGATTTCCACCGTGTTCTCGACAAAGGGCAACCCTGACATAACTTGGGAAACCAACACCAACCTCAACACCGGCTTTGAGTTCGGCTTCCTCCGCGGGCGCATCTTCGGAAGTCTCGAGTACTTCATGAGGAAAACCTCAGACATGCTCCTCTCCTTCCCTGTCGCGCCGTCAATGGGCTATACATCATATTACGCCAACGTGGGCGACATGGTCAACCAGGGAGTAGAGACAGAACTCAACTTCATGCCTGTCAGCAGGAGAAACCTTGAATGGAACATAAACCTCAACCTCACCCACCTGCGCAACCGCATCACCATGCTCCCGCAGGAGAGAAGGAACATGACAGTCGACGGCTACGAAGGCTATGTCAGCGGCACGACCTTCTACGGCGAGGGACTGCCTATCTACACCTTCTACATGCAGAAATATGCGGGTGTGGACGAGAACGGACGCTCGCTCTGGTACAAGGACGATGAGGACGGCAACCGCGTCACCACCACTGAATATGCCGAAGCGGGCCAGTACCTCTGCGGCAACCCTATTCCTGCAGTCAACGGAGGCTTCGGCACCCTGCTCTCATTCTACGGCGTTAACCTCGGTATAGACCTTACCTACCAGGTGGGAGGCCTCTCATACGACTCCGGCTACGAATCAGCCATGTACTCACCTGCCAACAAGGACACTGGCCTCAACTGGCACAAGGACATACTCAAGGCATGGAGCCCTGAAAACAAAGGCTCCAACATCCCGCGCCTGATGTACGAGGACCAGAACCAGAATGCCACGTCCGACAGGTTCCTGATGGACGCAAGTTACCTCAACCTCCAGAACATATCCATGTCGTACAACTTCCCGTCAAAGATGGTCAATGCGATGAAACTCTCAAGGCTGAAAGTTTACATGCAGGCCCAGAACGTATGGTACTGGTCCCGCAGGAGGGGCTTCGACCCGAGACAGTCATACAACGGCGGCACAACTTCGGCAAATTACTCACCTGTCAGAACCGTATCGTTCGGCCTGGAAATACAATTCTAAAAGGAGGATGGACATGAATACGATTTACAAGCATATCATAACTCTCTCCCTGCTGCCGGTGCTGGCGGCTTCCTGCATACGGGAGGCCATACCTACCGACAGGGCCACAGCCAACGAGGTTACGGTCGAGACCCAGATAACAGGCATGCCGGCCGCCATGATGATGATAGGCGCAAACGGCTATGGACTTCCATGGGAATTCGCCCTGCCAGCGATACACATGGCTACAGACGCCATGTCCGGCGATGTGGCGATACTCGGCAACATAGGCTACGACTGGTTCTTCCAGTGGGGCACCAACACCGCCCTCGGCCCCGACTATGCAGTTGGAGTGCTCACATGGGACAACTACTACAAGTGGATAAAGTCTGCAAACGCCATCATAGGCGGCATTGATCCGGCTGATATCAGCGAGAAGGAAAAGGCCTTTCTCGGATGGGCCTACGTCTACAGGGCCATCTGCTACCTCGACCTCGTGAGGCTTTATGAATTCAAGCCGAACAAGTACACCGAAGGCGAAAAAGTCATCGGCCTCGGAGTGCCAATCGTGCTTCCGGAGACCACGGAGGAGATGGCCAAGAACAACCCCCGCGCCCTCGTCAGCGACATCCATGCCATGATTCAGGAAGACATGGTCACTGCAGAGCAGCTGCTTCTCTCATACAAGGCTGAAAGCCGCTACGACATCACCCTCGGCCTGGTCTACGGCATACGCGCCAAGACCTACCTTGACATGGCCTGCAACGACAACAAGCCGGAGACCTTCGCACTTGCAGCCGAATACGCGCGCAAGGCCATCACCGCATCGGGCCGCACCCCTCTCACCCACGAGCAGTGGGAAGACCCGTCCAACGGCTTCAACAACATAAATGCCAACAACTCATGGATCTGGGGACTTCCCCTCCCGAGCGAGCAGGTCGACAACCTCGTGGGCTTCACACCTCACATGAGCACTGAGCAGACATGGAGCGCCTACGGATTCAGCGTTGCCAGGGGCATCAACAAGAACCTCTACAACAGCATCCCGGCAGGCGACTTCCGCAAATACTCATGGCTTGACCCGGACCTGACCATATACAGCTACAAGAGCACCAGAACGGACGCCAAGGCCTACTTCGCCGACGAACTTCCAAGCTACTCCAACATCAAGTTCCGCCCGGCCCAGGGAGACTACACAGACTTCAAGACAGGAGGAGCGGCCGACCATCCATACATGAGGGTGGAGGAAATGTACTTCATCGAGGCCGAGGCAAAGGCCCACGCCAGCCTCCAGGAAGGCAGAAACCTGCTCAACACCTTCATGAACAGCTACAGGATGATGGACGGCTACAAGTACGACTGCACCCCGAAGGCCTCCACTCTCAAGGGCTTCCTCAACGAGCTCATGCTCATGAAAAGGATAGAGTTCTGGGGCGAGGGCATCATCATGTTCGACCTCAAGAGGCTTGACATGTCGTCATACAGGGGCTATGTCGGCACCAACTCCCCTACTTCATACAGGCTCAACTGCGACGGACGCGCACCATACTGGAACTTCGCCATTTCCCGCGGAGAAACCCAGAACAACACTGCGCTGGTCGGCTTCAACAACCCTGACCCGTCTGACATCATCAAACCATGGACGAAATAGGTATGAAAAGGATACTTAAATATATATCGGCGGCTCTGGTCCTCACCCTGTCCGCAGCCTGCAACCAGGAAGCTTACGAAAAGGGAGAGTTCGAGGATCCTGACTGCTACGGCGTCTACTTCCCGAGACAGAGCACTGCCACTACCATAGAAATAGAGCCGGGCGGCATGCTGGAGGCCAGATACGTCGTAAGGAGGACGAGCATACTGGACGAGATTACGGTGCCCGTGAAGATTACGGTCAGCGAGGAGGACATCTTCTTCGTGGAGCCCATCCACTTTGACGCGGGTGAGGACGAGACGAGTTTCGCCATCAACTTCCCGGAGGCGAAGAACGGTGTGGAATACACCCTTGACATCGACATAGTCGATCCGAAATACGTCAGCATCTACGGCAGCAGGACGACCAGCCTCTCAATATCCCTGCTGATAGCTAACTGGAAGAGTCTCGGCATGGGCAAATGGCGTGACGACATAGTATCGTCAATGTACGCTCCGCCTCATCCAAATGTGGAGATTGAAGTGGAGATATTCGAACGCGAGGACCTTCCGGGCTATCTTAGGATGAAGCCCTACACTTCTGATTTCATAAATGCTTTGTTTGACGTCACGATGGAGACCGAGAACAAGTGGATATATATAGACGCCACAAATCCGGAGGAGGTCTTCATCCCTCATCAGGGCACCGGCATGACTCTCAGCCAGGAACAGGGAGAACTCATAATCGCCTCATACTCAGACGACGACTTCTCAATAGACGCCTCTGACTGCCAGTACGGCACCATGGTCGAGAAGGTAATAACCTTCCCTGAGCGCGGCATACTCTGCAGATTGGACAAGTACATGGAAGCCGACGAATGGGCATACGCGAACGTCGGAGGCCTGCAAAGAATCATACTACCGGGCGGAAGGGTATATGACTACTCCGTGAAACTCGTTAAGCATGACCCGCAGGACGGCAAGGTGGACATAGACGTAAGCTTCGGTCAGGACGTATCATACGTCAGGTACGCGGTGTTCGAGGGCACTCTTTCAGACGGCGACGTGAGCCTCAACGCCCAGAGCCTCGACGCTGGGGAGTTGAGCTTCGCCGACGAGGTGGTTAGCGACTCCCGCGCAGTCAGCCTCTCGCCTACACAGGGCACGGGCCTTTACACCCTCGTCGCCTGTTGCTATGACGCGAACGGGTCCATGCAGGGCTATGAGGGAATACACTTCGGCTACATTGCCGCGGGCGAAGACCTGCCTCTGAAACTGAGGGCCGGTCTCGAGCTCACCGACGAATATACCGGCAAGGGCATGACAAGTGCCAACTCCGTAAGATTCTACGCATACGGAGAGGACATAGAAAGCATAGAATACGGCCTGTACAAGAAGTCGAAGATTGCAGGCAAGGACTATGGCACCCTGCTGGACCAGTCCGGCACGAAGATGAACAAGGAAGACCTTGAAGCCGTGAACAACAAGCACTTCAGTGCTATGCTCTCCGGGCTTAACGGCGACAGCGAGTACACCCTTCTCCTGCGTGCATACAACGGCTATTACAGCAGGATACTGGACGTTAGCGTCCATACCCTCGGCAGATTCAATCCTATACTCGAGACCTACGAGTACAGCGATTTCACCGACCTGCAGTTCTCCAAGAACGAGCTCACCTCCACCAAGTGGCATCTCTACGCGACCGACCTGCTGGACGACGATGATAATCCTCACCGCAAGTTCATAGGAGAGGTCACCATCCAGAAAGACGACTACGACGACGGAGCGGCTATCGACTACTTCGGCCTGACCGGCTTCACCAGGAAGAAATTCGACACAGGCGGAAAGATGCTCGCGATGTACCTCCCTGACGCTGACAGCCAATATCAGGGAACCCTCGCGCCTTTAGCCCAGCAGGACGCCATAGGAACCATCAACGGCGAAGACATCTTCATAGGCTACATCCCTGTGGAGGACATTTACAACATGTATCTGGGCCTGGGCATGTTCGTCGGCCGAGTCACTGAAGACTGCATGTATTTCGTGCCTGCCCAGTCCGCAATCGAGCAGGGCTACACCTTCTACTACATGTATATTGGAGGCTCCAAGACCAGCATAGCCCTTTACGAAGACATCATAATGGTGCGCGCGGACGCCGATCCGGGACTGGAGGACGACCCTCTGCCTTGGGAAGTTGCGACCAAGTCGGTCAAGACGCTTGACTTTGGAATCAGCAGGCGAAAGACCAGCCTTGCAGACGTCCAAAGCTACGTGGCTGGGCGCAGGACGGGAGGCATAAAGAACTATGCCGCAGATGTTAACAAGCCGACTCCGGTCTTCGGAGTGGCAGATTACAAGACTGTTGAGAAATGAAAAAGGTATTGACATTCATATTATTGGGCTTCATCAGCGCCTGCACGGCGGTGGATATGGAAGTTCCGGAACTTGCGGAAACTGCCGGAAAGGGCAAAATTGCCGGCACTTCCGACCTATCTGACGAAAGCGCGCTTACGGTGAAACTTGAGGCTGAAGCTGCAGATGCCGTGGAGGCCGGCACCCTTGACCCGTCAGAGCTCTTCGGAGGCAGGCAGCTGCTCTCATTCGAAAGGGTCTTCCCTGCCGACAGCCGTTACGAGAAGCAGACAAGGGCCGCAGGTCTCAACAGGTGGTATCTCGTGAGATTCGCCGAGGGCGAGGACCTTGACGGCGTTGCCGAAAGCGCAGCCTCCTGCTCGGTCGTGACCAAGGTGCAGTTCACCAGAAAGGCCATGAAGGCCACCAGGGAACAGCCTATTCCTCTCGGGGAATGCGGGCCTTACATACCTACCAAAGGCATGGTGACCACCGATTTCAACGACCCGTCCTTCTACATGCAGTGGGGTCTCGCGAACAATGCAGACCAGGCGGTGGCAGTGACCTCAGTGGCAGGTGCGGACATCAACGTGGTGCCGGCCTGGGAGATTACCGCTGGCGACCCGAGCATAGTCGTGGCTGTGATTGACGAGGCTGTGAAATACACCCATCCGGACCTCGCAGCCAACATGTGGGTAAACCCTTCGCCTAATGCGGAAAGGTCTGACCTCCACGGATGGAACTTCGTGGACGACGCCCCTCTCAAGTGGGACATTGAGGGCAACAGCAGCCACGGAACCCATGTGGCAGGCATAGTCGCAGCAGTTACCAACAACGCCATAGGCATCTGCGGAGTTGCGGGCGGCACAGGCAAGGGAGACGGTGTCAGGATTATGTCCTGCCAGATATTCTCCGGCGACAGGGGCGGCAACGACTACACCATAGCGCGTGCCATAAAATATGCCGCTGACCACGGCGCATGCATACTTCAGGGCTCATACGGCACTCCGGGCGGCGAACTGAACAATGACAGGGAGTACCTTGATGCCAATCCTCTTGAATTCGAGGCCATACAATATTTCCGCTCGAAGAAGAACTGCAAGGCCCTTGACGGAGGCGCAGTGTTCTTCGCTGCAGGCAACGAGTCCTACCCGGCTTCCGACTATCCGGGAGGCTACAAGGATTACATCTCGGTTACCGCAATCTCCGCCGACTATCTCCCGGCATACTACACCAACTCCGGCCGTGGCTGCAACATCACCGCACCGGGCGGCGAGACCGGCGGTCTTTCGGGCGGCAAGCGCGGCGGCATACTTTCGACCATAGTATCCGAACTCAACGGTGAGGACTACGGCTTCATGCAGGGCACGTCCATGGCCTGTCCTCACGTCAGCGGCATTGCCGCGCTCGGCCTTTCGTATGCCCTCAAACTTGGCAAGACCTTCACTCTTGACGAGTTCAACGCAATGATACTCAGCTCGGTAAACGACGTAGACAAGTATATGTCCGGGGTAAAGAAAAGCATCAAGACCCTCGAACTCGAGGACTTCCAGTACAAGCTCGGGACCGGCTCCATAGATGCATACAAGTTCCTGATGCAGGTGGAAGGCACGCCTTGCGTGACCGTCACAGCAGGTAAAGTATCCTCAGCTTCGCTGGACCAGATTTTCGGTGGCGGTTCTGAAAACAGGACCTATACCGATGTCGAGATAGACGAGACTTCGGCGGCAGCTCTCGGCCTTGTCGGGGCGCCGCGCGTTGTCGGAGGCCTGCTCCAGCTGCGCTGCGACAAGGTAGGTGCCGGCAGGATAAAGGTGTCTGCCATAGCGGGCGGACGCAAGCCGGGCACAAGTTCGTCCATGGGAGGCATGGTGATTACCCGCGAGTTCGCGGTGGTTTCGCGTGCTGTCGGTACCTCCGACGGCCGCTGGATGTAGTAAATACGATATGAACATGAAAGCAATAAGATACATGGTCATGGTGCTGCTCGCGGCTGCGGCGGCCCTCTCCTGCACCCCTGATGAGGATTTCGACTCTTCCCTCTCCGGCTCGTGGCAGCTCACCGGATGGAACGGGGCCTCCCCTTCCGGAATGGAAGTCTATATGGTCCTTCGTGACGACAGAAGTTTCACGCTCTACCAAAAGTATAACACCCTCGGTTTCGTGAGATACGACGGCACTTTCACGGTGGATGGCTCGAGAATTTCCGGAATCTATTCCGACGGCAAGGCCTGGGTATCTGGCTACACCTACACCGTCAACGGCAACACACTCACTATGGTCAGCGAAGTTTCTCCCGACACGGGGCTCTCCGAGACCAGCGTCTACACCCGTCATGAACTTCCCGAGACGATTACCGGCGGAAATTTCGAAAACTTTATCTAACTTCATCCTGAGTATATATTGACGACAACTATAACTATTATATTCACAACAGTTTAAACATGAAAAAGCAGTTTTTAAAGCTTGCGGCTCTCGTCGGCATATCGCTGGCGGCCGTTTCGTGCTTTGACGACTCCAAGATCTGGGACAAGTTGGACGACCATGAGGCGAGGATCACTTCTCTCGAGAAGTTATGCTCTCAGCTCAACACCAACGTCACTGCTCTCCAGACCATCGTCAACGCAGTTCAGAACAATGACTACGTGACTTCAGTCACTCCGGTAACTTCCGGTGGCGTGAACGTAGGCTACACCATCAATTTCACCAAGAGTGAGCCAATCACTATCTACCATGGTGAGAAAGGCGAGCCGGGTGCAAAGGGTGATAAGGGCGACAGCATCAAGGGTGATGATGGCCACACTCCTGTAATCGGCGTACGTCTCGACACTGACGGCATCTGGTACTGGACTCTCGACGGGAACTGGCTTCTCGACCAGTCCGGCAACAAGGTCAAGGCAAACGGCGTTGACGGTGAGAAGGGCGAACCTGGTACCCCGGGCACTCCGGGTGCTCCGGGCGCTCCGGGACAGGATGGCGAACCGGGACAGGACGGCGAAGACGGTGCCAAGGGTGAAGCAGGCGTGACTCCTCAGCTCAAGATTGAAAACGACTACTGGTACGTATCATACAACAACGGCACTACATGGAACAGGCTCGGCAAGGCTGTCGGCGAAGACGGTGCAGACGGCGATGACGGCGACTCAATGTTTAGGAAAGTTGACGCTTCCAACAAGGACTATGTCATATTCACTCTCAGCGACGGTACTGACATCAAACTTCCTACCTGGTATGCATTCAACCAGCTTCAGGAAATCGTAAACCGCGCCAACAGCAACATCGAAGGTCTCCAGATTCTTGTCACCACTCTCCAGAGCAACGTTTTCGTGACTTCTGTAGACCCTGTCGAGAAAGACGGCGTGACCGGTTGGACCATCCACTTCTCTGACAACACCACCGCAACCATCTATAACGGCAAGGACGGTGCTCCGGGCGAGGACGGTGCTGCAGGCAAGGTTCCTGAAATCGGCGTCGCTCAGGAAGACGGCATTTGGTACTGGACTATCGACGGCGAATGGCTGCTTGACGGAGACGGCAACAAGGTGAAGGCTGTCGGCGAGCAGGGCGAACAAGGCCCTCAGGGTGAGCCGGGTGCAGCAGGCAAGCCGGGCAGGGACGGCAGCGAGCCAAGGTTCGAGATAAGGAAGGACACCGAGACCGGCATTGACCATCTCTGGTGCTCAGTCAACTACGGCCTTGCTTGGAACGACTGCGGCCCTATCTCCGGCAGTTCTGCATTCCAGGGCGTTGAAGTTGACACCGAAGGCGACTGGGTTGTAATCACCCTCACTGACGGGACCTCCCTCAAATTCCCTACCTGGGCTGCATTTGACAGACTCCAGCAGCAGGTATCTGACCTCAACACCAACGCTGCAAGCCTCAAGACCATACTCGAGGAACTTCAGAAGAACGTATATGTACAGTCCGTCACTCCTACCTCAGATGGTTATATTATCAGCTTCACTGACGGAACCACAGCAGAACTCAAGAACGGCCAGGATGGCTCTAACGGTATCGACGGCGATGACGGCCACACTCCTATAATCGGTGTGGCTCAGTTTGAAGGCGCATGGTACTGGACGATTGACGGTGAATGGCTGCTAAACGACGGCCAGAAGGTGAAGGCTGTCGGCGAGGACGGCGCTCCGGGACAGGACGGTGCTCCGGGACAGGACGGTGCTCCGGGACAGGATGGCGCTCCGGGACAGGACGGTGCTCCGGGACAGGACGGAGAAGACGGCATTACCCCTCAGTTCAAGATTGAGAACGGCATGTGGTATGTTTCTTATGACGAAGGAACAAGCTGGACTGAGGTAGGTCAGGCTACAGGCGATCCGGGCGATCCGGGTGCTCCGGGTGCTACTGGTCCACAGGGTCCACAGGGAACCCCAGGTACTCCGGGCCCTCAGGGTCCACAGGGTCCACAGGGTCCTCAGGGACCTAAGGGTGACCCTGGCGACTCTTTCCTCAAGAGCATAACTGACGGCGAGGACGCAGTTACCATAGTTCTCAATGACGAAACTGAGACCACTATCGTCATCCCTAAGAAGCCGGTGAAGAAGATTACCATCACCAACACCACTGGCAGCGCATTAAAGCTTGAAGCAGGTCAGGAAGTCATCGTCACCTATCAGGTGAGCGGTGCAAGCAGCAACGTCGTTGTCAGCGCATCTTCCGACGGCAACTACATCGTGAAGAAGAACACCAAGAAGGCTGAGGGCGACATTTTCAAGTGCGAACTCACAGTCATCGCTCCAGACCCTCTCGTAAACGGCTATGTCAACATCCTCGCCATGGATACTGACGGCACCTTCGGTATGGCAGTTGTAGAATTCAACGTAGAAAACATTGAAGACCCTGTTCTCCAATTTAAGGAGGGAGACGGAAAGTTCAATGTCGGATATGAAGGCATAGCATCTCTCTCACTCCCTTACCAGACAAACATCGAATCTTGCACAGTAAAGGTTCAGGACATCTGCAGTGATTGGATTCACATTATTCCTGCGACAAAAGCAGTCCGTGATGAAAGCATCAACATTAAGGTTGATGCAAACGAAGGAGCCCAGAGAGTCGGCATGGTTACTGTCAGCAACAGGGATAACGTTATTAACTTCATCATCACTCAGGACGCGAAGCCAGTTGTCCAGAAGAACTCTTTCCGCAAGTACATGAGTGATACTTATGGCGAGAACTGGGAGACAGACAGCCAAGTCCTTGCACTTACCGAACTTGATGTCAACAAGCCTATTGACGACTTCGGTGGAATTGAGAAGCTCACAAAACTCACCTCATTTGCTTGCAGGCACGCTTATGCAGAGACCATAGACCTCAGCAAGAACACCGCGCTCAAGACTCTCAATCTGCCTAACGCGACATTTGAAAGTATCGATCTCAGCAAGAATACTGCACTCAATACTCTCAACATGTCGAACTCCGGAGTGACAAGCATTGACCTCAGCAAGAACATAAATATCAACACCGTTGATCTCAGCGAAACTTATGCTCTGACAACTCTTGTGTTCCCTGACAGAACAGGACAAACGGGAACATTTTTGAACAAGAAGGATGTGAACACAACCCTTACTACCGTCAACGTATCCGGTTCATCTCTCGAGAGCCTTGATTTCAGCAAGAACATTCAGTACAATGGGTTGACTACTATTGAAGCTAACAACAGCGCAATAGAATCAATAACTTTCAAAACGACAACAGAACTCAAGACTCTCAATTGCAATAACACCAAATTAACGAGTCTCAATCTGAGCAACGCAGAGTCACTTGAACATCTTGAATGTTATAACTGCAGCAGTCTTGCTTCCATATCCGTTTACAAGCCATCATTAATTGGTAATAATGGAGATCTCAAGTACCTTGACTGCCACAATTGCGCTCTTACAACTCTTACTAATGTTAACAAGTGCGAAGGCCTTGAATACCTCGATTGCTCGAACAACAACATTACAAGTCTTGACCTTGAGACACCAACAGGAGCAGGCATTCTCGGTCTTGCTAAAGGTAACCTCAAGACCCTCAACTGCTCTAACAACCCTGGTCTTACCACACTGAAACTCAGCAATGGCAGTGTTGTAGGATCCGTTACCGGCAAACCAGTCCTTGAGTCTCTAAACTGCTCAAATTGCGCGATTACAGGTGATCTCAAACTGAACTACTTTGAGAACCTCACCTATATCAATTGCTCGAACAATCAGTTCAGCACCCTCAATATCAGCAACTCTCCAAGCATCAACTATCTCGACTGCTCTCACAACAAGCTTACATCCATCAATATGGCTGGTCTTCTTGACCAGGCAGCGGACGCGGCCGGTGGCAGCGGCATACTTGACTGGATTTTAGGCCAAGGTGGAGACAGCGGTTCAGGTCTTGGCGATCTTATCGGTGGACTTTCAGGTCAGATAACCCTCAGCCCTATTGCCATTGAAGAACTCAACTGCTCGTATAACGCACTTGAGGCACTCGACATAACAAGCCTTACCAGCATCAAGAAAGTTGATTGCCGCAATCAGGTTAATGACGGAGAATTCTACCAGAATAACGGAACTTCCCTTCAGTATATCTATGTGACCTACCTGCAGAGGCTGAGCATAAAGGAAGGTATCAACATTCTTGGTACTATAACTATCCAGAAGGATTCGAAAACCCAATACTCAACTGCAACCAACGAGGAATAACGAATACTCATACCACTTTTCAAGGCGGGGCCCCAAACGGAGCCCTGCCTTTTTGCATACCGGGAGCCGGCGTCGTCAGATAACGGAAATATTTACTAATTTTGAGAGATTCTTCACATCCGTTCAGGATGACGAGGATAATGCAAACCGACATGAATCAGGATAACTCCTTCATACAGACAAGGGCAATGAAGAACTTTCTGGCTGCCTCCATACTCACGGGCGTGGCCATGCAGATTTCCGCACTGACCGACGGAGTTATCGTGAGCCAGGCGCTGACCAAGGACGCTCTCTCCGCCATAACCATTTACACTCCCATCGCCGCCCTGCTCGGAGGCATCATCACCATGCTCTCGGGCGGAGCAAGCATGCTCGCGGCGAAGAAACTCGGTGAGCAAGACTATAAGTCCGTGGGCTCCATATTTTCCGTAACCCTGACCTCGTCCGTGGCCGTCTCCGCGCTCCTGGTTATATGCCTATATTTCTTCCTCCCCGACCTGACGGCCCTGCTCTGCAACGACGACACCCTGCGCTCATATCTGCTGGACTACTCGAGGACAGCTATCTTCAGCGTTGTGCTGATAGCCGCCACCCTGACTGTCAACGGCTTCATCGGCATCGACGGATGGCCAAAGAGGGTAAGCCGCAGCATGATAATAACCTGCATAAGCAACATCCTGCTGGACATCCTGCTCATAGCAGGGCTCGGTATGGGCATAGAAGGCTCAGCCATCGCCACCGTGCTCAGCACCCTGCTTGGCCTGCTCGTCAACGTGCCGCACCTCTGCAAGCCCGAGCGTTCATTCCACTATAACCTTGACACCAGGGACATAATCCCAGTCATACGCAACAACCTGCGCGTTGGCGTCCCCATGTCCGCAGGCAACATGGTCCTCGCCCTGTGCTTCCTCTTCCTCAACCACACCGTACTCCGGCAGTTGGGAACCGAGGGCGCATACGTGCTCTCAATACTGCTGCAGATGATAATGCTGTCAATGATGGCAACCAGCGGCTTCTTCCACATCTTCTACTCCATCGGCGGCGTCCTTCTCGGCGAAGGCGACTACGTCGCGCTGAAACAGGTGGTCAATAAATCCCTGAAGTGGGTGGCGTGCGCGCTTGTCGTCGCGACCGCGCTGTTCAACATCTTCCCTGAAGCCATAGTCAGAATCTTCGGTTCGAAGGAGGGAATGCTCATAAAAGAATCGGCCGGTGCCGTCAGAGTGGCGCTGAACATGGTTTTACCTTTCCAGCTTTCCCTGCTCTTGACAGGAGTCTACATGCTGGTCGGCAGGGTGGAACTGAATCTGTTCTTCAATATCACCTGCGTGGTCGCGCTGGTTGCGGGCATAACGCTCTCTGCCCACCTCGTTCCGGACTTTACCTGGCACGCTGTTGCCCTCTCATCTTGGCTGCTGTTCTTCATCCAGCTGGGAATCACTTTCTTCATAAGCCGGAAAAACAGGTCCGTGAGACCCTTCACCCTCCTTCCGCGCATCCCCGACCTCGTAGCCACGAAAATTCAGGTCAGATATACTGAAGAATCTGCAGCCGGCGCGCTGAATCAGATAAACTCCTTCATTGGAATATGCGAGACGGATGCTTCACTTGCTAACAGAATCTCCCTCTGCTGCGAGGAACTTCTGTTCAACATAATCAATTTCGGCAGGACTAAGGGAATGGGGCGAAAAATCGGCAATCCGGCGGTTTTCGAACTGCGGCTGAGGGAGCTTGAGGACAGCATAGTGATAAGCGTGAAGGATGCGGGGGTGCCTTTCAATCCGGTGGTGAAAATTGAGAAAACCGCCGAGGAGGCCTTGCGCTCGGGCGAAGACATGCATCTGGGCCTGCTCATGGTCAATGGTTTATGCAAGGACATAAAATACAAGTTCATGTACGGACTGAACGTCACCGTCATGAGTTTCCCCAAACGCCTTGATCGACAGCAATGACCGGTCTCCATACATATCCCCTGCTCCAGTCTCAGGTCGGTGTGCTCGCCGAATGTATGCAATACCCCGACTCGACGCAATATAATCTGCCAATAATGGTTCCTCTGGGGCGGGAAGTTGACCTCGGGCGGTTTGAGGGGGCCTTCCACGTCATATATGAGTCCCGGGTGGCGTGGCGCCTGCGTTTCGGTGTTGACGGCGAAGGGGATCTGTGCCAGTGGGCGGACGATGACAGGGAGTTGCGTGTCGTCCGGCGAGAGATGTCGGATGCGGCATTGCAGGAGTATGCACTTCATGGCTTCTGCCGGCCCTTCAGCCTTATGGGAGAAGAGCCCTTGGTGAGGGTTGAACTGGTGGCTACCGAGAAGGGTAACTACCTGCTCATGGACGCCCATCACCTGATTATGGACGGCATGTCTTATGCGTCGATACTTGCGCGCAGGGATTTCTCGGCGGCCTACTCGGACGGGAGTCTGCCGGCCGAGACCTATACTGTGCTGGACGCTGCGGTCGACGAAAGGGAAATTCGCAAGGGGGACGCCTACCAGAGCGCGAAGGCATATCATGAGGAGAAGTTCGCGGGCCTTGATTTCGCGACTCTGTCTTTGAGACCGGATTGCCCTATGGGTCAGATGCTTAGCGTTCATGAATATATAGACAGAAGGACGGTGGACGAATGGTGCGGCGAGCATGGGGTTTCGGTGAATCTGCTGTTCCAGGCGGCTTTCAGTTATGTCATGTCCGTGCTTTCGGGGGAAGACAGGATTGCATATTCCATCATCAGTCACGGGCGCTTTGACAGGCGTTGGAGGGACATAATCGGTATGTTCTCGCGGCAGCTGCCGGTCACTTCAGAGATAATGGACGGGCAAACCGTACTCGAATATATTTCGGTCTTCCGTTATGAACTAATGTCAGCCATACGCCATTCTGCCTATCCGATAACCGACCTTTGCCGTGATCAGAAGAAGAAAATCGGCGCCTGTTTCAATTTCCGGGCGGTTGACGGTCTGGACGACATGTCGTTCGTTGGCGGCGAGAAATATCTGGTAAGGGAGCAGGAGCACGGAATTGTCACTTTCGACCTGTCGGTAATCGTGCTTCTGACAGATGAGGAATATGACATACGCGCGGAGTCGAGCGAGGCCATGAACAGTCTCGGGACATTGCAGACCGTGGCCAGGGCCATGGGAGTGACCTTGAAGAAGATGATGTCGCATCCCGATGCTGAAATCAAGTCGCTGTCCATTACTTCCCAGGCGGAGGAATTGCAGCTGATTGAACTCGGGAAGGGCGAGGCTATTGAATATGACAGTTCTGAAACCATAGTCGACATGTTTCGCGGACGTGCTGTTGCCACGCCGGATGCGACTGCCGTTATATATGAAGGCAAGAAGCTCACATACAAAGAGTTGGACAACATCACCAACCGTCTTGCCGTGAAGTTGGATGCCTGCGGCGTGAGGCCGGGGGAGATAGTCGGAGTGATGGTCGATCGTTCGGAGCTGATGGTAGTCTATCCCCTTGCTATTGCCAAGGCGGGTGGGGCCTATATGCCTCTGGATCCCTCATTCCCTGGCGAGAGGCTGCAGAAAATGTGCGGGAAGGCGGGGGTGCATATCATACTTACTGCCCCCGGACTTGTTGGGAAGGCGATGCCTGCCTTCGATGGTATGGTGATTGATTCTTCGGTTCTGTGCGCCCTGCCGGAGGTGTCGGAGCATGACCTTCGTCTTTTCAAAAGGGCCTCGGCAGAGGACAGCTTTGTGGTGCTGTACACTTCCGGTTCCTCCGGCGAGCCGAAAGCCGTTGTATTGGAACATCGTTGCATTGCCAACTTATGCCACTGGTTCTCAGTGACTTTCAGTCTGATACCAGCCGACAGGGTTCTTGCGTATACAAGTTTCGGATTTGATGCCCATCTGATGGAATTTTTCCCGGCCCTCGCCTTCGGAGCATCGGTATATGTAGTCCCGACAGAAATGCGTCTGAATGTCCCCGCACTGAACACATATATGGAACAGTCAGGCATAAGCATAGCTTGCTTCACGACTCAGATGGGCCTGCTGTTCGTCAACACCGTGAAAAACAGCTCTTTGAGGCTGATGATCGTGGGAGGTGAAAAACTGCCGGAGGTTTCCAGACCGACCTATCGCCTTGTGAATGCCTACGGTCCGACTGAATGTACGGTAAACACCTCCTTCCATGAATTGAAGGATGACAGCGACGCCGGCATCATAGGTCGTCCGGTAGCAAACACCCGGCTGTTTGTCGTTGACAGTCACCTGCATCTGCTCCCCCGCGGCTGCGTTGGGGAACTGCTCGTCGCGGGGTGCGGGGTTGCACGGGGATACCTTCATGAAACGGAACTTACTGCCGGGCGCTTTCCGGAAATCAATGTCGGCGACGGGAAACTCAGGGTTTACAGGACCGGAGACCTTGTCCGCTGGAACGATAAAGGGCTGCTGGAGTTCATCGGACGTGCTGACTGTCAGGTGAAACTGCGCGGCTTCAGAATTGAGCTGCAGGAAATAGAATCCCGGGCTCTGGCATGCGGGGAAATACGGCAGTCAGTGGCTCTTGTGCGCGACGGTCAGCTGGTTCTATACTATTCCGGTGCCAGGCTTGAGGAAACATATTTCAGAGAGCAGTTGAAACGCAGCCTGCCTTCATACATGATTCCTTCCGTTTTCGTTCATCTTGACGAAATTCCGCTGAATACCAACGGCAAAATTGACCGTAAGGCCTTGATGCTCCATCAGGCAGCGGCGTCTCCGTGCCGGAATCTGCTGCCATGCAATCGAATGGAGGAGGTACTGCTGAACATCGCGCGAGAGGTGCTGGGGAAAGGAGACTTTGGCATAACCGACAATCTGGAAGCCCTTGGAATGAGTTCCATCAATGCCATAAACATGGCAATGAAGGCCGCCGGGGCTGGCTACCCAATACGCGTTTCGGAGCTGTTGGAGCGCAAGATGATACGCGGACTGCATTCCGATGCAATATCGTTCGGTGGCTGGCTGAATCCCGAAGACACCGGCAAGCCGGTCGTGGTCTATATCCTCGGCATATCCACAAGGCGGAAATCCGAACATCTGCTGAACGGGCTGCAGAAGAAATACCGTGTCTTCCTGTTTGAAGACCTTATGGAATGTCACTCCTTGCTGGACGGGCTCACTGCCGATGACCTCATAGAACGCTATCTCTCCATCTTGAGGGAAAACACAGGTGATGAAGATATCCTCGCATTCGCGGGCTACAGTTTTGGCGCCGAACTCGCATACAGACTCGCCGGCCGCTGGCATGCGGAGGGCGAGCGAGATCGAGTGCTGGGAGAGGCTGGCCGAGAAGTGGATGAGGATTGCTGTGGGCTGGCTGAGAACGAGGTTGGTCTGGCTGAGAAAGAGGTTGGTCTGGTTGAGAAAGAGCATGGGCTGGTTGAGGGTAAATATGTACTAGGCAAGGCCTATCGTGGGCAGGTCAAGGCTGGACTTGGACTGGCAGAGGCTGGATGTGGTCTGGTTGAAGCCGGGTGTGAGC
>JABUTS010000030.1 GCA_021443565.1 Bacteroidales bacterium | reverse complement strand
GAGGGAGAGGCAACCGTGACTGCATGAAGAATCAGATTCTCCAGACTGAAAGCCGCGACAGGGCGGCCCTGCATTTCAAATGATGATGGTATTGAGGTGCCTGTGAAAACGGCCTTTCGACATGAGCTGCCGGAATGATGAAAGAATGGACCGAATGGCATTCCACATGAACGGCAGCATCGTCTCCATCCTCCATTCCCGCCACATGAAGCGCGAGCGCGGCGTTGGAGCAACATCCGCTCCCAAGACTTTCCCCGCTTTCCTCCGCCTCATTGTGGTCATGGTAGCAGTGATGTCCTCCACAGGGTGAGGATGGATGGATTTCCGAACATTCGGTGCGGAATGGTGTGGACAGGTACAGGGCGTCGTCTCCATGCCTGCACTCATGCAGGTTGAAGCCCGCCACGGAGAGCAGGTACCAGACCGTGAGCAGGAGAGAGACTAATTTCGTTGACGGTTTTCTGTCCATGTATATCTGTCGCGAGCGCAAATATACATAAAAACGCCAGTTTTTTATATAACTTTGCGGCTGTATAATTTGAACTGCAATGAAACATTTCCTCAAGATGGTGCTTGCCGTAGTTGTTGGCTGCTTCATCGCCGGCATCGTTCTGATGCTGTTTTCTTTTTCTCTGATAGGCAGCATGGCGGCCATAGGCTCTACCACCGCCCCTATCCCTTCAGATTGTGTACTCAACGTCGACATGTCCCAGTTCGAACTTGGCGAGCAGACCATTGACGATCCTTTCTCATCCGTCCAGTCCATCATGAAGAGGCAGGAAAGCGCTCCCGTGCTCGGCATATATGACGCGATTCTTGCCCTCGAGCACGCAGCAACTGACCCTGCCGTGAAGTTCGTCTATCTCAAGACAGACGGCGCGCGCGGCGGTCTGGCAGAAGTGGAGGAGTTCAGAAAGGCCCTCTGCACATTCAGGGAAAGCGGCAAGCCGGTGTTCGCCTTCGTGGAGAGCCCGACCAATGGAAGCTACTATCTCGCTTCAGCGGCTGACAAGATTTATATGAGCAACTATCTTGGCTCAATCTGCGGCATGGTAGGCCTCAGCAGCCAGATGTTCTTCCTCAAGGATGCGCTGGACATGCTCGGAGTCAACATGCAGCTCATACGCCACGGCAAGTTCAAGAGTGCCGGCGAGATGTACATCAAAAACGAGATAAGTCCGGAGAATAGGATGCAAAGTCAGGAGATGGTTGATGCCATGTGGGCCGGTTTGGCCGAGACCATGGCTTCTGCACGTGGTCTCAGCACCGAACAGTTCAACGCCCTCATAGACGGACTCGCCCTCAACTGTCCTGAAGATTTCCTCAGGAACGGCCTCGTGGACGAGCTTCTCACCAAAGAGGAGCTCAACGCAAAAATTGCCGGTCTTGCCGGCAAGGAGGAAATAAAGGATGTGAAGGCTGCCAGCCTGCTCGACTATGCAGCCGCATACAGCAAGCCTAACATAGGCGCGAAGAACGGCAAGATAGCCGTGATTTATGCCGACGGCCAGATAATCGACGGCAACGAGACCAAGGGCGTCGCAGGCGACCGTTTCGCAGGCATCATCTCGAAAGTGCGCAAGGACGAGAGCGTGAAGGCTGTAGTTCTCAGGGTTAGCTCCCCGGGCGGAAGCGTCCTCGCTGCCGAGAAGATAAAGACCGAACTCGACCTGCTCGGCGAGGAGAAGCCTCTCATTGCTTCATACGGCAACTATGCAGCATCCGGCGGATACTGGATTTCCACGAATTGCCGCCACATCTTCTCCAACGCCAGCACCCTCACCGGCTCCATAGGCGTGTTCAGCATGATACCGGACTTCAGCAAGACTGCAAAGAACTTGCTGCATGTAGGAGTCACCACCATCACTTCCAACAAGCACTCCGACCTGTATTCTTCAATGAAGCCTCTGGACCAGGAAGAAACCGCATACATGCAGGCATCGGTGGAAGCCATCTATGACAGGTTTACCACCATAGTTTCAGAAGGCCGCTCACTCAGCAAGGATTATGTCGATTCCGTTGCACAGGGCCGCGTATGGGCAGGAAGCACCGCTCTCGGCATCAGCCTTGTGGATGAGATTGGTACGATAGAGGACGCGATAATGATGGCTGCTTCACTTGCCGAAGACAGCGAGACTCCTGACCTCGGCAAGTGGGAAATCGCTTCATATCCCAAGCCTCTCAGCATGATCGAGCAGTTGATGATGCAGATAAACGGGACAGGTGGCGAGGAGAACGTGCTTGCCGGCACACCGTTCGGCAAGATGGGTGCTGTCCTCAGGAAGATAGGCGGAGAAAGCGTAGGCAAGGCCTACGCCATGATGCCATATATTTACGACATAAAGTAGGAATCCGGGGCGGGGGCAGCCGTGGATGCCGCGAGTCAGCGGATTATCGAGATACGGAGGATGCGTTCGGTGTCCTCCGTAATTTTTGTGCTGTCGTCCTGGCGTATGCCCGGTACGGCAGCGACCCTTGAACCTCCTGATGGGTGGCCTATCACGACTGCGGAGCGCTTGGCCCTTTCATCCAGATGGAGGTCCGAGAAAATGTCGCTGAGTTTTCTGCGTCCCCTCATACCCAGAGGCACCATCCAGTCCCCTTCCTTCCATCCGCGCAGATGCAATGGGTATGAAAGGGCGGATGCGTCGAACACGAAGACCCCTTCCGGCTGCTTCAGCGAGCCGAGTTCCCTGCGCACGAGGGTCTCGAAACGGAAGACTATGCCGTTGATTTCAAAGTCCCCGTCACCATTCACGGTTTCCTCAGTGCTTTCACATAAGTCCCGGGATTTTTCCCTGAAGGTTATGGCATCCCGCGAGGTCTCTATTATTATTTCCCCCGCATCGAAACTCTTTCCCGCGAAGGTGCGCTCCGACTCGATAAGATTCTCAAGGCTCTCCAGCACCGCAGACGGCACCCCGTATGGCTCCGCAAGGCGGTAGAGCCTGTATTTCCAGTGAGGCTGTGAGAGAAGTCCGCTCACGCTGAGCTTCATCGGAAGAGGCTGTTCCGCTTCCGGGGGCACGATCTCCCGGACTATGTCCCTCAACTGCGAGAAGTGCGCAGCCTCCCTGTTGAGGGTTTTCACGAAAGAAGGATTGATCTGCTCGAAGATGGGGAAAACAAGGTTGCGGACAACATTTCTCCTGACCTCGTTTTCGAGATTTGTGTGGTCCGTCCGGTAAGGGACATGGTTGGCGAAGGCATAGCCCTCGATTTTCTTCCTTGAATGGCCAAGCAAGGGCCTCAGAAGGGGGATCCCACAATCTCCTACCGGCAGCATCCCCTCGGCCGCCATCCCGCAGACACCATCTATACCCGTGCCCCTCAAGAGATTGAGTATCATGGTCTCCGCGTTATCATTGGCGTTATGGGCCACAGCCACTGCATCGTAGCCGAACTCTGCACACAGCTGCGCGAACCAACGGTAGCGCAGTTCCCTTGCCGCCATCTCCACACTCACATGGTTTTCGGCTGCAAAGCCCTCGGTGTCGAAGGAAACGGAATGGAAGCGCACTCCCCTTTCACCTGCCCATTTCCGCACAAGTTCCTGATCGCCGTCGCTTTCCTCACCTCTGAGACGGAAATTGCAATGGGCGATTCCAAATTCGGAACCGCCCAATATGATGCCCTTTACGGCCATGTCGGCCATAGTCATCGAATCTATTCCTCCGCTGACGGCAAGAAGGGTGAGCATGGATTACTTGTTCTTGCTTGCGATCATATAGGTAAAGCCGAAGGAGAGACTCTCCTTGAACTGTACTCTCTGGGTGCCGCTCGGATACTTGTCCTTGTCCGAGTCGTTCATGATGAGGATGTCAGGGTCGTATATCATGTTGGTGGTAATGTTGAGAGTGAAATACTTGGCAAGTTTCCACGCAAAACGGTTATCCCATATGAGTCGGTTGTGGACGAAAGGCTTGTTGAGGTAGTTGGTGAAAGCCACGAACTGGGTAGAGTAGCTGAAGTTGTTGTTGATGTTGGCCTTGATGTCAATCTTGAGCTGGGCACCGAACTCAAACTTTACCGGTTTGTAAAGTTCTCCCGAAGCCTTTAGGGCGCCGTATTCCTCTCCTGCTGCATCAAGCTTCTCGTAATCAGGCCTTACAGGCATGCCGTATGAGGCCCTGAGCACTTCCTCGCTCACTATCACGAGACCACCGGTGAGAGGTGCAAGATTGGCGGTGAACCACTTGTTGGGCACCCAGTCGATACCGAGGGAGATGTTGGTGTAAGCAGGAGCGAAGATATTGGATTTCAACACTCTGGCATCCTTCCACGCCTTCACGACCTCCTTGTGGCTGAGTTCGTCGGTGAGCCCGCCCGGTGTCCCGTAGTTATAGCCCTTAGCAAACTGGCTTCTATAGTCATAGTTGGCCGAGAAAGACCACTTGTCCTTTATCTTGTAGCCCCACTTGCTTTCCAACACGATGCGGTCGCTGTTCTTCTGGACTATAGGCTTTGACGATGCATACAGGAAACCGTAGTCAAGCTGAAGACGGTTGTTCCAGAACATCGCTTCCTTCTTCCAGTTCGCGTTGCCGTCGATGTAGGTCGCGAGAGTGTAGGTGTTGTCACCGCCGGCCGCCCAGTTGGTGAGCGAGGTCTGGCCGAAGGTCAGGGTAGTCGTGAGGGTACGGGTCCAGTATTTGGGCTTCGGAGCTTCGACCACGTTCTCGGGAGCCTTCTGAAGTGCCGCAGCGGCATCAGCAGCCGCCTTCTGGGCGTCAGTAAGGTTCTGTGCTCCGGCCGTAAGCGCCGCAAGGGAAAGCAGCGCGGCAGCAATGTTCCTTTTCATATCAGTATGAGATTGCGAAAATTACTCTTCTGTGTGAAGGCTGGCCGCTGTAGATGCACTTTCCTTCCTCCTCGCATACCGCGCTGTCGATAGGGATGCATCGTATGGTCGCCTTTGTTTCGTCCTTTATCTTCTGTTCGGTCTCGGCAGTGCCGTCCCAGTGGCAGAGCAGGAAGCCTCCCTTCTTGATTTCCTCCTTGAATTCCTCCCAGCTGTCCACCTTGCGTATGTTGCTGTCGCGGAATGCGAGGGCCTTGGCGTAGATGTTCTGCTGTATGTCCTTGAGGAGCTGGTCCACGGTCTCCGCTATGCCCTCGACCTGGGTTGAAATCTTCTCGCAGGTATCGCGGCGTGCGAGTTCGGCGGTGCCGTTGGCAAGGTCACGAGGGCCTATGGCTATGCGTACCGGCACGCCCTTGAGTTCCCACTCCGCGAACTTGAAGCCCGGGCGGAGGGTGTCACGGTCATCGATGCGCACGCTGTGGCCGCCCACCTCGAGAGATGCCTTGATTTCCTCCATCTTCGCGATGATTGCGTCATGCTCCCCTTCCGTCTTGTATATAGGGACCATGACAACCTGTATGGGAGCAAGGGATGGTGGAAGCACGAGACCATTGTCGTCGCCGTGGGCCATGATGAGAGCGCCCATGAGACGGGTGCTTACGCCCCATGAGGTTGCCCACACATATTCCTGTTTGCCTTCCTTGTTGGTATACTGCACGTCGAATGACTTTGCAAAATTCTGGCCGAGGAAGTGGGAAGTGCCAGCCTGGAGAGCCTTGCCGTCCTGCATCATCGCCTCGATGGTGAGAGTATCGAGAGCGCCTGCGAACCTCTCGTTGGGGCTCTTGTGGCCCACTACTACAGGGAGAGCCAGCACGTTTCTCGCGAAGTCGGCATATACCTGAACCATCTCGTAAGCCTTTGCCTCGGCTTCCTTAGAGGTCGCGTGGGCTGTGTGGCCCTCCTGCCAGAGAAACTCTGCGGTGCGGAGGAAGAGCCTTGTGCGCATCTCCCATCGTACCACGTTGCACCACTGGTTGCAGAGTATAGGGAGGTCTCTCCATGAAGTTATCCAGTTCTTGTAGGTGCTCCAGATGATGGTTTCCGAAGTAGGACGGACTATGAGTTCCTCCTCAAGTTTCGCAGCCGGATCGACCACCACCCCCTTTCCGTCGGGATCGTTCATGAGCCTGTGGTGGGTGACCACCGCACACTCCTTGGCGAAGCCTGCGACATGTTCAGCCTCGCGGCTGAAGAAAGATTTCGGGATAAAAAGCGGGAAATATGCGTTCTGCACACCTGTTTTCTTGAACATCGCATCAAGAGACGCCTGCATCTTTTCCCATATTGCATAGCCGTAAGGCTTGATTACCATACAGCCGCGGACCGCCGACCTTTCGGCGAGATCTGCCTTCACTACCAGATTGTCGTACCACTGTGAGTAATCGTCCGACCTCTTGGTTACTTCTTTTGCCATGTATTTTTTGAATTTATGCTGTTTTATTCCTATTATTGCATTGTGCCCCACTTCGGCACGCTCATTGCAGATTAAACCATAAAAAATAATTTGGTCTATATTTCACAACACAGGACGGAAATTTGCCGGGTTATTTTTCTGGTCCAAAATGTGGCGCGAATATACGAAATTTATTGACGTATGAAAAAAAACTCTATTCTGATTCCCCTCGTGGCGGCCGTCGTGTCGTCATGCGGCACTGCGTCCCAGACTGTTTCAGGTAGTTTCCAGGACGGCATTTACGACAGAGGAGACAACAACGTCAGCCTCCGGATAAGCGAGAACACCTCAAGAACGGAAGAACTGGCTGAAAAGACCAGAAGCATAGTGCTCTTCCGCGACTCTTCGGCGGTTTCCGTCAACGTGCCTGCGGGCAAGAGTGCGAACATAAAACTCAACAATCCCGACTCCACCATCACGGTTGCCGTATATGACACAGACACTTATTTCGGCAATCCGTGGTACGACAGCTACTGGTACGGAGGATGGTACTCACCGTGGTACAGCCCTTGGCGCCATTCGTGGCACAGTCCGTGGTACATGAGGCATTACGGCTGGTACGGCGGCTGGTATGACCCTTGGTACAGCCCTTGGTACGGTTACGGTCCTTCATGGGGCCCAGGATGGTACGGCTGGTATGACCCTTGGGGATGGGATTATTGGGGGTATGGTTACGGCTGGTACGGTTGGTATGACCCTTGGTACTACGGAGGAATGATGGGCGGCTATGGTCCGGGGCATCACCATCATGGTCCGGATCAGGCAGGAGGCCAATACCACAGATACTCGGGTCCCCGCACTGCAGCCAACTCGTCAATCGCCAGCTCGGCAGGTGCTGCCCGCAGGACCAGAACCAGCAGCACGTCCCTCCGCGTAAACACCAGCGGAGCTCCCAATACCCGCAGCACTGCCGCATCTTCAGGCACGACGGCAAGAAGAATAGCCGCAAGCGACAGGACCATCTCGAGGGCGGCGGCAAATGCGGCTGCCGGCAACGGCACGGGCGCAAGGCCGGCTCCGGGCACCACGGTACGTTCTGTTCCGGGCAATTCTGCTGCCGCACAGTCATCAACCCGCGCAGCATCTTCATCTTCCGAAGTATCCCGTTCCGTTCCCGCAGCATCGAGGACAACGTCAGTGTCAAGGCCTGTCCAGCAGTCACAGACAGCGTCGTCCGCTTCACGCACCAGCACAAGCGTATCCCGTCCGACCTCAACTTCCAGCGTTTCGCTTCCTTCAAGGAGCAGTTCTTCGATAAGCAGGAGCAGCAGCTACACGGGAAGTTCATATAGCGGCGGAAGCAGCTATTCAGGCAGTAGCCGCTCATCCGGAGGCTACTCTGGAGGCGGCTACTCCGGCGGAGGTTCTGCTGGAGGCGGACACAGACGTTGAGGCCCTTCCGGTTTCATGTCAGGAGTATCCCGACAGCAGACAGGACAACACCAAAATGACAAACAGAAAGTATGAAAAGAGCATATATGATCATTGCCGTCATGACGGCAGCCTTTGCGCCTCTTTGCGCGCAGACGGCAAATGACGGTTACGTTTTCAGCCTTAACGACTATCTGGGCACCGCAAAGACCGTGGGTATGGGAAACGCGGTGACGGCGCTCGGAGGCGACATCGGAGCAGTGGGCATCAACCCTGCGGCAAGTGCAGTGGCGGGCTACAGCCAGTACACCATCACTCCGGGCCTCAACATCTCGATTCAGAGCGCACAGGGCACCATATCCCCATCGCAGGACCAGCCTTTCGCCAACGCATTCCGCAGCGCTTCCACCAAGTTCACGATGCCGAACGTCGGCTTCACCATCAACTACAAGACGAACCGCTACAGAGGTCTCAGATCCTTCTCGCTCGGAGTTGTCATGAACCGTACTGCCAGCTACATGGACAATATCGCGACATCCGGCGCCAACAGCGAAACCTCCATGATGGGTTCTCTCGCGGCGGGAGCTTCAGGCCTCACACCTTCACAACTCTCCGGCATTTATGCAATGGCCTACAACAGTGGAATGATTTCAACCTTCGCCGATTTCAACGACCAGTACATAGGCACCAGCGAGGCTTACGAGATAGGACAGGGCGGAGCTGCCGAAATATGGCAGGCTGGACTACTCAACCAGAAGTATTCAAGGGGAATCAGCGGCAGCAAGAATGACTTTCTCTTCAATGCGGCCCTCAACATAAATGACGAACTCTATATAGGAGGCAACTTCGGTGTCTCGATGTTGAGCTACATATACGGCGACTGCTTCAAGGAAATCGCGGCGGACCCTTCGGATTTCTACCTTGATTTCGGTGACGCCGGGACCACCTGCTTCGACAACATGAGTTATTCCTACGACTATGAGGCGGAGGGTGTCGGACTTTATGCGAAACTGGGCGTAATCTGGGCTCCCCGCTCGTCGGGTCTGAGACTGGGTGCGGCAATCCAGACTCCTACGGCCATGATGATGGAAGAGCGCTGGGGCTCGTTCGGAGAGACCTGCTACACTGACAGGAACTTCGACTCCCATGCCGACGGACCTTCGGGAGAAGACTATTCTTACATGCTGAAGAACCCATTCAGATTCAATGTGGGAGCTGCCTATACCTTCGGAGCACACGGAGTTGCCAGCCTTGATTATGAGTTCTGCGACTACTCTTCTGTAAGATTCAGTACGGGAGACCTTTATGACAGGGACTTTTTCATGGACCTCAATCAGGACGTGACCAACACCCTGGGAGCATCACATAACGTTCGTGCAGGCGTGGAGTTCAAGCCGGTCAACAGCGTGGCTCTCCGCGCAGGCTTCGGCTACCTCAGTTCGGGTCAGAGGATTCTGAACGAAACGGGCAGGAAGGTTTCCACCAAGGCATACCGCCTCAGTCCTTCCATAGGCGCCGGATACGTCGGCAAAGGCTCCTTCTTCCTTGATGCAGCCTGCAGGCTGAACCTGTATGAGAAGGAGTACATCTACCCTTATGACGACTATGTCGATGGTGTGTATTCACCGGAGATCCTCAACACGAAGAAGCTCCTGAACATACTTCTCACTGTCGGTTACAGGTTCTAGACATAGTGTGGCGGATGGGCTGGTGGCTCACAATCTCAGAAAATACATCTCGATGAAGCGGAAGGGCGGCGTTAGCGGCAGCAGCCTGCCTCTGAGAGGCCTGTCCACCCTCGGACAGGGGCAGAGGGAAGGGTCCGCCGGAGACAAGTTCCGCGACAGCGGGACGCAGGAAACGGTGGAAGGGTCCGGAGCGAACAAAGTGAGCGGAGTCCTCTCAGAGGCAGGCTGCTGCCAATACGGGACTCCGCTATTATAAAGAGGATGACTTAGTCACCCTCTTTTATTATCAGAAGCCTGTGTAGGTGGATGGAGACACAGTCCTCATCTCCTCCTTGACAGATTCGCTGACATTGAGGGTCTCTATGAAATCGGCGATGGTCTCGTGATTGATGCCGGCACCCGTCCTCGTGAGAGCCTTGAGAGTCTCGTACGGGTTGGGATAGCCCTCGCGGCGGAGTATGGTCTGCAGAGCCTCCGCAACCACAGCCCAGTTCCTTTCGAGGTCGGCGCTGATGGCTGCCTCGTTGAGTATGAGCTTGCCGAGACCCTTCTTGAGAGAGGCGATGGCGATGAGGCCGTGAGCGAAAGGAACGCCTATGTTCCTGAGCACGGTCGAGTCCGTGAGATCGCGCTGGAGCCTTGAAACCGGAAGCTTCATGGAGAGGTGTGTGAGCACAGCGTTGGCCACGCCCATGTTGCCTTCTGCGTTCTCGAAGTCGATAGGGTTGACCTTGTGAGGCATCGCGGACGAGCCCACCTCGTTCCTTGCAACCTTCTGGCGGAAGTATTCCATTGAAATATAAGTCCATATATCCCTGCAGAGGTCAATGACTATGGTATTGATGCGTCGCACGCAGTCGAATAGGGCTGCGAGGTTGTCGTAGTGCTCGATCTGGGTGGTCGGGAAGCTGCGCCTGAGCCCGAGACCTGCCACGAAAGAGTTGCCGAAATCAATCCAGTCATACTGAGGATAGGCCACCCTGTGGGCGTTCATGTTTCCCGTCGCGCCGCCGAACTTTGCCGGATAGCTGAGAAGGGAAAGCTGGCGGAGTTGCTCCTCTATCCTCACCTGATACACCTTGAATTCCTTTCCCACGCGGGTAGGAGATGCCGGCTGGCCATGGGTCTTTGCGAGCATAGGAATGTCCTTCCACTGCTCTGCCATGCCACTGATGATGTCAAGAACCTCTTTGAGTGCGGGAACATAAACCTCGTCCATGGCCTCCTTGAAAGAAAGAGGAATGGAGGTATTGTTGATGTCCTGGGAGGTAAGGCCGAAGTGGACGAATTCGCCCCACCTTATAACGTCAAGTTCCTTGAAACGGTCCTTGATGAAATACTCGACAGCCTTTACGTCATGGTTCGTAACCTTTTCTATCTCCTTGACCTTGAGAGCGTCAGCTTCAGTGAAGCTGCGGTATATGTCCCTGAGGTCCTCGAACTTCGAGTGGTCGAAGTCCGCAAGCTGAGGAAGAGGAAGTTCGCAAAGTGCGATGAAATATTCGATTTCCACCCTCACGCGGTAGCGTATGAGTGCATATTCGCTGAAGTAGTTTCTCAGTGCTTCTGTTTTCGATGCATATCTTCCGTCCACCGGGGAGACTGCTGTAAGTGATGTAAGTTCCATATATCGGTCTAAAAGTTTTATCCAAGTTTTTTCCAGATTTCCACGGTTCTGGCCGCCTCCGCGCTGTCATGCACCCTCAATATCGACGCTCCGCCCTGAAGAGCCTTCAGGTGAAGGACCTGGGTAGCTGGTAGAGCCTCTTCGGGTGTGATGCCCAACAGGCTGTAAATCATGCTCTTCCGCGAGACTCCCACGAGTATTCTGCGGCCGAGGCTGCGAAAACGGCCAAGCCCAGCCAGAAGTTCATAATTCTGGTCTATGGTCTTGGCGAAACCGAAGCCCGGGTCCAGTATCCAGTCCCTTACCCCCGCCTTCTCAGCCTTGAGGGAAAAGTCCCTGAAGTACTGGAGCACTTCCTCCACCACGTCGTCATAGCGCGTCATCTGCTGCATGGTTTCCGACGTCCCCCTCTTGTGCATTGCGACATAGGGAAGCTCCAGTTCAGCGACAGTCGGGAGCATGAGTTCATCGTCCTCTCCCGCGGAGATGTCGTTGACCATGAAGCTGCCCACGATTTCGAAAGCCTTGCGGACTATGCCGGAGCGGAATGTGTCTATCGAGATGCGGACATCAGGCATATACCTTTTGATAAGGTCGAGGGCCGGTTCCAGCCGGCTCCACTCCTGCTCCGCACTCACAGGCACGGCACCGGGCCGGCTCGAGCATGCGCCCAGATCGATTATTTCCGCGCCGCCGCAGACATGGGCTCTCACCGCAGCGAGAAAACTTTCCCTGTCGGGCAAACCGTCCCCGTCGAGGCAGCGACTGGAAGAAAAATAGGAATTGTCAGTGAGATTGACAATTCCCATTATGGTTATATGACGTGAATCCGCCAATTAGAGAGTACGCTTGATCTCGACAATGTTGTATGCCTCGATGACGTCGCCTTCCTTGATGTCGTTGAAGTTGGCGATATTGAGACCGCACTCCATTCCGACCGTGACTTCCTTGACGTCATCCTTGTAGCGCTTGAGCGACCCGAGCTCGCCGGTGTACACCACTATGCCGTCGCGTATCACGCGCACCTTCGCGGTCCTGAGGAGTTTGCCCTCGCGTACGATTGCGCCGGCGATGGTTCCGACCTTGGAAATCTTGAAGGTCTGCTGGACCTCTGCAGAAGCGACGATTTCCTCCTTCTGCTCAGGAGCAAGCATGCCCTCGATACCGTCCTTGACCTCGTTGATCGCGTCGTAGATGACGGAGTAGAGGCGAACGTCGATTTCCTCTTTCTCGGCAAGCCTGCGGGCTGCAGTCGAAGGACGCACCTGGAAGCCAATGATGATGGCATCGGAGGCAGTTGCGAGCAGGATGTCGGATTCAGAGATGGCGCCGACAGCCTTGTGTATCACGTTCACGCGCACCTCCTCGGTGGAAAGCTTGAGAAGAGAGTCGGAGAGAGCCTCCACAGAGCCGTCCACGTCGCCCTTGACGATGATGTTGAGTTCCTTGAAGTTGCCTATCGCGATTCTTCGTCCTATTTCCTCGAGGGTCATGTGCTTCTGGGTCTTGATGCCCTGGATGCGGATGAGCTGTTCCCTCTTGTTGGCTATATCCTTGGCTTCTTTCTCGTCAGCCATGATATTGAAGGTTTCTCCGGCAGTCGGAGCGCCGTTGAGGCCGAGTACGGATACCGGAGTGGACGGGCCTGCCACATCCACCTTCTGGCCTCTCTCATTGAACATTGCCTTCACACGACCGGTGAAGCAGCCGGAAAGCATAACGTCGCCCACCCTCATGGAGCCGTTCTGCACAAGTACGGTCGCAAGGTAGCCGCGTCCCTTGTCGAGAGAAGACTCGATGACTGCGCCAGTTGCCCTTCTGTCAGGGTTTGCCTTCAGTTCGAGCATCTCTGCTTCGAGCAGGACCTTCTCGAGAAGCTTGTCCACGTTGATTCCCTGCTTTGCGGAGATTTCCTGGCACTGGTACTTGCCGCCCCAGTCCTCCACGAGTATGTTCATCTGCGAGAGCTGCTCGCGTATCTTGTCAGGCTGTGCACCCGGCTTGTCTATCTTGTTGATTGCAAAGACCATAGGCACACCTGCCGCCTGGGCATGGTTGATTGCCTCCACAGTCTGAGGCATTATCGCGTCGTCTGCCGCGATGATGATGATCGCGAGGTCCGTCATCTTCGCACCACGGGCACGCATCGCCGTGAAGGCCTCGTGTCCAGGGGTGTCGAGGAAGGTTATTCTCTGGCCGTCAGGGAGTTTCACGTTGTATGCGCCTATATGCTGGGTGATGCCTCCGGCCTCTCCCGCGATGACGTTGGACTTCCTGATCCAGTCGAGGAGAGAGGTCTTGCCATGGTCAACATGACCCATGACGGTAATTACCGGCGGCCTTGGCTGAAGGTCTTCAGGAGTATCTGCAGCTTCGTCGCTTTCAATGGCTTCCTTGATCTCAGCGGTCACGAATTCCACATCGTAGCCGAATTCCTCGGCAACAAGCACGAGGGTCTCGGCATCGAGCCTCTGGTTGATTGAAACCATGAGTCCGAGGCTCATGCAGGCTCCGATAACCTTGGTGACAGGAGTGTTGTTCATGAGGGTAGCGAGATCATTGACGGTCACGAACTCCGTTACCTTCAATACCTTCTGCTCAAGCTGCTCGAGCTCCATCTGTTCCATCATCTTCTGCGATGCAGCCTCCCTCTTCTCCTTTCTGTGCTTTGCTCCAAAGGCGTTCTTGCCCTTGTTCTCGTTCATCTTGGCGTAGGTTTCCTTGATCTGCTTCTGGATCTGCTTCTGCATCTCCTCGGTCTCGGCCTCCGTCATTGCAGGCTTGAACTGCTGGTCGTTGCGGCCCTTGGTCTTCTTGTTGTTCTTGCCCTGCTGGTCATTACGGCCGCGGTCCTTGCCGTTTCCTCCCTTGTTGTCCTGGCCTTTTCCGCCGCCCTTGTTGTCCTTCTTGCCGTTGGAAGCTTCAACCTTGGTGATGTCAACCTTCTGGCTTCCGCCCTTGTTGATTCTTTCGCGCTTCTTGTTCTTCTTCTTGTCGAACTGGCTGAGATCAATCTTGTCCACGACGACTGGTCCGGCGAGCTTGGGACTCTCAATCTTGACCTCGCGGGGGGCATCGGTTGCAAGGACCTCTGCAGCAGGCTGTTCTGCCTTTGCAGGAGCCAGAGCCGATTCGGAGGCAGGAGTCGGAGCAGGCTCTTCTGCCACGGGAGCAGGAGCCTCGGCAACGGGTGCCGGTTCCTCGACCTTTGCAGGCTGGGAATGTTTCTTCCTGTCAAACTGGCTGAGATCTATCTTGTCCACAATCTTGAGGCCGGCCTGTTCAGGCTCGGGCTCCTTTGACGGCATCTCTGCCTTTGACGGCTCGGACACGGGTGCCGGTTCAGGCTGTGCGGGTGCCGAAGTCTCGACGACAGCAGGCTCTGCCTTGACAGGCTCAGCCGCAGGCGCCGGTTCCCTGACAGGCTCCGGTCTGGCAACAGGCGCCTGCTCCGCCTTTGCGGCAGATACCGCGGCATCGGCAGGCTTCATGGAAATCGTGTTGCTTCTTATTATGGTTTCCTGAACAGGCTCGAAGTCATCTTCCGCGGCTGCAGCGGCGGCATTCTTCTTGTTTCCGAGTTCAATTATCTCCTTGAGCTTGATTTTAACCTTTTCAGAATCTTCCTTGGCCTTCTTCTCGCCCGCGAATTTTGCATCGAGGGCAGGAACGAACTCATCTGAAACCTTCGCGTTGAGGTTTGCCTCCACCCCTGCGCCTTTCTCATTCAGGAACTCGACGAGGGTCTGGAGACCGATGTTGTATAATCTTGTAAGTTTACTTAATCTAATATCTGCCATATAATGCTCCCGGGGTTAAATTAGTCCTCAAACTCCTCTCTGAGAATCCTAAGTACATTCTCAACGGTCTCATCGTCGAGGTCAGCACGCGTGGCGATGTCTTCAGGGCTGAGTGCAAGAACGCTCTTTGCTGTGTCGCAGCCTATTGACTGGAGCGCGTCGATCACCCACTGGTCTATCACGTCGTTGAACTCCGTGAGAAGAACGTCTTCCTCCCCTTCGTCGCCCTCCGTCTTCGGAGTGTCTCTCCACACTTCTATCTCCTTGCCTACGAGCATGCCTGCGAGCTTGATGTTGCATCCACCCTTGCCTATGCCCTTCTTCACCTCGTCCGGGTGCATGTAAACCTTGATCTTGTCATCCTCTCCGGTTTCTATGGCCGATACCTTGGCTGGGTTGAGCGCCCTCTGGATGAGAAGCTGGACATTTGACGTCCACTGGAGAATGTCTATATTCTCGTTCCTGAGCTCACGGACAATGCCTATGATGCGGGAGCCCTTCACGCCTATGCAGGCTCCGATAGGGTCGATGCGGTCGTCATAACTTTCGACTGCCACCTTGGCCCTTTCGCCCGGGATTCTCACGATTTTCCTTATGGTGATGAGTCCGTCGAAGATCTCCGGAACCTCCTGCTCGAAAAGTTTCTGGAGGAATTCGTTGGAAGTTCTTGAAAGAACGATGTGAGGGGTGGTGTTGTTCTTCATCTCCACGCTCTTGATGATGGCTCTCACGGTGTCGTTCTTCTTGAAGTGCTCACCGGGAATCTGTTCACTCTTCGGGAGCCTGAGTTCGTTGCCGTCCTCGTCAAGGAGGAGAACCTCCTTGCTCCATGTCTGGTAAACCTCGCCGGTAAAGATTTCGCCTATCTTGCCGGTGTACTTGTTGTAGAGGTTGGCCTTCTCTATGTCCATGATCCTGCCCTGGAGATTCTGGCGGATGTTGAGTATGCCGCGGCGGCCAAAATCCTTCATGTGTATGGTTGTGGCATAGTCGTCACCCTCCTCGAAATCGTCACCGTCCTTGTTGGCGTCCTCGATGCTGATCTGGGTATTGGGGTCCTCCACCTCCTCCACGACTGTCCTCATCCAGGTAATCTCACAGTCACCCTTCTCGGTGTTGATGATCACGTCGAACTGTGCGTCGGGTCCGTAAACCTTTGCAAGCTGGGTTCTGAATACGTCTTCAAGTACGCCCATCATTGTGGGCTTGTCAATGTTTTTCAGGTTCTTGAACTCTGAAAAAGCTTCCTTAAGCTCTGTCTTTTCCATTTATGCGATGTTATTAAAATTCAATGTATGGCACCACGGCGTTTACCTTGCCGTAGGGGAATTTCGCGCTGTGGGCGACCAACTCCTTCTTCTTTTTGCCCTCCACGGCCTCGCGTGCGCTCCATGAAAGGCTTATACCCTCCTCATCGGCCGCATCGAGACTTGCGACGAACTTGCGTCCTCCCTTGAGTGACACCTCGACCTTCGTTCCCACCGCCTTGACATACTGCCTCAGCACCTTGAACGGCTGGTCGAGTCCCGCCGAACTCACGGTTATGGAATAATCCTCCTTCTCCCTGTCGAAACTGCTTTCGAAAGCATGGCTTACGGCAGCGCAGTCCTCAAGGTCCACTATGCCCTCACACGACTCGATGGTGATTTCGACATCGTTTTCCCTGCTGACCTGCACGTCCACCAGGAAGCAGGCCCGGCCCTCGACGGCAGCGGTCATCATTTGTTCTATTTCCTTCGCTTCAAGCATAATTATTGCAGGAGTTGCGAACACGAAAGAAGGGGACATCCCGTCCCCTTCAATTTCAACTCGTCCGCAAAGATACAAAATAATTCCCAATGACGAAAATTAATTGTAATTTTGCAGGCGTGAAAAAGATGGAAAGTCCGGCATACGGACAACGGAAACAATTGAACAACAGATAAAATATGGAATATAAGGCAAAGGAACTTGCAGAAATACTCGGCGGAAGGGTCGACGGTAACCCCGAGACGACGGTTACGGACTTCGCTAGAATAGAACATGGGAAGCCGGGCACCATCTGCTTCTTCGCCAACCCGAAGTACGAGCAGTACGTCTATACATCCAAGGCGGACATCATCATAGTCAACGAAAGTTTCCAGCCACAGCAACCCGTCCAGCCCACACTCATCAGGGTAGAGAACGCATACACTGCAATCGCCGCGCTGCTGGACTACGTTTCGGCGAAGAAACGCTCGTACAGGCGTCACCGCGGCCTCCGCAGCAGGGTGCGCTGGAGCGCAAAACTGGGAAAGAAGGTATATGTCGGAGACTTTACGTATGTAGGCAGACGCTCCGTCATAGGAGACTGTACCAAAATATATGAGAACGTCTATATCGGTGACGACGTGAAGATAGGCAAGTTCTGCATCATTTATCCGGGAGTCAGAATCTATTCGGGCATGGAGATAGGCAACAACGTCATACTCCAGGGCAACTGTGTGATAGGAGGTGACGGTTTCGGTTTTGCTCCTCAGCCTGACGGGACTTACAAGAAAATCGAGCACACTGGCAAGGTCATCATAGAGGACGACGTGGAGATAGGGGCGAACACCACCGTCGACAAGTCCCAAATGGAAGCTACCGTCATTCACAAGGGTACAAAGATCGACAACCTCGTACAGGTTGCCCATAATGTTGAAATAGGAGAGAACACCATACTCTGCGGCCAGGTCGGAATAGCCGGTTCGACAAAGATAGGAAAGAGCTGCGTGCTCGCGGGCCAGGTCGGAATAGCCGGCCACCTCGAAATCGCTGACAAAACCACCCTGGGCGCCCAGGCGGGAATCATGAGTTCCATCAAGGAGCCGGGCAAAACCTTCATGGGTTCACCCGCCCTGCCTCACAGGACCTTCCTCAAGGCATACTCGCACTTCAAGAAGTCGGCGGAATAGCACTTTTTGAAGTATCAATTTTATTGACTATCTTTGCTGCCCATTTTTTGCAACGAGACGCAATGAATCAGTATACACTCAAGAAATCATATACTTTCCAGGGCAAGGGCCTGCACAGCGGGAAGGTTGCGACCATGATCGTAAAGCCTGCCCCCGTTGACACGGGCGTGATTTTCAGGAGGGTCGACATTTCCGAGGATGCTGTGATTGCAGCTCTCGCCGAGAATGTTTCATCGACCGCAAGAAGTACCACAATCACCTCCGGGACTGCTTCTGTTTCAACAGTTGAGCATCTTCTCTCCGCCCTCACTGGCCTCGGGATAGACAATGCGACCGTAGACATCGACAATGTGGAGGTGCCCATACTTGACGGAAGCGCAAAGCCATACATCGATGCCATACTTGCCGACGGCACGCTGGAGCAGGATGCTCCGCGCCGTTATGTGGAGCTCAAGGAAGAAATACTGATAGAGGGGCAGCACGGCTCCAGAATCAGGATAGTGCCCGCAGACAGCCCGAGGACAGATGCCCTGGTGGATTTCAACTCGAGGGTGGTGGGCAGGCAGCACGCCATCTGGGAACCAGGAGTGGATTACGCGACCGAGGTCGGAAACTGCAGAACTTTCGTGTTTTTCCACGAATTGGAAATTCTTTACAACAATAATCTCGTGAAGGGCGGCGACGTGGACAACGCCATAGTCATCGTAGAGAATCCCGTGACTCAGGAACAGGTCGACGCGATGACCAAACTCTTCAACCAAAGAAAAATCCAGGTCACTCCGGAGGGCTATCTCAGCAACATACAGCTCCGCTTCCCCAATGAGTGCGCTCGTCACAAACTTATGGACCTGATCGGGGACATGCGCCTCTGCGGAGGCTTCCTCAAGGCTCACGTATATGCCGAGAAACCTGGCCATACAGTCAATACAAATGCGGCAAAGGCAGTCCGCGCCATGCTGAAATAACTCCAGAAATGAGCAACATATCACCTCTCGCCCACGTTCACCCAGGTGCGAAACTTGGCGAAAACGTAACCGTAGACCCATTTGCATACATAGATGAGCATGTCGTTATAGGCGACGGATGCCACATCATGACTCACGCGACCATATTCGACTATGTCACCATGGGCAGGAACTGCAACGTCTTCCCCGGCGCAGTGGTGGGTGCGGTACCCCAGGACCTCAAGTTTGACGGTGAAGTGACCTATGTGGAAATAGGCGACAACGTGAACATACGCGAGTGCGCCACAATCAACCGTGGAACAAAGAGCAGCGGCAAGGGAGTGACCAAGGTGGGCAGCAACACTCTTCTCATGTCATACTCGCATGTGGCACACGACTGCGTGGTCGGCGAGCACTGCATACTTGTCAGTTTCGTTGGCATTGCCGGTGAGACCGAGGTCGCAGACTGGGCAATACTTGGCGGCGGCACGGTAGCGCACCAGTTCTCGAGAATAGGCAAGCACGCCATGATAGGCGGCGGATCCAAGATAACCAAGGACGTACCGCCTTACGTGCTCTGCGGACGCGAGCCCCTCTCATATGCAGGCGTGAATCTAGTGGGGCTTCGCAGAAGAGGCTTCAGCAGCGACCAGATACGCACCATAAAGGACATCTACGACATAGTCTATCAGAACGGCCTGAACGTTTCCGACGCCCTTGACCGCATAGAAGCCGGATTCCCTCAGAGCGAAGAACGCGACACCATAGTCGAATTCATCAGAAACTCCAAGAGAGGCATCATCAAGGCTCCCGTATCATCACTGAAGGGAGGCTTGGAATAGTGCCCGTACTCATGTCGACGGCCTACTTCCCGCCGTTGGAATATCTGGCCTCGATGGCCGCTGGATTTACCCTGTCCCCGGACAGGGTAAATCCGTCAACAGCCTACATCGAAGCGCACGAAAACTATCAGAAGCAGTCATGGCGCAATCGCTGCATGATTGCATCGGCAGACGGTCCTTGCCGTCTCAACTATCCCGTCGTCCACTCCGGAGACGGCAGGAAGGTTCCCGTGGGCGAACTGCAGATTGACTGGAGCACACCCTGGATGGTCCAGCATCAGAGAGCCATTGACGCCGCATATCACAGTTCAGCCTATTATGATTATTACAGGGACGAGCTATTTGCCCTGATGGACAACTGCGCGGCAGAAAAGGTCGGAATGCTACGCTTCAACACCGATATCCTCCGCTTCCTCCTCGGGAAGACGGGCATTTCATGCAATCTTATCTTCACAACCGGCTACGGCCTCTGCCCGGAGAAGGTGACTGACCTGCGGGAAACCATTCATCCCAAGCGGTCCAACAGCATACTCGCAGATCTCGGCCTCGGCCGTCCCTACTACCAGGTATTCCAGCAGAAATACGGATTTCTCGGCGGGCTTTCCTCAATGGACCTGCTCTTCAACGAAGGTCCCGGCAGCCTCGTATACCTGAAGAAATAGCCACTCTCCCGCCGACATGCCGGTTGCCACGCCATCGTCCCGCCGACACTCCCCCAATCCCGCTCCCGCTGGCATCCTCCAGTTTTGTTGCGGATTCGGAAACTGCATCACACCCAACTTGCGGATTCGGAAACGGTTTTGTCAAAAAATCAAGAACCGGATGTCAAATGGACGGCAAAAGGTCTGCATTATATACTTTTGCAGGATAAACTGGCCTTAGAATGAAAATCTACCACATCTACAGCTGCGGAGACAAGGTGCTGTTCAGAGAAGATAGGGACTATGCGTTCTTCTGCAACCACTTCGGTATTCTTTCCCTCGAATACAGGATGCATCCTCTCATGCTGACAGTCCTGTCCACACACTTTCACGCAATAGTTGAGCCGGAAGAGACCGGCGACATGGACGGCTTCATCGCAGATCTCGTCGAAACATACAGGGCCCGATATCGCAGGAATTATGTCCCGGAAAGGGATATTCCCATACTGACCTGCGTGCGTGAAATCGCGGATTCCAAGGCACTTGAAGAAGAAGCCGGATACATTGCAAGGAACCCTGCCATACACAAAGTCACAGGCTACCCTCTGGAATACAAGTACAGCAGCGCGGCATTCCTTTTTGCTGACGAATTCACCCACTGCATGCTCCCGGATTCCGCCAGGAAGTCCCTGATTAAAGTTTCAGAATTGGGGCCAAAGAAAAGGAGGACCATATCGGTGAAGCCGATTCCGGGAAACTGGCTTGCGGACAGGAGCGGATTCATACAATTCGATTCCTATATCAACATGAAGAAAGCCAGGGCAATATGGAGTGATGATGCCGATTCGTTCACGGCCGTCGTGAACGGCAAGACGGACATGCCCGTCATCGACGGGGATGCGGGAGAACTAAGTTGCCCGTGCATAAGCGACACGGCAGTGTGCGAAAGAATACTCCATTATTCCAGAAGCCACGTGCTGAGATCCTTCCATCACATAGGCGATTATTCGGGGTTAAAGGACATACTTGAGGAACTCGGCGCGACCCGGGAGCAGATCAGGCGCTGTCTCTGGCTATGATTTCCATGGCAGGCGGTTCCGGTCGGGGCCGGGGATTGGTCGGTATGCAGGGCCGATTTATTTGCCGCTGCAGGGAGGGACAGCCCCGGAGTCAATCAGTTTCCTGAGCTGGAGCAGAACCATATCGGGTCTGAAACCAGGATTCATGACTGAGGCTGGGGAGGTGAACCTGGCATCTATGTCCGATAGTGTGTACTCCCCTCCCTTTTCATCGTTGATGAACTGCGAGAGCGCCAGCCGGAGCTTTTCTGCGGCATCCGCATCGGATTCTTCCCCGGAAGCTGCAATGCCCGAGGTCCCGGCAGCCGCGCCTGAAGACACTTTGGCCGCCCTGCAAACGTCGCAGCATCCGCAGTCGAGGGTTTCGCTCTGGCCGAAATAGCGGAGAAGATGGCGGCTGCGACACTCCGAATTGTCATGGACATAACCCGTCATGGAGTCCATGCGTGCCTGGGATGTACCGTGGAGTTTCAGGTAGAGCTGTGGCTTGACGTTGACGTTCTTGGGCTGCAGGCGGTTGCCGTGAAGGTAGATGAGGGTCGAATGGGTTGCCGGTATGTATTTGAGTACGTGTTCGAGCGAGAGTCTGTACAGCTGCTGGCGAAGTTCTGGCACGCTTATGGACGAGCGCGAAGCGACATATTCCTCGTCTATGGAAACGGGGAAGGAGAAGATGCCGGTATACAGCCTCATCAGGGTGTCAAGCATGGGCAGCATGCGCCTGTCCGGCAGGTCGACATCATACAGCTGCTGGCGGGTCACGATGAACTGCACCTTGGTCTGGACATCCACGTCGTCCATCACGCTCCAGTGATCCACTTTTTCCAGATACTTGATTGCATACCAGGCATTGGACATGTTCAGTTTGAAGCGCTTTGCGAAGTCAGGCAGATCGAAGCGTATCTGCCTGCCCATTCCGGCATCGTATGGTATGCCCGCGTAGGCATGCACTTTATGGTATATGTCTTCAAGGTAGTCGACGGGCGGGAAGGCGGAATTCTGTATTTGCTTCAGGCGCTTGACGTCGTCCCTGTTCCAGAGCAGCACGGCATATGACTTAAGTCCGTCTCGTCCCGCTCGTCCCGCCTCCTGAAAATATGCCTCCAGACAGTCGGGGAGGTCGTAATGGACCACGAAACGCACGTCGGGCTTATCAATCCCCATGCCGAAAGCATTGGTACACACCATGATACGCACATCGCCCCGTTTCCACTGTTCCTGACGCTGCGTCCTGGTCTCAGATCCTAGTCCGGCATGATAGAACGAGGCAGACTGTTCCTGGGAGACGAGAAAGGCGGCAAGTTCCTCGCATTTCTTCCTGTTGCGGACGTATATTATGCCCGTCCCAGCCACAGACCTTGCTATCGACAATATCTGGCCGAGCTTGTCCTCGCACTCCCGCACGATATATGAAAGATTAGGCCTTTCGAAGCCGCTTCGCAACAGGAGTTTTTCCCTGAAGCGCAATCTCTCCATTATGTCTTCGGCCACTTCCGGGGTCGCCGTGGCGGTGAGGGCTATGACCGGGGCGTCTACAATGTCCCTGAGTTTGCCTATCTGAAGGTAGTCGGGGCGGAAGTCGTAGCCCCATTGCGAGATGCAATGGGCCTCGTCCACGACAATGTAGCTCACGTTCATCTGCCTTACCCAGCGTTGGAACATTTCAGTCTGGAGACGCTCGGGAGAAAGGTAAAGGAATTTGAAGTCTCCGTAGGCCGCATTGTTCAGCGCGAGGTCTATCTCCCTGGCAGACATGCCCATGTGGACGGAGAGCGCCCTTATGCCGCGTGCCTCCAGGTTCTGGACCTGGTCTTTCATCAAAGCTATGAGAGGCGTCACCACCAGAGCTAAGCCCCCGGTCATCAGGGCAGGCACCTGGAAACAGACGGACTTGCCGCCGCCGGTGGGCAATATGGCAAGCACGTCCTTCCCGTCCGCGGCAGCCCGGACAATCTCCTGCTGCATCGGGCGGAAGGATTCGTAGCCCCAGTATTCCCGAAGCACGTCCAGACCTATTGTCGCATCATTCCCCATATCTACGTGCGAATTTAGGAACTCTTAAAAAATAATACTATTTTTGCATCGTGAATAACAAGGCAATTATTTAAACCTTTATAATTTTTTAGCGTATATGAGCAAAATGGATCTTTCCAAGTACGGCATCGCCGCTACCGAAGTCCTCTACAACCCTTCTTATGAAGTGCTGTACAATGAGGAGACCAAGCCAGGACTCACCGGCTACGAAAAAGGCCAGGTAACCGAACTCGGCACTATCAACGTAATGACCGGCATCTACACCGGCCGTTCTCCTAAGGACAAGTATATCGTGATGGACGAAAACTCCAAGAACACCGTTTGGTGGACTTCAGAGGAGTACAAGAACGACAACCACCCGCTTTCTGAAGCTAACTGGGCAGTCCTCAAGGAAATCGCCCTCAAGCAGCTCAACGGCAAGAGGCTTTTCGTAGTTGACGGATTCTGCGGAACCCACAAGGACACCAGAATGAAGGTTCGCTTCATAATGGAGGTTGCATGGCAGGCACACTTCGTGACCAACATGTTCATCCGTCCTCAGAACCAGGAGGAGTTCGACCTCGAGCCTGATTTCGTGGTTTACTGCGCAGCAAAGGCAAAGGTTGAGAACTACAAGGAACTCGGCCTCAACTCAGAGACTGCAGTCGCATTCAACGTATCAAGCAAGGAGCAGGTAATCCTCAACACATGGTACGGCGGAGAGATGAAGAAGGGCATGTTCTCAATGATGAACTACTACCTCCCTCTCCAGGGCATAGCTTCAATGCACTGCTCTGCAAACACCGACATGAACGGCGAGAACACCGCTATCTTCTTCGGCCTTTCAGGCACCGGCAAGACCACCCTTTCAACCGACCCTAAGCGCCTCCTCATCGGTGA
>JABUTS010000025.1 GCA_021443565.1 Bacteroidales bacterium | reverse complement strand
CGAGGTCCGTTAGACGCGTCAGCGGCTAAAAGGCCGAGTTAGCCGTCGAGTCGCGTGAGTGCAGCGCAATAGTCCGACGACACCTGAAGCTCTGCACCCCCCGCCTCCGACCTCGCCACCGCAACCGACCGTGAACATGACGGCAGATTCCTCGCTGAGGTTCGGGATGAAGGTGTTGTTTTGGAGACAGAGGAGAAAAGCGTGACAGAGGATAAATGCCCAGCAGGGAAGAAATGCGGGTGGGGAGAGGCGTGGGATTTATGGAAAATTTTCGTAAATTCGCGCCCGAATTTTCCTGAAGGAAACAATCCAAATTTTAAGGTTTACATAATGTCAAACAACATCAATCTCAAGAAAGGACTGGACATCCCGATGGCGGGTGCCCCTGTCCAGAAGACCGTAAGGGAGATTGCACCGGCGACAGTATCCGTAAAACCTTCCGACTTCAAGGGTTTCAAGCCCAGGTTGCTCGTGAAGGAAGGCGACACTGTGCTGGCAGGCACTCCTGTAATGGCCGACAAGAACAACCCTGAGATTCTCGTCACGGCTCCGGCAAGCGGAACGGTGGAGGCAATCGTGAGGGGTGAGAAGAGGAAGTTGCTTGAAGTCCGCATCAAGACGGGCGAGACCATGGAGTATGTAGATTTCGGCGCCAGGAACGTGAAGTCCCTCTCTGCAGAGCAGGTGAAGGAAGCCCTTCTTGCCAGCGGCCTCTGGCTGGGACTCATCCAGAGACCTTACGGAATCATAGCAAATCCTGAAGTCAAGCCCAAGGCTATCTTCGTTTCGGCCTTCAACACTGCACCTCTGGCTGCTTATCTTGAATTCGCTCTTGACGGCGAACTCGAAAACATCCAGGCAGGCATCGACGCCGTGGCAAAGCTTACCGACGGCGGCGTTCATGTGTCTTTCAATGAAAAGACCATGGCCGCGACTCCTTTCAACAAGCTCGGCAACATCGTCTCCCACAGCTTCAGCGGCAAGCACCCTGCCGGCAACACCGGCATTCAGATTAGCCACATCTCCCCTATCATGAAGGGTGAAACCGTGTGGACCATCTCAATGGTCATGCTCGCTGCCATAGGCAAGTTCTTCCTCACCGGCAAACTTGACCTCACCCGTCAGGTGGCGGTGACAGGTCCGGTGGCAAAGAATCCTTCTTATGTAAAGACACTTCCGGGCGTTTCCATGAAGGAACTTGCAGAGTTCTATGACAACTCGGCAAACGACGTGCGCTTCGTCAGCGGAGACTGCCTCAGCGGCACAAACGTGGGCGCGGGAGGTTCTCTCTGCTACCACGACAACCAGGTGACCCTGCTCCACGAGGAAACCGAAAGGGAACTCTTCGGATGGGTAAAACCTTTCAGGCCGGGCCAGTTCAGTACATCACGCAGCTACTTCTCATGGCTCACACCTAAGAAGAAGTACAATATGGGTACCAACACCCATGGCGGCGTACGCGCTTTCGTATGCAGCGACGTATACGGCAAGGTCCTCCCTATGGACATCTTCCCTGTATATCTCGTGAAGGCTTGCCTCGCCGAAGACATCGACAAGATGGAGAAGTTCGGCATCTATGAAGTCCTCCCCGAGGACCTCGCACTTTGTGAATATGTTGACCCGTCAAAGATTGACATCCAGGACATTATCCAGAAAGGTATTGACCTGATGATCAAGGAAATGGCATAAAGAATCAAGTTATGGCAGAAAATACTGGAAATAAGCCGGGCCTCTTCGAGAAAGGCGGCAAGCTCTGGTTCCTCCATTCCACCGTTGACGCATTCGACACCTTCCTCCGCGTGCCTGCGACCGTCACCGCGACAGGCGCACACGTCAGGGACTGTCTCGACATCAAGAGGGTGATGACCGTCGTGCTCGTCGCCCTTGTTCCTGCGGCCCTCTTCGGAATGTGGAATGTCGGTTACCAGAACAATCTCGCCACGGGAGTCGATGCAGGCTTCTGGGCTACATTCTTCTTCGGACTCATCAAGGTCCTCCCTCTCTTCGTCGTTTCCTATGCTGTAGGTCTCGGTATCGAGTTCACCAGCGCCCAGATCAAGGGCGAGGAAGTGAACGAGGGTTACCTTGTATCGGGCTTCCTCATCCCTCTCATCGTCCCCGTGGACGTTCCTCTCTGGATGCTCGGCCTCGCAGTGGCCTTCGCAGTCCTTTTCGGCAAGGAAGTGTTCGGCGGCACAGGCATGAACATCTGGAACCCTGCACTTCTCGCCAGGGCCTTCCTGTTCTTCTCCTACCCGAGCTCAATGTCAGGCTCTGACTGCTGGGTGGCATTCAGAAAGACCGACCTCGCAATAGACGGCTTCACGGGCGCAACTCCGCTCGCAGAGGCTTCCGAGGGTTTCGCAAACATCCAGGCATCAGCCATGGACATGTTCCTCGGCATAATCCCTGGATCTGTAGGTGAGACATCAACCCTCGCAATCCTCCTCGGCGCCGTCGTCCTCGTATGGACTGGCGTTGCAAGCTGGAAGATCATGGTATCTTCAGTGGCAGGCGCGCTCTTCGTGGCAGGCCTCGCACAGCTCGGAGGCGCAACGGACGTCCCTGCGTGGTATCATCTCATCATGGGCGGCTTCGCCTTCGGTACCGTATTCATGGCGACAGACCCTGTCACCTCAGCCCAGACCGAGTGCGGTAAGTGGGTATACGGTTTCCTGGTGGGCGCGCTCTGCGTGATTGTGCGCATCTTCAACCCTGGCTATGCCGAGGGCATGATGCTCGCCATACTTCTTATGAATACCTTCGCTCCTATCATCGACCACTGCGTTGTCGAGTCTTCCATCAAGAGAAGGGCGAAGAAATCCAAAATCGCTTAATCCTGAACGGGTATGAACACTAACAGCAATACATACACTATCATCTATACCACCTTCGTGGTAGTTGTGGTGGCAGCGGTTCTCGCTCTCGTTTCGCAGGTTCTCAAGCCTCGTCAGGAAGCAAACGAGAAGGCCGGCACCATCAGCCAGATTCTTACCGCAGCCCAGTTCGAATTCGATGCCTCAAGCAACGAAGCCATCCTTGACTTCTACAAAGCCAACATCGGCGAGGCAGCAATAGTGAACGCTCAGGGCGAGACGGTGAAGACCCTCGACTCCCAAAATGCGGAAATCGTGACCACCGCAGGCCTCAAGGTCCAGAACTACAAGTTCGCGGACGGCAGCTACGAAATTCCGGTTTACAAGTTCAACAACGGCACCAGCGTCGTTCCTGTCTATGGAGCGGGCCTCTGGGGACCTGTCTGGGGCTACATTGCAGTAGCCGGGGACCTCAGGACCATAGTGGGCGCATACTTCGACCATGCCGGCGAGACCCCGGGCCTCGGTGGCAAAATCAAGGATGATCCCGCATTCCGCGCCCAGTTCGTGGGCAAGACCATTGACTACACCGCAGAAACTCCTTTCCAGATAAGCAAGGGCGGCTCGGCGGCAGCCAACGGCGTGGACGCAATCACCGGAGCAACCATGACCACAAAGGGTGTGGACGCTGCAGTGAACGCATGGCTCAGCGCATACAGGAACGCTCTTGTTCCGGCAGCAGAGGAAATTGTGGACAGCACCGCTGCACCAGTATCAGAAACAATTGAATAAGGAGGGACAGAAAATGGATGCTAAAATCAAAGAAACAATTCTCAACCCTATCTTCAAGGGCAACCCAATTTCCGTCCTTGTCCTGGGTATCTGTTCCGCACTTGCAGTAACCGTAGAGCTCAAGGGCGCCTGCGTGATGGCACTTTCAGTCATCGCCGTGACCGCTCTCTCCAGCCTTGTAGTGTCTCTCATCAGAAAGACCATCCCCAACCGCGTGCGCATAATCGTGCAGCTCGTGGTTGTGGCCATGATGGTAATCCTCGTGGACCAGTTCCTCAAGGGTTTCGCCTATGAGGTGGACAAGCAGCTCTCAGTCTACATCGGACTCATCATCACCAACTGTATCGTCATGGGCCGCATTGAGGCTTTCGCCCTCGGCAACAAGCCTTGGCCTTCTTTCCTTGACGGTCTCGCAAACGGCGCGGGATACGGTCTCATACTCATCGTCGTGGCATTCTTCCGCGAGCTTTTCGGAAGCGGCACGCTCTTCGGTTTCCAGGTGCTTCCTGCAGGATACGTCGGAAACGGACTCGTGATTCTTCCGCCTATGGCACTCATCCTCCTCGGATGCGTGGTATGGGTACAGAGAAGCATACAGAAGGATCTCCAGGAGAAATAATTTCAAAACTGAGTCACTATGGAATATTTAAGCTTGTTCGTAAAGTCAATCTTTGTTGACAATATGATATTCTCATACTTCCTCGGCATGTGTTCATACCTGGCAGTATCGAAGAATGTAAAGACAGCCAACGGACTTGGTATTGCAGTTATCTTCGTCCTGTTGTGTACACTCCCCCTCAACTATCTCCTCGACACCTACGTGCTGAAGCCGGGCGCTCTCGGCTGGCTCGGTGAAAGCTTTGCGGACGTTGACCTGAGTTTCCTCAGCTTCATCATCTTCATCGCGGTAATCGCAGCCTTCACCCAGCTCGTCGAGATGATAGTCGAAAAATTCCTGCCAGCCCTCTATTCTTCGCTCGGCATCTACCTCCCTCTCATCGCCGTGAACTGCGCAATCCTCGGCGGTTCCCTGTTCATGCAGCAGAGGGATTTCGGCGGTGTCGGCGAGTCTGCCGTATATGCTCTCGGTTCAGGTATCGGCTGGTACCTCGCAATCGTGGCTCTCGCGGCCATCAGGGAGAAGATGACATACTCCAATGTCCCTGCCCCTCTCAAGGGTCTCGGCGTGACCTTCATCACCGTAGGTCTCATGGGTATAGCATTCATGGCGTTCATGGGCATTTCACTTTAATATAAGGAGGTATAGAATATGGCTAATACAATTCTCGCTGCGGTGGTCGTGTTCGTGATTGTCACGATCATCCTTGTGGCCCTCCTGCTTTATGTGAAGGCCAAACTCACCCCTGAAGGAAAGGTCAAGATTACCATCAACGGCAAGACCGAGGTCGAGGTAACCCCAGGCGGAAACCTTCTCAACACCCTCGCTGAAGAAAAAATCTTCCTCCCTTCTGCCTGCGGCGGAAAGGGCAACTGCGGCCAGTGCAAGTGCCGCGTGACCGAAGGCGGCGGAGAGATACTCCCTACAGAAAAGGGGTTCTTCAACCGCAAGCAGATTGCCGACCACTGGAGGCTCGGCTGTCAGGTCAAGGTCAAGGAAGACCTCGGCATACAGATTCCTGAATCGATACTCGGAGTCAAGGAGTATGAATGTACCGTCATCTCCAACAAGAACGTGGCTACGTTCATGAAGGAATTCAAGGTGCAGCTCCCTGCCGGCGCGCACATGGACTTTGAGCCGGGTTCTTACGCCCAGATCAAGATTCCTAAGTTCACCATCGACTACGACAAGGACATGGACAAGTCGCTCATCGGCGACCTCTACCTGCCTGCATGGGAGAAGTTCGGACTCTTCAAGCTCAAGTGCGTCAACCCTGATGAGACCATACGCGCATACTCAATGGCCAACTACCCTGCAGAGGGCGACGTATTCACGCTTACCGTGCGTATCGCGACTCCTCCGTTCAAGCCTAAGGACCAGTGCCCTAACGGCCCTGAATTCATGGACGTGAACCCTGGTATAGCATCTTCATACATCTTCTCCCTCAAGCCTGGCGACAAGGTTATCATGTCAGGCCCTTACGGAGAGTTCTGCCCTAACTACAACTCGAAGGCAGAGATGATATGGGTAGGCGGCGGCGCAGGTATGGCTCCTCTCCGCGCACAGATCATGCACATGCTCAAGACCCTCAACACCAGGGACCGCGAGATGCATTACTTCTACGGCGCCCGTGCGATTGACGAGGTATTCTTCCTCGAAGACTTCCTCGCACTTGAGAAGGAGTTCCCTAACTTCCACATGCACCTTGCCCTTGACCGTCCGGACCCTAAGGCCGACGCTCTCGGAATCAAGTACACCCCTGGCTTCATTGCTCCTGTGATGGGTGACACCTATCTCAAGGCTCATGAGACTCCTGAGGACATCGAGTACTACATGTGCGGCCCTCCTATGATGGCCAAGACCGTGCTTGACCTTCTCCACAGCCTCGGAGTAGAAGATAACATGATACGTTTCGACAACTTCGGAGCATAATTTATGCAGGCGGCCCCCATTAGTGGAGGCCGCCTGTACCATTATCGACACATAATTATGAAATACACTTACATCATTCTTGCGGCAACCATGACACTTTCTGCCGCTTCATGCCAGAGGCAGAACTCCCTCACCAAGGCAGAAATAGAGGAAGGTTGGGAACTACTCTTCAACGGCAAGGACCTCTCGTGCTGGAGGGACTATGGCGGGACCGAGCTCACAAACGGCTGGGCAGTGGTTGACGGTTGCATACAAGCTCCCGGTACAGGTGCCGACGGCAGCGGTTATATCGTTACAAAGAAGGAATATGCCAACTTCATTCTTTCATGGGACTGGAAACTCACCCACGGAGGCAACAGCGGTATGCTCTACCACGTAATCGACAGGCCTGAATTCGAGGTGCCATACGTGACCGGACCTGAGTACCAGCTCATTGACAACGAGGGCTGGGAGGAAGTCAATGCTCCTGAAAAGCTTGAGGAATGGCAGAAACTCGGCGTGGATTACGCCATGCACCTGCCTGACTATTCCAAGATGAAGGTCAATCCTCAGGGCCAGTGGAACAATTCCCGCATCGTCTTTGACAACGGACATGTGGAGCACTGGCTGAACGGTGAGAAGATACTCGAGTTCGAGGCATGGACAGAGGACTGGTTCCTTAAGAAGAACAGCGGCAAATGGGCAAACGCACGCGAGTACGGTCTTGCACACAGCGGCGTGATCTGCCTTCAGGACCATGGCGACCCGGCATCTTTCCGTAACATAAAGATACTCGAGCTGCCGGCAAACGAGGGCGGTGAAGTATCTCTCTTCAACGGCGTTGACCTTACCGGATGGGAGCCATTCGGTGACGGCAAGTGGACTGTGGAGGACGGTTGCCTCTCCACCGCAAATGGTGACAACAAGCAGTATGGCTATCTCTGCACACGTGAGTACTACAAGAATTTCGACGTATCCCTCGAATTCAAGCAGGTCTCAAACGGCAACTCAGGCCTGTTCTTCCACTCTTTCATCCGGGGCTTCAACACCGTGAACGGATGGCAGTGCGAAGTTGCGCCTAAGGGCTTTGACACAGGCGGAATCTATGAGTCATACGGACGCGGATGGCTCGTGCAGATACCTGACGAGAAGGAGTCCATCCTCAAGGAGAACGAATGGAATTCACTGCGTCTCCGCGTTGAGGGTAGCCATGTGCAGACCTGGCTCAACGGAGAGGCCATGATCGACATCGAGGACGAACTGATAGGCGCGACCACAGGCCGCATCGCCCTTCAGATTCACGACGGCAACGACATCAAGGTTCTCTGGAAGAATATAGTTCTAAAGGAACTTTAGGAATTCTTCGGGCTGAAGCCCCATGAATGAAGGCAATATAAAAAAGAGAGGGTGGCCCGCCGGGTCACCCTCTCCTGTATCAGAACTCGCTCTGGCCGCCGAAGCCGCCCGGACCTCCAGGTCCACCGAAACCGCCCTGACCTCTGCCGCCCATAGGACGTTCACCACCCTGGCCGCGTCCTGGGCCGCCCTGGCCTTCATGGCCGCCCATCATGCGCTGGCCCATCATGCTTCGGAGTTTGTTCTCGTTGATGAATAGAGCACCTACAAGACCCTTGCCCTCGGGAAGAATCTTCTCGTAGCGGGGTGCCGCCACCTCCATAGGATATGCAAGAAGCAAAGCCTTGTACTTCATATACTGCTGCGAGCCGGCTTCCCTTGCCTCATCATCCTTCGCCTCTCTCACCATTTTCACGCACAGTTCCATCTGTTTGCTGAGTTCTTCGTATTCCCTGGAAATCTCGAAATAGAGAGTCTTGAATTCTTCTGCCTGAGCCTTTTTGATTCCAAGAACCTCGATCTGGTTTTCGCACCTTTTCTCGAGAATCTTCTCGAACATCTCCTGTCTGAATGCTTCCCTCTGTTCGGGTGACATTCTCTCGGAAGGATTACGGCGCTGCTCGTTCTGAGCGGACAGCGAGACAGTCATCAGCAGCATGGCTGCAACTGCAAAGATCTTGTAAGTTTTCATATCTTTTCAAATAAGTGTGTGCTGAGTCAGCTACACAAGTGCGAACGTGAGGGTTCCGCTGCAGCAGAGCTTTCCGTTCACGCAGAGTTTCGCTTCAAAGACGTAGAAAATCGACTTGTGCGCGACCATCTTTCCTGACACTTCGCAAAGGTCTCCGGGTTTTACCGGTGTCTTGAACCTCACATTGTCAATACCCGAATAGAAGGTGCTCCTCCCGTTGATTTCCCCTGCAAGGGCAATCGAGCAGCTTTGAGCCATAATCTCGCAGAGTATCACGCCCGGCACTATGGGATTTCCCGGGAAATGGCCTCTGCAGAAGAATTCGTCTTCCTTGATCAGATACTTGCCATGTGCTATTCCTTCTTCGTCCATGAATGATTCATCAACGAGCAGCATAGGCTCGCGATGGGGCAGGTAGCCCTTGATTTCTTCTCTGTTCATTGTGTGTATGGTTTAGATTCAGAATACTCAATATGGTTTAGTCGGGGCATGACAATCCCCGACATTTTAAAGCTTTCGGAAAGCGACGCAGCCGTTATGGCCGCCGAATCCGAGGCTGTCGGAGATGGCGATCGTGAGATCTGCCTTTACCGCCTTTCCAGGCGTGTAGTCCAGGTCGCACTCCGGGTCAGGATTGTCAAGACCTATGGTAGGAGGTACAACTCCGTTCTTGAGGGCAAGGACAGAGACAGCAGCTTCAACTGCACCTGCAGCACCGAACATATGGCCTGTCATCGACTTGGTGGAACTGATATGGGCCTTGTACGCATAATCGCCCAGGGCAACCTTGTATGCCATGGTTTCAGATATGTCGTTAAGATGGGTGCCTGTTCCGTGGGCGTTTATGTAGAGTTCGTCCTTCGAGCTGTCGAAGCATGCCTCGTTCAGGGCGTCCTTGATGCAGCGAGCCTGGGTGACTCCGTCCGGCCTCGGGGCTGTGATATGGTGGGCGTCGCAGGTGTTGCCGTAGCCTACAACCTCCGCAAGAATCTCTGCTCCGCGAGCCTTTGCGTGCTCGTATTCCTCAAGCACGAGAGCCGCCGCGCCTTCGCCCATCACGAAGCCAGCCCTGTCTGCGCTGAAAGGAAGGCATGCGCGCTTAGGGTCGGTTTCCTTGTTGAGAGCCTTCATGTTCGCGAAACCTGCCACTCCTATTGGTATGAGCGGAGCCTCCGCGCCACCAGCTATGATGGCATCGGCGTAGCCGAATTTGATGGCTCTGAACGCCTCACCTATCTCGTGGGTGGAGGTTGCGCAGGCCGTCACTGCCGGAAGGCAGGGACCGCAGGCGTTATGGCGTATTGCGATGAGGCCTGAGGCTATGTTGCCTATGATTGAAGGGATGAACTGAGGAGACACCCACTTGGGGCCTTCTGTGGCCATCTTGTGGCACTCTCGGTAAATGGTTTCGAAGCCTCCTATGCCCGTACCCATGTAAACGCCGAAGCGCATGGGGTCTATGTTGCCGCCTTCCGACGAATCAAGTCCCGACTGCTTTACCGCCTGGGCAGAGGCTGCCGCAGCAAAGACAGCGAAGCGGTCATGCTTGCGGACAACTGCGGGCTCTATGCCGAAGTCTGATGGTTCGAAGTCCTTTACGAATGCGGCCACCTTGATAGGCATGTCTGAGGTGTCGAATCTGGTGATGGTTTCTATTCCGCAGTATCCGTCAAGCAGATTCTGCCAGAACGTTTCAACATTGCTGCCTACCGGGGAGACTACTCCCAGACCGGTGACAACTACTCTTCTTTTGTTTCCCATTGTTTACGAGGTTTTATAACGCCTGTGTCAGTCTGGAAGCAGCCCTGGAAAGTATGGACTCTGCGCCGAGGATGAGGTCCTCGACTATGGACTTGGCACTTTCTTCCTTTTTGACGAGGCCGGCACATTCTCCAGCCATGTAGCTTCCGAGTGAATCACCCTCCTTGACTGCCTTGCGGAGAGAGCCGCCGCCGAAACTGAGGATCTCCTCCGGTTTCACGTTCGGGTCTGCCTCCATTCTGGCGAAGGTCTTGGAGAAAGGCGTCTTCAGTGAACGTACGGGATGACCGAGGGTCTTGCCCGTAACTGTGGTGGATATATCTGTAGCTTTGAGCACCTTGTCCTTATAGTTCTGATGGACAGTGCACTCAGTGGCTACCAGGAATCTTGTTCCCACTTGAATGCCCTCTGCTCCGAGTATGAAGGCTGCCGCTGCTCCCCTGCCGTCAGCAATGCCGCCGGCTGCAATCACCGGGATGTCGAGAGCGTCCACAACCTGTGGGATGAGGGCCATGGTGTGAGTCTCTCCCACATGTCCGCCAGACTCTGCTCCTTCGGCGACGACAGCCGCTGCACCCAGCGCCTGCATCTTGAGGGCAAGAGCCACGGAAGCGATTACGGGGATGACCTTGATACCCGCCGCATTCCATGCTTCCATGTAAGGAGCTGGAGAGCCTGCTCCGGTAGTAAGAATCTTGACGCCTTCGTCGATTACCATCTGGGCAATCTCTGGGGCATTGGGTGCCTGAAGCATGATGTTGACTCCGAAAGGCTTGTCTGTCAAAGCCTTGCACTTTCGGATTTCCTCACGCACCGCCTCTGTCCCGGCGTTGACTGAAGAGATGAGGCCCAAGCCTCCGGCATTGGAGACTGCGGACGCAAGAGACGCGTCGGCAACCCAAGCCATACCTCCCTGAAACACAGGATACTCAATAGCAAGGAGGTCACAAATTCTGCTTTTAATCATTAGTGTGTAAAGGTTTTGGTGTGTATAATACTGCAAAGTTATAAAAATTACTTCATAGTGGTAAATTCAAGGGGCAAACCATGAGGCAGACTGTCGCAAAAGCAGCCGTCATCCACAGTGACGTTACCGTTGACCAGCACCATATCCACATGTCCCCTGAAAGTGCACCCGGTATAAGGGCTCCATCCGCACTTGTACTGCAGCATGGATGATTCAAGAGTCCACTCCCTGTCGGTGTCAACTACCACCAGGTCGGCATAGCAGCCTTCTTCGACCATTCCCCTGTCCTTTATCGCGAAGGCTCTTGCCGGATTTGCGCTGAATACCGCCGCTACCCTCTCCAGAGGGATGTCGCACTCGGAAGCGAGGGTAAGCAGCACCGGAAGGGACTGCTGGATTGACGGCAGGCCGGAAGGGCAGTTCAGATAAGGCTTGGCCTTCTCTTCGGGAAGGTGGGGCGCATGGTCTGTGCCTATGATGTCGAGAGTGCCGTCTGCGAATGCGTTGCGGAGAGCCTGGCGGTCTCCGGCAGTCTTGACTGCAGGGTTGCATTTGAGGGCACTGCCTAGTGAGTCATAATCCTCATCGCTGAACCACAGATAGTTGGGAGAGGTCTCAGAAGCTATCAGAGGGTCGGTGTACTTGGCTGCCCGGCACATTTCCATCTCCTCGAAGGTGGAGATATGGCAGAGTTCAAGTGCACTCATGTGTTTCATGGCAAGTTCGAGAGCCCTCATGGAAGACTTGATGCAGGCCATGCGGCTGCGTATTACCGGATGCTCCCTGAAAGGAATTTCCGGGCCATACTGCTGCTTTGCCTTTTCGAGACCTTCGCGTATCATCATCTCGTCCTCGCAGTGCACCAGCATGCGCTTGTATATGCCCTTGTCACGACCTTCCTGACCGCAAAGGGCGAACACCCTCTCTATAGTCTGACCGTCATTTACCAGCATATTGCCGGTTGACGAGCCCATGAAAACTTTAAGGCCGGCAAAGTCGCCGGGAGAGAGCAGGGCATTGTTGCCACTGCACACTTCCTCAATCTCGTCCATGTTGGAGTTTGTCACCCCGTAATGGAAGGAATAGTTGGCGAAGGAGCGTCCCGCCGCCGCGTCGAGCTTGGCCCTGATTGCTGCGGGAGTCGTCGCCGGAGGATTGTTGTTGGGCATGTCGATAAATGAGGTGACGCCCCCGAGCAGAGCTGCCCGGGACTCGCTTTCGATGTCAGCCTTGTGAGTCATGCCGGGCTCGCGGAAATGAACGTGTGGGTCTATGCCGCCGGCAAATACAGCCCTGCCGCAGAGTTCGACCACCCTGTCATATCCCTCTGGCGAAGGAAGTTCTCCCTCGAATACCTTTGAGATGCGATCCCCCCCGACGGCAACGGAGCCTTCGAAAACCCTGTCGGCAGAAACTATGCGTCCGCCTCTAAGAAGTATGCTTGCCATGTTCAGGCCTTGCGCGGGTGGAATTTGCGGAACTTCATTCTGAGCACTCCCCAGAATGCCTCGCCGAAGATGCCGCTGCTCATCTTCGAGGTGCCTTCCTTGCGGTCGACGAAGATGATAGGTACTTCGATTATCTTGAATCCCAGCCTGTAGGCCGTATATTTCATTTCTATCTGGAAGCCGTACCCCTTCATCCTGACCTTGTCCAGGTCTATGGTCGAGAGCAGCCTTGAACTGTAGCACTTGAAGCCGGCTGTAGTGTCATAGACCTTCATGCCAAGTACGGTGCGTACGTAAGCCGATGCGTAGTAGGACATTATAACCCTGCCTATAGGCCAGTTTATCACGCTGATGCCGTTGCAGTAGCGCGAGCCCACTGCCAGGTCTGCACCGCCCTCCGCGCAGGCTGCGTAGAGCCGAGGCAGGTCCTCAGGGTTGTGTGAGAAATCGGCGTCCATCTCGAAGATATAGTCGTATCCGTGTTCGAGAGCCCACTTGAAGCCTGTGATATAGGCTGTCCCGAGTCCGAGCTTGCCCTTGCGCTCTATCATGTGGAGAGCCTCGGGAAATTCGGTCTGGAGCTTCTTCACTATGGTGGCCGTCCCGTCAGGAGAGCCGTCCTCTATCACCAGGATGTGGAAGCCGCAGTCAAGGGCATATACAGCCCGTATAATCTTCTCGATGTTTTCCTTCTCGTTGTAAGTAGGAATGATTACAACTTTCCTGTGCATAAACTATGTGGTTATTGGTTGTTTGCAAGTTGTCTCAGCATCTCGGCCACTGCTGCCTCGACCTGCTTGTCCTCGCCCCTGAGCAGCGATGCCGGGTCGTTGAGAACCATGATGTCGGGCTCAATCTGGAGGTTCTCGAGAGGTCTGCCTTCCTTTATGCCCATCGTGGTCACCTGAGGTATGCCGAAAACATAGTCGGAATTGATCTGCCTCTCCCACCAGACCGCAGTCATGGTGCCCGGAACAGGCTGACCTATGAGTTTGCCTATGCCGAGAGTCCTATATGTGTACGGGAAGCCGGACGCGTCAGAATAGTTATCCTCGCCTATGAGCACGCACGAAGGCTTGGTCCATTTGTTGTATGGGTCGGAGCCTATGTACTGGCCGCGAGGCATGAAATCTATGTATTTCTCGCCGGAGAGGAAGGTTGCGAGGTCGTCGTGGAGCCAGCCGCCGCCGTTGTGTCGGGTGTCGACTATGAGGGCATCGCAGCTGCGGTACTTGCCGAGAGCGTTGGAGTATACCTCCCTGAAGCTTTCGGAGTCCATGCCCTTGACGTGCACGTATCCTATCCTGCCGCCGGAGAGTTTCTCCACGAGCTGCTCGCGGGTGCGGACCCATCTACGGTAGAGGCCGTCGCCGTCAGAGCCGGAGGCTGTGAGATATATGTCCGCGCGGTCCTTGCCGCCCTTGTGCCCTATCGTGAGAAGCACCCTCTTTCCGGCCTTGCGCGTAAAGAATTCGTAGAACTTGCGTTCGCCCTTGATTTCCTTGCCGTCTATCGCGAGGATCACGTCGCCAGGCTTGATTTCAGGGTCGGCTGCCAGAAGTACCGAGCCGGGGAGTATCTCGGCTATCTTGAGACCTTCACCGCTGTATGAGAGGTCGTAGAGGACTCCGAAGCAGGCCATGTTGAGTGAAGGAACTGCAGAGAAACGGGCGCCGGTGTGCGAGCCGTTGACCTCGCCGAGCATTTCAGAGAGAAGTTCGGTGAAATCGAAGCCGTTGTCTATGTATGGAAGGAACTTAGCGTAGTTGTCGTGGTATGATTGCCAATCCATTCCGCGCATGGTCTCATCATAGAACTTCTCTCCCATCTGTTTCCAGATGTGGTTGAAGATATATTCCCTTTCCGCGTATGGGTCATACTCGTATTCCCCGCTGAAGCTGATGCGGCGTGCCATTCCGGAGTTGGCGTCATAACGGGATATGCCCGAGCCGTTGAGCATGAAGAAGGCGGAGCCGTCGGCTGCAGGATGAATGGAGCCTGAAACGTTCTTTTCTATTACCCTTATGCTTCTGTCCTTGATGTTCATGAGGCAGAGGTCCATACCCTTTTCGAGGGCCTGGATATAGTAGAGTTTGGTTCCGTCTGCAGTAAGGAAATAGCTGCCGGCGCGCATGGATGAAGGCGTGAGCCTGACGATGCGGTCTTCCCTGCCCTCGAGCAGAGGCTCATATACCTTCTCCGCCTTCACGGAATCCTTCTGCTCCTTCTTCTCTGCCTTCTTGTCTCCGGAGATGAGAACTTTGTTCCTCGCCTCCTGTTCCTTGTCGAGAAGGAAGTCGGAGTAGGCCTTGGTGTCGAAGAACATCAGGTAGATGTCCTTTGTGGCACCCCAGCTGCCGTGGCTTCTGTAGCCCTGCTTGTCTGTAGTCCAGGTCATGGCCTTGCCGCCGAGAGCCCAGCGGAAGCTGTCGTCGGAATAGCCGCTGCGTGTGAGGTTGGTGATCGTGCCCTTCTCAACGTCGAACATTGCTATGTCGGAATTGTTCCATCCTCCTTCTGCAATCCAGTTTCCAAGTATGTATCGTCCGTCCGGACTCCACTCGAAATGCTGGTCACCGTCGGTGTAGGAGTAGTTCACGTCCTTGTGCAGGCTGGTTTCCTTGCCGTTGGAAAGGTCCTTGACCACGAGTTCGGTGCGGTTGCGGAGGTATGCGATCTTGTCACCCTTCGGAGCCGCCTTGACCTGGAAGCAGGTCTCGCCCGAAGTGCTGACAGGTTCTTCCTTCATCTTGAAGGAATAGGAGAAGAACTTGTCCGATTTTTCAGTGAGACTGGTCTTCCAGATACCCCAGTGGCCGTTTCTTTCGGATGCGTAGAACAGGGTGCGGCCGTCGGAGGAGAAACTTACCCCCCTCTCCTGTTCAGGAGTGGAGGTGATGCGATGGGTGGCTTCGTTGTCGACATGGGTTACATATACGTCGCCTCGTGACACGAAGGCTACCTCCTTTCCGTCAGGGGAAACGGCCATGTCGCTGACTCCGGCTATGCTCCAGTAGCTCTTGCCCTTGCGGTAGGCATCCTTGCTGACTTTTACCTCCAGTTTCTGTGGTGAGCCGCCTTCCTCCAGGGTATAGAGCTCGCCGTTGTACGAGAAGCTCATCATTCCGTTGTCGGCCACGGAGAGATAGCGTACCGGATTGTCGGTGAATGCTGTAAGCTGCACGGCCTTGGAAGGCTCTTCTATGCTGGACTTCCACACGTTGAAGGAGCCGCTCTTCTCACTGAGCCAGTAGTAGGTCTTTCCGTCAGAGGCAAAAACCGGATTGCGGTCTTCTCCCTCGAAGTCGGAAAGTTTTGTGAAAGTGCCTTCTGCGCTGACCTGCAGCCCCTTGGTCTGTGTCGCAGGAGCATACATCCATATATCCCTGGTCACCGAAGAGGTATGATGCTTTCTGAACTGGTCCTCATAGCCCTTGTAGTCCTCGTAGAGAATCACACCCTCGGAGTTCACCGTCAGGGCTGACATTACGGTCGGGGTAAGGAGTTCAGGCACCTTGCCGCCAAGGTCGGTGATACAGATCTGGGCTCTGCCGGGAAATTCCGAATAGCGCGAGTCAGTGAATATGGAGCCCGAAAACAGGACTTCGCCGCCGGCGGTCACCGCGAGAGGTGTCTCACCTCTCGGATGGTCTGTGAGCCTGAGAGGTGTGCCACCCTCGGCTGCCACGATGAAAATGTCCTTGCTGCCTTCCCTGTATGAGGAGAAGACTATCTGCCTTGAGTCTCTGGTCCATAGGGGATTGCCGTCGTACGAAGGGTCCGAGGTTATTCTACGGGCGGTCCCGCCATGAACACCCACGGTCCAGATGTCTCCTTGATAGCTGAAGGCTATCTGCTGTCCGTCCGGTGAAATCGCGTTGTTGCGAATCCAGAGTGCGGTGCCGTCAGCTGCCGTAGTCGAAGTTGAAGACTGGGCCGGACTTTGGGCCGAAACCTGGAAGGTCGCCGACAGAAAGAGCAGGCAGGCAGCGAAAAAAGCTGAGTTTTTCATATTCCTATTCGTGTGTAGCCATCCTCTGCCCTGCAAGCGCTTCCCACTTTGTGCCCGGACGGCCGTAATTTGCGTATGGATAGATGGATATGCCTCCGCGCGGGGTGAAGATGCCCGTCACTTCTATATATTTGGGATCCATAAGCCTGATGAGGTCCTTCATGATCTTGTTCACGCAGTCTTCGTGGAAGTCCCCGTGGTTACGGAAGCTGAAAAGATAAAGTTTGAGACTCTTGCTCTCCACCATCCTCACATCGGGTATGTAGCTGATGCGTATCTCGGCGAAGTCCGGCTGCCCGGTGATGGGACAGAGGCTGGTGAATTCAGGGCAGTTGAATCTGACCCAATAGTCGTTTTCCTGATGCTTGTTTTCAAAGGTTTCAAGCACTTCCGGAGCATATTCGCTCCTGTATTCGGTTTTTCTTCCCAAGGCCTTGAGGCCCTCGTTTTCTCTGTTCTCCATGGTGGGTCAGATTATGTCGTCCTTCCCGGAAGGAACGGGACTGCATTTGGATATATATTTCAGACAGAAGTCGAAACTTATCACGCAGGCGGCGACAAGCACTGCATACACAGCCTTGTTTCCGTCGAACGCGTTGACGAGATAGTCATAGTCGCTGAGGGAATCCACATTGCTCAGAACCACTGCCGCAGTATTGTTCGCACAGTGCATCAGCATGGTGAGCCAGAGCGAGCGTGTCTTGTAGTAGACATAGCCGAAGAGGCAGCCGAGCAGGAAGGCCGGTATGCCCTGCCATGGGTTCATGTGTATGAGTGCGAAGAAGAGAGCCGAGACCGCGATTGCCCAGCCAGGCTTGAGCCTTGGGAGCAATCCCCTGAGTATCATGCCTCTGCAAAGCCATTCTTCGCAAACGGGAGCAAAGACTGAAGTGCAGAGAAGGGATATGAGCACGGGGCCGCCGGCAACGCTTTCGAGAGCCTGTCTGAGAGCCTCGGGCATATCCGGGAGCAGCATGGGGATGGGTTCCGCCACGAAGGCAAGGGTAAGGGTTGCAACCACACAGACGAATCCGGTAACTGCCGCCACCCTGAAGGAAAGTTCCTTACCTCCTGCCAGGAACCTCCCGTCGAGGGGATTCGCCTCCACCCTGCCCTGAAGTGTCATGCTCCTGAAAGAGGCATACATCATGGCTGGAATGAACATCAGCGGGTAGGAAACGAGGAACTCGTATTCGGCGAGGGAGCCGTCCGGAGCGAGAAGGGACATGCCCATGACTGCGAGGCTGCCGAGCAGGGCGCCGAAGACCAACCATAAAAGCAACCCGGCCATGCCTGCATAACCGGGTGTATAATACTCGAATTTCCGCCAGAAGCTGAAATCCGCCTTGTGAGGTGCGCGTCTTCTCATTACTTGTAGAGAGGTGTAGGATAGACGCCCTTGTCGGCAAGTTCCTGGAACTTGGCCACTACACCGGGACGGTCTTCCTTGTAAGTCACTCCGAACCAGTGCGAAGGCGTGGAGAGAAGTTCGGTCTGGGCCGTGCCTTCCTTTATCATGCAGTCAATTGCGTAAGGGATGTAGTATTCCGCCTTGACGTTGTCTATATTCTCATCGAGGAAGGACTCGAATACCGCGTCGCTGAGTTCGAAATAGTCAGGGGTGAAGCCCCACATGTTCATTGAACAGAGAGCCTTTCCGTCAAGCTCGACCTTCCCGCCAGTGTAGTTGATTCCGCGGACCACGCCGTCGGCCTCCTTCTCTATCTTCGAATGCTCCTCCACATGGGTAAGCACGCCTGAAGCATCCGCATCGCATATTCCGCGTGACACTCCGCCGCTCTCTGAAAGAGTGTTCTCGAGGGCAAAGCCTATGAGCGCGAACTGCGCCCTGGTGTTCTCATGGGCACGCAGCCAGTCTCCGACGACCTTGAAGGACTCCTTTCCGTAGTAGTCGTCACCGTTGATCACTGCAAACGGCTCCTTGATGACGTCCTTGGCCATCAGCACCGCATGTGCAGTGCCCCAAGGCTTCTGCCTTTCCGGATTGAGGGTGAAGCGAGCCGGTATCTTGTCAAGCTCCTGAACCACGAACTGGAACTGGAGAGGCTCGCCGTCGATGCACTTCACGTTGCTGTATTTCTGCTTCACGACTTCCTCGAACTGTTCGCGGAAGTATTCGCGCACGATATAGACCACCTTGCCGAATCCGGCCTGAACTGCGTCATAGATTGAATAATCGATGATGGTTTCACCGCTCGGGCCAAGGCCGTCCATCTGTTTAAGTCCGCCATAACGGCTGCCCATTCCGGCAGCAAGTACAAGAAGTGTAGGTTTCATTATATTCTTTTTTGATAGTTTCCTTTCTGACAAATTTAGTAATTTTGCAGCATTATGAAAAATTGGAAGGAGAAATTCGGAGCCGTTGGACAGGGAAAGGGACTGTCCTTCAGGACGTGGGTCGTGGCGAGCCTCGTCTGCTTCGTCGTGATTGCAGGTTTCCTTTCGCGCAACAGCCTCGTGAGGCTGGTCAGGACTGAGTACGAAATCCTCGGTCAGAAGCGCGAGATCGCCCGCTACAGGAAGCAGATAGAGATCATGCAGGACAGCATAGACCTATTGAAAAACGACCCCGAGGCTCTTGAGAAGTACGCTCGCGAAAAGCACCACTTCGCAGATTCCACCGAGGACGTCTTCCTTGTGAAATAGTTCCGGACGCCGGCCGCCAAGCAGGCTTCAGGCCGCGCCAGCGCACCTATTCTTTCTTCTCTGAATCAGGATGTTCCTTTGACACTCCCACGAAGTCCTTGTACTTGAAGCGGCGTATCTTCTGGGTGGCGGTCTTCTCGAACGGATCCTTCACCACCTCAACCGACGACACCTTCGAGGTCTTGTTGACGTGCTTGTTTATATAGTCCAGCAGGGTCTTCTTCTTCTCCTCAAGATTGTCGAAGAACTTGTCCTCACCGGCCTGGTCCCAGTCTATAACCTTCTCGTCGAACTGCACGAGGGCGACAAGGTGACCGCCTCTCTCCATCACTATGGACTCATTCACACCCTCGACGTCGTTGATCACCTTCTCGATTTCCTCAGGATAGATATTCTCGCCCGAAGGGCCGAGCACCATGTTGTTCAGGCGGCCCTTGATGAAGTAGCGGCCCTTCTTGTCCACGCACGCAAGGTCGTTGGTGCGGAACCAGCCATCTTCGGTGAAGGCTGCCCGGGTGCGTGAAGGATCCTTGTAGTATCCGAGCATGATATTGTCTCCCTTTGCGACGATCTCGCCCTCGCCCGTCTCGGGATTGATGTCATGCAGCTTGAGTTCGACGCCGCGCACGGGTATGCCTATAGCCCCGGGCTCAGTGTTGAAAAAGCAGGCGTACGCAAGCAGAGGCGCACACTCGGTGAGACCGTAGCCTATGTAGTAAGGGAATCTTGCAGTCTTGAGGAAGGCTTCAACGTCCGGATTGAGTTTCGCCCCGCCCACCCCGAAGAAGCCGAGCCTGCCGCCGAAGGATTTCCTGAGCTTGTGGCCTATTATGCGGCAGAGTATGGTGTGCATGTGGGTATCCATCCAGCTGAGCACGCGGCTGGCCTTGATGGTAGGGAGCACGGACGACTTGAACACCTTCTCTATGATGAGAGGGACGGTGAGTATGACAGTCGGCCTCACCTCCTTCATGGCTGAAAGCAGGTGGGTTGGTGTAGGAGGCTTGGACATGTAATAGACACACGCGCCCACGTACATGGGGTAAATCATGCCTATGGTCATCTCGTAGGTGTGAGGCATAGGAAGGATGGAGAGCCATGAATCCTTTTCCTTTGTCTTGTAGCAGTGATATGACGATATGGTTGAGGCGACCAGGTTTCTGTGGCTGAGTATCACGCCCTTGGCGTTACCCGTGGTGCCGGAGGTGTAGATGATTGCGGCTATGTCGTCCGGAGCGGGCTCAATGACCTTCCCGTCGCAGGTAAAGGCATCGTCATTGCTCTTGATAAGCTCGAAGTTCTCTATGTCTATCACGAGCGTCATCGCGTCCATCCTCTCCCGACAGAGCTTTGGCAGAAGTTTCTTCGAGACGAAGATGGCCTTGCTCTCGGAATGGGCGAGGATGTTCGTGACCTCGTTTTCGGAGGAGTCCGGAAGTATGGGAACAGCGATTCTGCCAAATGCTGTTATCGAGAAGAATGCCGCAGTCCAGTTAGGCATGTTCTGCGAGAGTATTGCCACTCGGTCCCCTGCCGAGATGCCGTACTGGGCAAGTTTCTTGGAGAGAGAATCGGCAGTCTTCTTGAACGAAGCGTAGGTGTAGCCGGTTTCGGTGCCTATGAAGCAGGAGAGCTTGTTCTTCGAATATACGGTCGTGCTGTATTCGTACAGCCTCGACAGTGTGCTCACATAATTCTCACGGGCAGAGTTGAAGTTCTTTTTGATAAAGTGTCCCACGGTGTTTATGATGTTTGGGTGTTTAGTGAGTAACGTATCCTGACGGGGTCTTGCCTACCAGTCCCTGAGCTTCGTAAAGTTTCTGGATTTCGGCGATATCATATTTGGCATTGTCGGTAATCGTGTATGTACCGAAGATGCCCACCCTCTTGGTTCCCCAATCGAACATGGCAAGATAGACCTTGTCAAGGCCGCCTTCCCTTGCGATGGGATGGAATCCCGCCTTCCAGCGTTTCACGGGCTGTCTGGTGCCTTCCGGAGCTATTGCGAGGTGGAAATACCCCGGTTTCCTCATCTCCCTGATGATGCTGAGCACCAGAGCGGTGGAATTGGACCTGTCAACAGGGACACCGCCCATTGCCCTGAGAATCGGGCCGAGAGGCCAGAAGAAAAGGCTGGACTTCACCATACACTTCGGGTCATGCCCCTTGCCCACGTAATACAGGTAGGATATGACGAAATCCCAGATGCTGGTATGGGGCGCGCCAAGTATTATGCATTTTTCCTCGGCTGCCGGCTCGCCTATCGACTTCCAGCCAAGAACCTTGTGCAGAAGAAAGCCGCAGAAACGGCTCCATGCTGATAGTTTTCTTTCCATATTCTTAAAAGTCCACTCCGTCAAGTTCCTCCTCGCTGCGGAGGTTTGCCTTGATGAATTCTCTTCTTTCGTTCGTATTGTCACCCATGTAGAATTCCATGATCTCGTGGATATTCTCCTCGTCGCTGAGCTTGACCTCGTCGAGGCGTATGTGCTCGCCTATGAACTCCGAGAACTCCTGGTGGGAGATTTCGCCGAGGCCCTTGAACCTTGTTATTTCCACATTGCCCTTGAACTTCCTGGTGACAGCCTCCTTTTCCTCGATGGAATAGCAGTATGCTATCTCGTTCTTGTTCTTGCGGTTCTTCACGCGGAAAAGAGGGGTCTGGAGTATGTGCACGTGTCCCCTCCTGACAAGATCGGGGTAGTATTTGAGGAAGAAGGTCATCACAAGCATACGTATGTGCATGCCGTCGTCATCGGCATCGGTGGCGACTATGATGTTGTTGTAGCAGAGGTTTGCCATGTCGTCCTCGACTCCGAGAGCATCGATGAGAAGGTTGAGTTCCTCGTTTTCGGCAACTCTCTTGCGACTTTCCTTGAAACAGTTGATAGGCTTGCCACGAAGGCTGAATACAGCCTGGTTGTTGGCGTTGCGGGCCATGGTGATGGTTCCGCTCGCAGAGTCGCCCTCCGTGATGAAGATGCTGCTCTTCTCCGCTTCCTCGAGCTTGTCCTTGGGAAGTTTGTCGTTATAGTGATAGCGGCAGTCACGAAGCTTGTTGTTATAGACCTTGGTCCTCTTGGCGCGCTCCTTGGTCTTTTTCTGTATGCCCTGGATTTCCTTCCTTTCCTGCTCTGAAGCTATGATCTTTTCCTGCAGCGGCCCGACCACATCCTTGTGCATGTGGAGGTAATTGTCGAGATTCACCTTCACGAAGTCGTTCACGAAGCTTCTGATTGTAGGGCCCTTGTCGTAGGTATGGGTGCCGTCCGGGTTGGTCACGTCAGACTCCCACATGTAGTTCGATCCGAGTTTGGTCTTGGTCTGGCCCTCGAAATTGGGTTCCTGAATCTGTATGCTTATCGCGCCTATGATGCCCTGGCGTATGTCCACGGGGTCATAGTCCTTCTTGAAGAATTCCTTGAGCGTCTTTGCGACAGCCTCGCGCACGGCTGCGAGGTGGGTGCCTCCGTCGCGGGTGTTCTGGCCATTCACGAAGGATGCTATATTCTCGCCATAGCTGTTGCCGTGGGTGATGACTATCTCTATGTCCTCGCCTACGAGGTGGATGGGCTCGTAGCGGGGAGTTTCAGCCATGTTGTCGTTGACCAGGTCGAGGAGGCCGTTCTCGGATTTGTATATGGTTCCGTTGAGGTTTATCGAGAGACCTTTCTTGAGGTAGGTCCAGTTCTTGACCATGGTCTCGACGAATTCCATGCGGTAATGGTAGCCGGCGAACATGTGCTCGTCCGGGGTGAAGCGCACGAGGGTGCCGTTCTTTTCCCTGAGTCCGCTGCGGGTGCCCGAATCCTGCAGGCTTCCGAGGCTGTAAAGGGCGTATGAGCTTTCGCCGTCGCGGAAGGATTCCACATAGAAACTTTCAGAAAGCGCGTTCACCGCCTTCACGCCGACACCGTTCAGGCCGACGGACTTCTTGAAGACCTTGTCGTCGTACTTCGCACCCGTGTTGAGTATGCTTGTGGCCTTAATCACGGAACCGAGAGGAATTCCTCGTCCGTAGTCCCTTACAGTCACCTCCTTCTCGGTCACTGTCACAAAGATGGTCTTGCCGAATCCCATCGAGAACTCGTCGATGGAATTGTCCACAACCTCCTTAAGAAGGACATAGATGCCGTCCCCCTGGTTGTCACCGTTGCCGAGCCTGCCTATATACATGCCAGGACGCTTGCGGATGTGTTCAACACCCTCAAGCGTCCTGATACTTTCGTCGTTGTAGCTGTTTACTTCTGCCATAGTCGTCGTTAAATCTCCCTTCGGGACGTATTCGTTTCAAAGGTACGAATTTTTCCCGAATAGGACAACGACAGCCCGGCAAGACTATTCAGCCGACATTGAATATGGTCTGTCCTTCCTGTCTGTTCCCCTTGATTTCTCAGGCTTGTCAGACATGGTGAAATTGATCTCAGCCCCGGCAGCAAGTTCCTCGCGGGTGAAGTAGCTCCTTGAGATGTTCCTGCCGTTCACGCTTACGTTCTTCACGTAGAAAGCCTCGTCGGAGTTGCCGTCAGCCGTGATGGTGATGGTCTTGCCGTCTGCAAGCTTCACTGTCATCTTCCTGAATACAGGAGTACCCATCGCGTACTGGTTGGATGCAGGGCAGACAGGATAGAAGCCCATGGCAGAGAATACGTACCATGCAGAAGTCTGTCCGTTGTCCTCGTCGCCGCAGTAGCCGTCAGGATTTGCGTTGTAGAACTTGTCCATCACCTCGCGTATCCTCATCTGGGCCTTCCAAGGCTGTCCGCTATAGTCATACATATAGAGCATGTGCTGTATAGGCTGGTTGCCGTGGGCGTAGTTGCCCATGTTCATGATTTGCATCTCGCGTATCTCGTGAATCACGCCACCGTAGTAGCTTTCGTCGAAGTGAGGAGGCATCTCGAAGACTCCGTCAAGCTGGGCATTGAAGTTGTCGTCGCCGCCCATGAGGTCTATGAGACCCTGAGGGTCGTGGAATACGGACCAGGTGTAGTGGAGGGAGTTGCCTTCGGTGAAGTCGCCGCCCCACTTGAGAGGACTGAACGGAAGGTTCCACTCGCCGTTTTCCTTCTTTCCGACCATGAGGTTGTACTCGGAGTTGAAGATGTTCCTGTAGTTGAGGGCGCGCTGGCGGAAGATTCCTATTTCCTCTTCGCTCTTGCCGAGAGCCTTGCCGAACTGCCAGATGCACCAGTCATCGTATGCATATTCGAGGGTCCTCGCGCAGCTCTCGTTGATGCCCACGTTGCAAGGAACATAGCCGAGAGTGTTGTAGTATTCATAGCCCAGACGGCCGGTCGACTTGACCTCGGGATGCACTTTGTTCGCATCGCTTACGACAGCCTCCCACAGGGCTTCCGCATCATAACCACGTATGCCTGAGAGATATGCGTCGGCAACGACAGATGCGGAGTTGTTGCCCACCATGCAGCCGCGGTGGCCCGGGCTTGCCCATT
>JABUTS010000062.1 GCA_021443565.1 Bacteroidales bacterium | reverse complement strand
GGCCTTTCCCAGGTGCAGTCGTGGTTCAGCTGGCGGGTGTGCATCAGCTGACGGTCGCGAGGAAGAGACCAGTTCACCTCCTTGTAGCCTATGCCGACCTTTGTGGTGCCGTTGAGGAAATAGAAGTCCGGTACATTTGAGTAACAGCCCTCGGAAAGCAGCCAGTGGTAGAAATCGGTTATCTTATGGAACTGAACCCACTGCGAGTCACCAAGTCCCTTGTGGTGTGAATGGCTTGTGGATGCGCAAACGTCTCCGGGGTAAGAGCCGTCGTGCTCAAGGCACTTGATTCCCGTTTTCTCAAGAAAGGTCTTCAGTTTATGGAAATAATCCCAGCCCCAGTCACTTGCTATGCAAGGTGAGTTCCCGAACCAGGCACTACCGGTCTTTCCGGTCTTTGGGTTGACCACATCCACGTCTTCGCTGACCCTGCGGCTCGCCAGAAGGGAGTAACATCCGAGTTCTATCCCCTTGCTCTCAGCATAATCCACAAGTTCCCGGTATTTGGCAATGTTTTCATCGGAAATATCCTCCATGTTGAGTCCGGAGCCGAAACTGATTATCACCATTTCATAGCCCGTCTCCACACACTGGTCCACTGCATTGCGTATGTCTTCGGAGTTGCTGGAGGTAAGGTGCAGGAAGATTGGATTCTGGGTAGTCCAAGGCGCAATAGTGCGGTAGAAGCGTCTTGTAAAAAGTCCTGTACGTTCTCTGTCGAAACTGTCGTACGGCATCTCGAAGGCATCTATGGTGGTCAGGACGTCTCCCGGGGCAAGGGTCTGGTCAGGGCCGATTGAAGGGGCAAGCTCAAGTATGCAAGGATTCGTGCATCCGTAGTCCTTCTGAGACGTGAATTCGGGATCAGTCACCCATTTCTCAGTTGCATCTATTATATTCTCCGAAAAATCTCCGCGCCCCTCATAGCTGGATTCCACATGAATGGGATAGTGCTCGAACTTGATGCGTACGTCGTCGTTGGCCAGCGGTGACTCCACGAAATAGAGCCTTTCCACCTTGAACGAGTCGACATTTATGTCGTGGTCTCCGCCGTTTATCACCTCTATCCATTTCCTGATGACAGGCAGACCGTCATATACCGCAAAATGGACTTTGAGAGACACGTCCTTGAGGCCTTCCGGACCTGTCATGGTGAAGATTACTTCCTTTCCGGAAGGGTCCTGGGTGTTGAGGGCCCAGCGGTTGCGTTTCCAGTTAAGAAGGGGGCCGGCATCGGCCACCTCAAACGACTTGTATACAAAAGAATCCGGTATGACGCTCAGGTCGCCAATCCATTCCGGCTTGAGGTATGCCCCTTCGGGCTGTCCGTCAAGGCCGCCTATCGGATAAGCCTTGCCGTCGATGTTTATCACGCCTTCAGAGCTGACCCTTCGGAGCATATTTTCCCCTGTCATCCTGTTGACGAACCTCAGTGAAGCAAGGTTCGGCTCTATAAGGAATTCTCTTGCAATCAGCTGATTGCCAATGATGATGCTTTTCCCGTCTTCGGAAGTCCACACCCCGGACGTGACTTTTTCAGGGGCAAGGAGCCAGTCAAATCCCGGTTTTGAATAGATGTTTCCCTTGAAGACGGGAAGTTCCTGTGCTAGGGCAGGAGCCGCCAGACCTACCATTGCCAGCAGCACTGCAAGTTTCTTTAATTTCATTATCTGTACAGTTCAGAGGTTGATATCATTTACAAATTTACGAAAGAAAGTGGGCTTTATCCATAAAAACGTTCGTTGCCACTTGTCAAAAGTATAAAAAACGGTGATTTTGTGGTGAAATAGCAGTAACTTCGGGGGAGGGTGCGGAACGGAGGCTCACGGAAGCGGCCCCTAAGGCATCACAGAAATCATAAAGGAATATGAAAAGGTATCTTCTTGCTGCGTTCGCAGCGATCACACTCGCATGTTCATGTACCGAAAACTGCATTGATTTCCTGATAGGCACATACACCGGCAGCGGCAGCTGGGGAATCTACAGGGCCTCCCTTTGTCTGGACGACGGCAGAGCAGTGCTGACGGACAGCGCCGGAGTGGTGAATCCTTCCTATATATGCATGTCGCCAGACGGGCGCACCGCCTATACCGTTCGCGAAACTTCCGACGAGAAGGCGGGGGTATACTGTTTCGCCATTGAAGGCGGCAGCATGACAGCCCTGGGCTTCCAGTTGACCGGAGGGCCGGAAGGAGCTGCACCGGGAGTGCCTGCAGATAAAGGGGGTGTGACTGGAGGCGAAGATCCATGTTTCCTTGAAACCGACGGCAGAGTGCTGGTGACCGCCAACTACAGCGGAGGATCCATGACTGTGTTCCCCGTTCTGGGAAACGGCGACCTCGGCGAGGCCTCGGCCATATTCCCTGGCAGCACAGGCGGACCCGACACGACAAGACAGAATACAGCCCATGTCCACTGCACGAAATTCTCTCCGGACGGGGGATACATCTTCGCAAGCGACTTCAGCGCCGACCGCATACTCCGCTTCGAAGTGCTTGAGGACGCGACGGTCAGGCAGTCGCTGGACGGGGAAGGCAAACCGCTATGCTGGAGCGTATCTGCGGACAGCGGTCCGCGGCACATCACCTTCTCCCCCGACGGAAATTTCATGTACGTGATAGGCGAACTCTCCGGCGGGGTCACGGCATTCAGATATAATGACGGCAGGCTGGAATTCCTGCAGGAAGTTGACGCAGACCCTTGCGACGGCCGTGGCAGTGCGGACATACACATCTCCCCTGACGGCAACTTCCTTTATGCAAGCAACCGCCTTGTCGGAGACTGCATAAGCATTTTCAGGATTGCTGCTGACGGCACACTATCCCCTGCCGGCACCCAGAGTGTACCTGCGCACCCGAGACAGTTCTCCATCACCCCCGACGGACGCTGGCTCCTATGCTGCTGCCGCGACGCCGACTCCATCGTCATCTACCACCGCAACGCAAAGACGGGAGCCTTGACAGAACAATCAAGGCTCAGGCTCAGCAAACCGGTCTGCGTCACCTGGATGTAAGGAGCGAAAGAGATTATAAAAAGCGAAGGCTCCCGAAGTGGCATTTGCGCCGGAAAGGGAGCTCTTGTCCGTAATATCGAAGCAATTCTAAAAGCCAGGGATGGTGAGGTAGGCGGTAGGAATAAGCAGCACCAGACCGGCAATCATGAAGAACAGGAGCAGTTTCCAGAACCACTTGAACCACTTGTCATAAGGCACGCGGGCGATTCCGAGGGCGCCCATGAGCACTGCAGAGGTCGGGGTTATCATGTTGGTGAAGCCGTCGCCGAACTGATATGCAAGCACCGTGGCCTGGCGAGAAAGCCCGACAAGGTCGGAGAAAGGAGCCATAATAGGCATGGTGAGAGCCGCCTTTGCAGATCCGGAAGGGATGAAGATGTTGATGCAGGTTTGTATGGCGTACATGATTGATACCGTAATACCCTTTTCAGTGCCGCCCATAAGGCTGGCGAGGGAGTTGAGTATGGTATCCATGATCATGCCCTGCTTGAGAACGACTATGATTCCTCCGGCGAGACCGACTATCAAGGCTGCAGTCAGCAGGTCCTTTGCACCGGCTATGAACTCGTGGGAGATTCTGTTTGCGTCGGCTCCCATCACCAGGCCAGCACTTATGCCCATCCCGAGGAAGAGTGCGGAGATTTCCGTCACATACCAGCCGTAACCCATAACGCCAACCACGAGAAGAACTATGGTAAAGGCGAAAATGTCGAGTATGTAATACAGGTAGGACTTGCGCAGGAGAAGGAAGCCTGAAATTGCATGGATGCCTGCTATCCAAGGCATTATGGTCATGCTCTTTACGGTGTCGCCTATGGAAATCTGCGTCTTCGGGGAAAGCACGGCACAGACTATGAGTATGGCCGATATCAGGAAATAGCTTATCCACGCCTGGACACCGGCCTTACCGTCTACCACCTCGCTGTCCGACTCAACGCTCTTTTCACGCCAGTACGAGTCGAGTTCATACATAGGCGAGAACTTCGGGTTAGCCTTGACCTTAGCTGCATACCAGAGGGTGAAGACGATGAGCAGGATGGTGAGCAGCAGCCAGCAGAAGGTCCTGTATTCAAAGCCGGTAAACATGGGAAGGCCGGACAGGGCCTGGGCTATGCCCGTGGTGAAAGGATTGAATATGGCGGACGAAAGTCCCACATGGGCAGGCACATAGACCATCAGAAGCCCCGTAAGCGAGTCGTAACCCATGGAGATGGCCAGCGGCACGAACAATATTATGAATGCCAGCACTTCCTCGCTCATGCCGAAGAGAGCGCCGAAAGCGCTGAAAATCAATACGGACGCCACTATTATCATCCAGTCCACACCTATCTTGCGGAAGATGCTGACCTGTTCAAGCCGGCGGCACTTCGAGACAAAGGTCCTGATGCCGAAGTCGACAGCCTTGCTGCTGTTCATTATCTGGAAGGCCCCGCCTATAATCAGCACGAAGGCTATTATCGCCGCCTGCATCTTAAAACCTTCCGTCATGGCACCGAATATCTGCCATGTCTGCGGAGAGCGCTCCACTTTGTGGTACGAGCCTTCCACGATGACGTCACGCACCGTGTCTCCTACCATAATGTTTTCATGGTCAAACTCCCCTGCCGGCACGAACCATGTCAGGATGCCGCAGAACACTATCATCATAAAGATGATGACAAAGGTATGTGGTACTTTCTTCATCAATATCTCCCGGGCTTCCCCGCCCTGTGATTTGCCGCGGCCAAGCCTGCCGCGACGGGGTTAAAACCTGTAACTGTCGCCTTCGTAGAGTATGGAGGTCTTGAAGGCCGGAGCTTCGCCCCCGATGCGGGCGAAAGGCTCGAACACATAGACCGAGCCCACGCCTATCACGTCGAAACTGCTGTCCGGGTTGACCACTATGGCTGTCGATTCGTCAATCCCGACTCCCCTGTACTGAGGATTGTCGATGAGCACGCTGATGAGACGGTTCTGCCTCTTGCGGGCTGCAAAGTGCTGGTCCACAATGACATTGTTGAGGAAGCCGAAGCCTTCTGCCGTCTCCACGGTGTTGGGCCTGACATAGGTAAAGTCGTCGCTGTTGTCGCCTATGGCGTTGCCCGTGAGCATGATGCGGCTCATGACTGCCGCTCCCGCACTGGTACCGCTTATCACTCCGCCTTCAGCATAAATCTGCCTGATGCCGTCCATGAACTTCGTGCCGTTGAGGAAGGCGAAAAGACGGTTCTGGTCTCCACCCGAGAAGAAGATTCCCGTGACTCCGTCGAGTTTCGCAAGGCTCCCGGGGCTGTCTATTTCCTCCTTCGTGCAGAGTATGTAGTCCGCACTGGCACCGCACTTCTCAAATTCGGTTGCCTGGTAAGGGCCCACCTCGTCCGCATATCCGCTGGCGAAAGGTACTACGAGAATCTTTGATCCGTTGCCTCCTGCCTTGGCCACTATGGTCTCGGGGATTATGGGCACGCGCTCTCCGCCTCCCTGTATTACAAGTGTACCCTTTGCAGTAACCTGCTCCGGAAGGTAGGAAAGACCGGAATTGTTCTGTTTTGACGCAGGGTTGCCGCATGCCGCAATGAGGGCGCATGCCGCGAGTATTGCTGTCCTTTTCATATTTGTCTGCCCGTTGTGGCGGGCTTTTGGTGGCGGTGGTATGTCAACCGCCGGGTTTATTCTGTCAGAAGCTTGTATGCAATGTCGGAGGCAGCCTGAAGGTCCTCGTAAAGTATGAACTCGTCGTTGCCGTGAGGGTTTTGGGCGCCAACGCCTATGTTCATGGTAGGTATACCCTTGGCATTCAGGGCATTGGCATCGCTTCCACCCATGGAAGGCTGAGGCGATGGCTCAAGGCCGAGGCTGCGCGCGGCAGCGGCAAAGCGTATGTATGGCTGGTCGCCATCCTCTATTCTGTACGGGACGAAATCCCAGGCGTGAGATTCGGTGAGGAAGCCACCACGGCTCGCGCATATCTCCCCGAATTTCTCCAGCACCTCGGCATATTTCGCCTCACCTTCTTCCCTGCACGCCGAGCGTATTTCCCCGCACAGTTTCAAGTCGTCACATATCACGTTGGTACCGGTGCCTCCGCTGACCATTCCTATATTGGCGGTTGCAAGAGGTCCTCTGCGCCCGAACGGAAATGCACTTATGCACTCCCCCGCAATCTGGAGGGCATTAACCCCCTTCTCCGGTGAGATTCCGGCATGAGAAGACTTCCCCTTGATGTGGATGGTGAAATCAATCAGCCCGCAGGTCTCGCGGACGAAGTTGCCGGGACGCATGTACGAGTCGAACACGAAGCCGTGGGTGATACCCTCTGCCGGGGTGAAAAAGGTCGAGCCGGCAAGCGACGTCTCCTCACAGACTGTGAAAAGCAGGGTCGCGGGCTTGAGGGTTCCGGCCTTGACAGCCCTCTCGAGCGCATAAAGTATGGCAGACACTCCACCCCTGTCGTCTACTCCGAGTGGAGTCGTTCCGTCCGAAGTGATTCTGTCCCCGCGGAAAACGTGTACAAGGCCTGTCGTTGGTCTAGGAGTGTCCATGTGGGCCGCGAGGAAAAAGTTCCCGCCGCCCAGCAGCGGCACTATGAGGTTGCCGCTGTCTCCACCCGAAAGCGATGCCGCGCCGTCGCATTGCACCTCAAACCCAAGCCCCTCGATGAAGGAACGGATGTAGGAGGCAATGTGGCTTTCGCTGCCTGAAGGTGAGTTGATTGAAGTGGTCTCAACGAAAATGCCCGCAAGCCTTTCGTCGAGACCCGGACAATTAAAGGCCATAGACAAAGATGTTCGAAATCTTTATATAGTAGTTGTCGGTGCAGTTGCCGTGGACAAATGCGAAGTAAATCTTCTGGCCCCTGTATTCGGAAATGTCAACCATCTCGGTAGTCTGCTCGTAGGTGTCAAGCTTGGTCCAGTCGCGCACCACCTTGGCGTTGCGGCAGTTGTCAAGGGTTATAGGAGAGGTCGAAACAACAATCCTGTACTGTTCTTCGAAGTATTCGTCGTCGCCCGCCGCATGGTCGAACTGAAGGATGACCTTCCTCATCTTGCTGCCTATCGTGACGGCAGGGGAAACAAGGTAGTTCTCGGGGGTGAGAGCAGTCTTGCTACGGTAAGAATCCGAGGTGGCAGCCTTCTTGTACCACTCCCAACTGTAGCCGTCTCCGTCCTTGTCGAGTATGGTCCACGTATCAGGAATCTCCTCAAGGAAACTCTCCTCGAAGTAGAAAATCTTGTCCGGAGAGAGGTCGTAGCGTATGATCGACGAAGGAACGTTGGCAAGACAGTTGTCGGAATCCTCCAGAACCACGAAGAAAGACGCGCCGGCCTTTACCTTCATGTCCACGAGAATCTTCCCGAAATACTCTCCCTTTGCTATGGTGAGGGAGCCCTTGCGGCTTGCAGCATCGAAGCTTACTCCCTCCTTTGCAGGAATCTCGTAGTCGGTTCCATAGATTGGAAGGTCCTCCGAACGCTCAACCCTGTAAAGGCTTTTGTCAAGCCCTGCTGGGATGGATGCGACATACTTGCTGATGTCTTTCCTGTAGTATACGGAGTCCACGATAGAGAACTTCACGGTCACGTCCGCCTCGTTATGGGCGATGAGCTGGACCGCGACGGTATCCATTCCCACCACCGTATTCTCCTTGAAATACATTCCGTTCGATACGCCCTGCCCGTACATGGACGGGCTGAACTCGCAGTACTGCGGCCCCTGATAGGTCCAGTCCTGCTTCTCGCATCCTGCAAGCGCGAGAAGCGCCGCAACCGCTGAAATATATGATGTCCTTTTCATTGCTTAGGTGTCTAACTGTTAATAGCCCGGATTGTCCACAAGCAGCTTGTTCACGTCAAGCTCTGTAGTCCCTATAGGAGAGACAACCCTGTAGTCGTCATACGGAATCTCCGCAAGACCCTCCGGCCTGCTGATATTCTTGCCCTGACGCTTCATGTCGAAGAACCTGTGTCCCTCGAATGCAAGCTCTATGCGTCTCTGGAGAAGGATTTCGTCAAGAAGTTCACCGTCGGGAAGATCGGTTTTACCAAGTCCCCTACTGGTGCGGAGTTCGTTGAGATCTGCTCTCGCGGAAGCAGGATTTCCCATGCGTACATAGGCCTCAGCCCTGTTGAGGTAGAGCTCGGCAACCCTTATGAGAGGAATGTTGTCGAGGCCGAAGATGCCGCCGTAGCTGTTGAACTTGGTGGTCCAGTAAAGTTCCTGTGTGTTGAGACGGACCTTGCGTATTGCTCCTGCCCTGGTGTCTGTGTCGAAGTCGATGAGGCTGATGAAGTCGGGAGTTATGGAAAGGTGTCTGTCACCGGCGCCGGTGCCGTTGCCGAAGCCGTCAGCATCCCTGTAGCCGTCGTCCACTGTGCCGTAGGCCGAATGGATGGACGAAGCCGCGAGGCACTCCGGTTCAGTGAATTTGAGACCGAAAATGGTTTCCTTGCCCTTGGAGAACACGTCCGTATAAGCACCGCTGTAAAGGTCCATGCCGGCTGTCTTGATTGCAGCCGCGGACGCCTCGGCACATTCAGCCCATTTGCCCATATAAAGGTAAACTCTTGAAAGAAGGGCTCTTGCAGCCGCTTCGGATGCACGGTAAGGGGCATTGCTGCTACCAATCAAAGGGATGGCCTGCTTAAGGTCATCACATATCTGAGCCCAAACCTCGTCCACGGTGTTTCTTGCCACTGCTGCAGCTTCGGCTATATTGTCCGTATTGCTGTTGAAAGGCTCGAGAACAAGAGGGACGCAGAGGTTGAAACCATCGACAGTGTGACCCGGGGTACGCCCGTAGACTATGGCGAGGTTGAAATAGTTGTATGCCCTGAGGAAGAGGGCTTCGCCGCGGAGCTGGTCAGCATTGGCCGTCTGATCGAGCTTGTCGAGGTATACGAGGCATTCGTTGAGGGAGCTCATGATTTCGTAGCAAGTGCTCCAGATGCTTATGTTGTACCTCGGTGTGAAGTTGTAATAGCCGGTGTACTTTGTCGAGCCGGGGGTCGGCATGCAGTTGTCGCCGAGCACCTCTGGTATGCAGAGGAAGTCGCGTCCGGTATAACCCACGTCCTGCATGAGGTCATACACGCCTATGATGAGACCCTTGCAGCCGTTCTCGGAGACTATCTTCTCCTCGGAGATGGCATGCTTGGTCTGAATGTCGAGAAGCGAGTCGCATGAAGCGGTAAGGCATGCGATGGCGGCCATGGCGCCTACATATATGATTTTCTTCATTTCCATTCAGATTAGAAGTTAAGCTTGATGCCGCCGCTCACGCTCTTGGACTGCGGATATAGACCGCGGTCACTGCCGATGGTCTCGGGATCATAGCCCTGATAAGGAGTGACGGTGAAGATGTTGTACGCATTCACGAAGATCTGGGCCCTGGTCATGCGGAGCTTGCTGATGAAGTTCTTCGGAAGGTCGTAGCTGAGAGTTATATTCTTGAGTTTCAAGAAGTCTGTAGACTCGTATATGAGGCTGGACTCGCTGTCGTATGTGCGAGGAGAACCGGAGTATGCACCGTCAAGGAAAGGCATGGGAGCCCAGGTCACGTCTCCCGGCTTCCTCCATGCATCGGTCACGAGACTGGCAAGAAGGTTGTTGTCAGCGGCCTGGCCTATGAGAACGGCCTTGTCGCTCCAATACTTGATTGCACCAGCCTGGTACTGGAAGAAGAAGGAGAGTTCGAAACCACCCACGGTGATTGTGTTCATCCAGCCGCCGAAAATGGTCGGGTCAGTGCCCTTGAACCAGTAGCGGTCGTCGCTGGTAGGATTGTAGGTTATGTAGCCGTCCTTGTCATAGTACATAGGTCGGCCGTCTGAAGCATTCACTCCCGCATACTTGTATGTGTAGACGGCGGAAATCGGAAGGCCGACCTTGTACTCGCCTATCTGCTCAAGCCCGTCCTGGAGTTCGGTAATCTGGTTCTTTACAGTAGAGAAGTTGAACGAGGTCTCCCACTTGAACATCCTGTGGTTCACAGGCACTGCCTTGAGCTGGACGTCAATGCCCTCATTTCTGACTCCTCCCATGTTGGAAGGTATCGAGGTGAAACCGGTGGTGGAAGGTATGTCGCGAGAGTAGAGCAAGTCCTTGGTGTCGTCGCGGTAAAGGTCGACGTCGAAGCCTATGCGGTCGTTGAGGAAGGCTGCTGTGATGCCTATGTTCTTGGAGTGTTTCTTCTCCCATGAGAGCATCCTGTTGCCTATGGAGGTTGAAAGCAGGCCTGACTCCCCGTTGTATTCATGTCCTCCGGAGTAAAGCTTGTTCGCAACGTAGTTGCTGATACTTGCGTTGCCTGTCACTCCGTAGCTGGCGCGGAGCTTGAGGTCGGTGAGCCATGACACGTCCTTGAGGAAGCTTTCCTCCTTCATACGCCATGCTGCCGAGAGTGAAGGGAACATGCCCCAGCGGTTGTCAGCTCCGAAGCGCGAGCTGCCGTCGTACCTTAACGTGGCGGTGAAGATATATCTGTCCCTAAGGTTGTAGCTTGCGCGGGCGAAGAAGCCGGCCATCTTCCACTGCGAGAAGGATTCGCCCATGGAATCGAGCACAGATGCGCTGCTCAGAAGGTGAAGGTCCTCGTGGGCAACTCCCGTCGCGGATGCGCTTATCGAGTGATACTGGTGGTCAGTATATGAGAAGCCGCCTGTCACGGTGAGATTGTCCCTGCCAAGTTTCTTGTTCCATGTGATGACCTGTTCGGTCTGGAAGTTGAAGCCGTCGTCAGCCACCGCCGTGGAAACTCCGTTGTAGCGGTAACCGAGACGGGTGCGCGGATCGCTGTACTGGTGCTCCTGGAGATAGTTGAGCTCGAAGGTGTAGCTGCTCTTGAAATCGAGACCCGGAAGTATGTGGAAAGTGAGGTCATTGGCCGAAGTCAGCTTGCTGGTCGCACCGTAATACTCGCACAATTCGAGGGTCTGTGGGATGTTGTACTGGTAGTATCCGTAAGGAAGGTCCATCACATAGTCGCCATTCTCGTCGTATGGAGAAACCCCCGGGAGAAGGAGCATGGCTGTACGGGAAGGGTTCGCCGCGCCTGTGGTGGAAGCCTGGTCGTACATGTTGCGGCTGAATGTGTTCTTGGTGTCAAGTGTAAGCCACTTGGCAATCTCGTGGGTAAGGTTCACGCGGCCCGTGGCCCTGCGGAAGCCAGTCTCCTTCATGATACCGTCGGTGGAGTTGTAGTTGCCCGATACATAGAACCTTGTCTTCGAGTTGCCTCCTGACACGCCCAGCTCGTAGTTCTGGGAAATGGCAGTACGGAAAATCTCGTCATACCAGTCGGTAGTCGGAGCGGAAGAATATCCGTCCTCTCCCCAACCGAAACTCTGGAATAGCTTGAGAGCCTTCGCGTATTCGTTAGTGCCCTTATACAGGTCATAATTGCTGTACTCTTCAAGAGCATATTTCGCCCATTCCTGACCATTCATCACTCCTACCCTGCGAGCGAGGGTCTGTGCCCCGACATTCGCGCTGAAAGAAATGTTGGTCTTGCCGTCATGACCGCGCTTGGTGGTGATTATCACTACTCCGTTGGCAGCCTGTGCACCGTAAATTGAGGCAGAGGCGCCATCCTTTAGAACGGTTATTGACTCGATGTCGTCTGGGTTGATGCCGGCCATCGCATTGGCGTTGGTCAGGACGCTTGTCGCCTCCGATCCGTTTGTCATCTGTACACCGTCCACGATATAAAGAGGCTGGGTGCCTGCGCTGATGGAACCTCGGCCGCGGATATTGATGGAATATGATGAGCCCGGCAGACCGGAAGTCGAGATTATCTGGACGCCGGACACCTTGCCCTGAAGCGCCTTCTCGAACGAAGCCGTCTTCATCTTCTCGAGTTCGGTTGCAGTGACATTCTGCACAGAGCCGGCTATGTCCTTTTTGCGCACAGCTCCATAACCTATCACAACTGTTTCCTCGAGCATTTCCGTATCCTGCTCGAGCACGACATCGATGACCGCCCTGCCCGCAGGCTTGACGTTCACCGTTTTCATCCCTATGCAATCGAAGGTCAGGCTGTTGCCCGAAGAAACCTTGATGCTGTAGCTGCCGTCTGCGGCTGTGATGGCGTATCCTCCGGATTCGCTTGTCACATAGACACCCGGCACGGGGTTACCCTCTGTATCGGTAACCCGTCCTCTGACAGTGGTGCTCTGGGTCTGCTCGACCTGGAAGCCCACAGGCATTTCTGACGGCAAGGCGGCACACACAGCCGAGAAGCCAGCCGCCATCGCCATGATAGCAAATGTCCTTTTCATGAGTTATTCAGTTGTTAATGATATCCGGATTCGCATGAATCCGTTAAGTTCGTCTGACAAAAATAACAAATAAATATATTTTTAGATATGTTCTCTCTTTGTTCGGACATGGTGAATGCAAAAAAATAACATGGATATGAGAATTACTGGGTGATAATCTTCGCAAAATGCTTCATTTTTCTTCATTTTGAAATGTATGCTCGCTATATTTGCACGATTTTATAACCAGATAACCATGACAGACATAGAAATCGCACACAGCGTCAAGCTGAAGGAGATCTCAGAGATCGCCGCAAAGGTAGGCATAGCAGCCGAGGACATCGAACAGTACGGTCATCACATCGCGAAGATTCCTTCAGAACTTTCCAACAGGCCGCAGAAGGGCAAGCTCATTCTCGTTACGGCAATCACCGCCACAAAAGCCGGCATAGGCAAGACAACCGCGAGCATTGGCCTCGCGATGGGACTTGACAAGATTGGCAAGAAGGCAGTGGTGGCACTGCGTGAGCCATCCCTCGGTCCATGTTTCGGCATGAAGGGCGGCGCTGCCGGCGGCGGCTGGACCCAGGTGGTACCTATGGAGAAGATCAACCTCCACTTCACCGGCGATTTCCATGCTGTGACATCTGCCCACAACCTTATTTCCGCACTCCTTGACAACTACATATATCAGCATCAGGCGGAAGGCTTTGCCCTCAAGGAAGTGCTTTGGAAGAGGGTTCTCGACGTCAACGACCGCTCGCTCCGCAGCATAGTTACCGGCATAGGTCCCCGCACCAATGGCCTCACTGCAGAGTCTGGTTTCGACATCACCCCTGCGTCTGAAATCATGGCCATACTCTGCCTCAGCAGCGATCTGGAGGACATGAAGAGGCGCATAGGCAACATACTGCTCGGCTACCGCTTCGACGGAAGCGCATTCACTGTCAACGACATGGGAGTGGCAGGAGCTGTGACCACCCTGCTCAAGGATGCAATCTGCCCTAATCTCGTCCAGACCACAGGCAACACCCCTGCAATAATACACGGAGGCCCGTTCGCGAACATCGCCCACGGCTGCAACACAATAATCGCCACGAAAGCGGCTCTCTCGATGAGCGAATACACTGTCACCGAGGCGGGATTCGGTGCCGACCTCGGCGCTGAGAAGTTCCTCAACATCAAGTGCCGCAAAGCCGGGCTCCGCCCTGATCTCACAGTACTTGTGGCCACCCTCAACGGCCTCAAGATGCATGGTGACGTGGAGCTTGACAAAATCAAGGAACCTGCCCCTGAAGGAGTGCTGAAGGGACTTGCCAACCTTGACCGCCACATTGAGAATCTCCAGAGTTTCGGCCAGACCGTCCTTGTCTGCCTGAACAAGTTCACAAGCGACACCGAAGAGGAGCTCGAGATGGTGCGCCGTCACTGCATAGAGAAGGGTACCGCCTTTGCAATCAACGACGGATGGGCCCGCGGCGCGGAAGGTGCCGTCGAGTTCGCAAAGGCTGTCGTACGCACTATAGAGGAGCATCCTTCAGACGAACTGAAGTTCACCTACAGCGATGACATGAGCTTCGAGCAGAAAATTGAGGCAGTTGCAAAGGCCATCTACGGAGCAAAGGACATCAGCCTCAGTTCCAAGGCCAAGAGCAAGCTCGCAACCGCAGTCAAGCTCGGCTACTCGAAGTTCCCGGTCTGCATCGCCAAGACCCAGTATTCTTTCTCTCAGGATCCCAAGCGCTATGGTGCGCCTTCCGGCTTCACCCTTGAGATAAATGATGTCGTAATCAATAGCGGAAGCGAAATGATCGTGGCCATCGCAGGCGACATCATCCGTATGCCAGGTCTCCCTAAGGTACCTCAGGCCCAGTACATCGACGTGGTGAACGGAGAAATTGTAGGACTCAGCTAGCTTGTCGGGCACTTGCCTGACAAGCTTCCCGATTATCAACATGAACCCCCAGACCGCAGCAGCCCTTGACAGCATAGACGTCACACTAAATGTGGGTGGCATGAACGCCATCAACATAGTGTTGGCGTTCGTGATGTTCGGCGTGGCTTTAGGCATAAAGCCGTCCACCTTTGTGGACGTGTTCCGCCAGCCCCGCTCCGTGCTGGCCGGGATGTGCTGCCAGCTTATACTGCTGCCGGCATTCACTTTCGCTCTGGCATGGGCATTTGGAAACTGGATTTCGCCCATGATGGGTCTGGGAATGATACTTGTGGCTTCATGCCCCGGGGGAAACATTTCCAATTTCATGTCATCCCTGTCGAAGGCCAACGTCGAACTCTCGGTATCCCTTACTGCGATAAGCACCTCGCTTGCATTCGTCATGACACCGCTGAACTTCTGGTTCTGGGGCAACATGTACCTGAATATAAATTCGGTGGCTTCAGAACTGCCGCAACTGAACATCCCGCTCGTGGAGGTATTCAAGACGGTCTTCGTGCTGCTGGGCATTCCTCTCATACTCGGAATGCTCTGCACGCGCCTGTTCCCCAAAGCGTCGGAAAAGTTGAAGAAACCATTCCAGTGGTTCTCGATTGCGTTCTTCATGATAATGGTGGTGCTTTCGTTCGCGGGCAACATGGAGGCTTTCCTCAAATGCATCAAATACATCTTCCTGGTCGTGCTCATCCATAACCTCCTTGCCTTGGGTATAGGTTACATGACCGCAAGCGCGCTGAAACTACCCGAAGCCGACCGAAGGACACTCACGATAGAGACCGGCATACAGAACTCGGGACTGGGTCTGGTGCTCCTGCTCGGGACCTCGATATTCTCCGGCTTTCCCCCACACGGAGGGATGGTGGTCATTACCGCATGGTGGGGTATTTGGCATATAATCAGCGGACTTGCCACCGCAACAATCTTCAACAGGAAAAAGCTTGGCTAAAATCTGGGAAAATACAGTGTCCTACGCCATCGGCCGGCCTTATGTTGACGCCTGTACACGCGCCAGCTACAGGAGCATAAAGGTCTATGGACGCGGCAACATCCCTGAGGGAGCCCCCGTGATCATAGCGGCCAACCACTGCAACACGCTGATGGACGCCCTGGTCATACTCCAATCTTTCAAGGGCCCCGTGGCCTTTGGAGCAAGGGCTGACATTTTCCGCAAACCTTTCATAGCGAAGTTTCTGAACGCCATGAAGATTGTGCCAATCCCCCGCGCAAGGGACGGGCGCGAGGTGCTTGCGCAGAGCCTTGGGGTAATAGACGTGATTATAGAGTCTATGGACCACGGAGTACCTTTCACCATCTTCCCGGAGGGTACGCACAGCACCACCCATACCCTCATGCCTCTGAAAAAGGGAGTGTGGCGAATAGCCACAAGGGCGGCAGAAACTCTCGGCAAGACCGTCTATGTGGTTCCTGCGGGGCTTTCATACAGCAATTACTACGAGTACAAGGGGAAGGTTTCCCTCGTCTACGGAGAGCCTATTCCGGTGTCAGCGGACATGAATCCGGATGAACTGCTCGGCAGGCTGGCAGGGGATATAACCAGGCTGGCGGGCTACAGTCCGTCAGGAGCTGTCGTACCTGCGGAAACTGTCAATCCGAAGCCGATATTCAGACTTCCGAGACCTGTGAAACTTGCTCTGGCAGCCCTCACCTCTCCCATCGCCCTGCCGGCATGCACACTGAGCGCCCCTCAGGGGCTCATCGCCAGCCGTCTATGCAACAGGCTCGACGATAAGGCATGGAGCAACACCATGCGCTTCGCTTCGAGACTGCTTGTGAACCCAGTTGTCGTCTTGTTGGAATGCGTGGCCGCGGTAGCGTTCCTGCCTCTGGCATGGGGCCTGGTTCTCTCGCTGCTGTCTGTCTATGCCATGAGCCTTTCGTATCTCTGGCACGGGCTTCTGCAGTAAGATAAATTGCCATAATTCGCGAAATTGTCGTATATTGCGGTACAAATCGCGTCAAATATGTCTACACCCAAGGTTATAGGACTCGGAGAATATCTCTGGGATATGCTTCCCGACGGCAAAAAAGCCGGAGGAGCGCCAGTCAATTTCGCATACCACGCTGCAAGATGCGGGATGGATGCCTATGCGGTGACTGCCGTAGGTAACGATGAACTGGGAAGGGAACTGATCGCAGTTGCCAAGGAGCACGGAATCAAGTTGATGGCCCAGGTGCTGGACTATCCGACCGGCACTGTTCAGGTCGAGATTCATGACGGCCAGCCGAGTTACACGATTTGCGAAAACGTTGCGTGGGACCACATCCGTGCAAGTGCCGAGGTGCTTCAGATGGCTGCATCATCCGCTGCGATATGCTTCGGCTCACTCGCCCAAAGAAGCCCCGAATCCCGCGAGGCCATACTTTCCATCGTTGCCGCCACTCCCGAGGACTCGTACCGCGTATTCGACATCAACCTTAGGCAGCAATTTTATTCCAAGGAAGTGATAACCTGCTCACTAAGCGCAGCCAATGTTCTGAAAATCAACGATGAGGAACTCGAAATCCTGAGGCCGATGTTCGGTCTTCAAGGGCTTTCCGAGGAAGAAGCCTGCCGGGCTCTGATGAAGGGCTACAAGCTCATGATGGTCATACTCACGGCGGGAAGCGAATACAGCCTTGTGGTAGGAGGTGGGGTGACATCCCGGCTGGAAACCCCTAAGGTAAAGGTTGTCGACACCGTCGGCGCCGGAGATTCCTTCACTGGAGCCCTCATAGCATCGCTCGTGAAGGGAGCCACCATACAGGAGGCACACCGAATGGCAGTGGACACCGCCGCCGAGGTCTGCACCCACGAAGGCGCCTGGACCAAATAGCACACAAAAAAAAGTTGCTTTACGGCAACTTTTTTTTGTGTGCCCTTGAATCTAGTGTCCGGTGTCTATAAGTTCGATGAATTTCTTCATGCCCGCAGTAGCTGTCGCCTGGATGTGGGTGATTCTGCTGCCTGAGATGGGAACGTCCTTCGGGTCTATGACGTAGACAGGTACATGATTTCCCGCATAGCGCCAGAGCCCGGCGGCAGGATAGACCTGAAGTGAAGTGCCCACGATGAGCAGGATGTCCGCCTCCATTACCAGCTTCGATGCCTTCGCTATTTCCGGCACGGCTTCACCGAAGAAAACGATATGCGGTCTGTACTGCACCCCGCGGGGATCCTTGTCCCCGAGATTCACTTCTCCATAGCCCACATTCACTATCCTTGATTCGTCAAAAAGGTCGGAGTCGCTGTAGGAGTCTTCCGGGCGGACCTTGTTGAGTTCGCCGTGGAGATGTATGACCCTGGTGCTGCCTGCCTTCTCATGGAGGTCATCGACGTTCTGGGTGACAACGGCCACGTCGAACCGGCTCTCAAGCGAGGCTATGTCCAGATGGGCCTGGTTAGGCTTCGCATCCTTCATCTGAGCCCTGCGCTCGTTGTAGAAGCGGAGCACGAGACCCGGATTGCGCAGCCAGCCCTCGTGGGAGGCAACTTCCTGAACATCATACTTGTCCCAGAGACCTCCGTTGTCCCTGAATGTTGAAACCCCGCTCTCGGCACTCACTCCCGCACCGGAAAGCACTACAATCTTCTTTCTTGTCATGGCTATATGTCTTTAATGTTTTCAGTTGAAAACCGCCATCTCTTCAGGCATCACTTCACCCTCAGAGACAGTGCAGATGCCCCAGGCAGGGACAGCAGCGCAAGGATGACTGAGAAATTCACTTTCAGTTTCATAGTAGGGCCAAGGTAAGCATTTTCGCCGAGAGAAGGAAGGCTAGCACCCTTCTTTTTGCTAACTTCGCACCATGATTGAGAGCAGATACATGGACCTTCCCGTGGCAGCGGCGGCAGCCGCTGTGAACGGCGCACTTGCCGTTCACGGGCGGGCGGTCGTGACCGCCCCGCCGGGCGCGGGAAAGTCTACCCTGCTGCCTCTGACGGTGCTCGAGGCCCTGCGGGAGGGCAGGTTGGGAGAGGGAGCCTGCCCTCTCGGCGAGGGACGCATAGTCATGCTGGAGCCCAGGCGCATAGCTGCAAGGCAGATTGCCGAGAGGATGGCAACCATGCTCGGAGAGACCGTCGGTAAGACAGTCGGATACAGGATCAGGTTCGAGAGCCGGGTGTCCCGGGAAACAAGGATAGAGGTCGTGACCGAGGGCATACTCACCCGCATGCTGGCTGACGATCCAACCTTGGAAGGGGTCGCGGCGATAATCTTCGACGAGTTCCACGAAAGGAGCCTGAACAGCGATGCAGCCCTCGCCCTCACTCTTGAATCCCAATCCATTATCCGTCCCGACTTAAAGCTCCTGATAATGTCGGCCACCATAGACACCAAGTCCATCTGCGCGGCTCTGGATGCCCCTCTTGTGGAAAGCGGAGGCCGGATGTACCCAGTCACTACAATCAACTCGGCCGAGGATTTCAGCCCTTCGGACGCAGCTGTGGAAACCGCCCGCGCCGTGCTCAAGGCATGGCGGGAGCAGACGGGAAGCATACTTGCCTTCCTGCCCGGTGAGGGAGAAATCAGGCGCTGCGGGGAACTGCTGCAAGGCAGTTTGGAAGACGAAGTCACTGACATCTGCCCCCTCTACGGCATGCTGCCATTTGAGGAGCAGCGCAGAGCCCTGGTTCCCAGCCCTGAGGGAAGGCGCAAGATAGTGTTGGCCACACCCATAGCCGAGACTTCGCTCACAATCGAGGGCATACGCACCGTGGTGGATTCCGGGCTGTGCAGGCGTATGGTTTTCGACCCTGCAAGCGGATTGAGCCACATGGAGACGGTGCGCATCAGCCGGGACATGGCCGACCAGAGGGCGGGGCGTGCGGGCAGGCTCTCCGAAGGTGTCTGCTACAGACTATGGAGCTCCGCCACCGACAGGAGAATGGCCCCTACCCGCACGCCGGAAATAATGGAAGCAGACCTGTGTTCCATGGTGCTGGACATAGCCGCGTGGGGAGAAAAAGAGCCTTCACGGCTGAAGTGGCTCACGCCTCCTCCAGCATTCAGGCTCAGACAGGCGTGCGAACTTCTGAAACTGCTCGGTGCCCTTGACGAAGACGGCTCCATCACAGCCCGCGGCCGTGCCCTCGCCTCTCTTCCCGCCCACCCCCGCATAGCCGGAATGATGCTCTCTGCGGCTTCGCACGGCCTTGAATCAACGGCCTGCGACATCGCAGCGATACTTGAGGAGAAAGACCCTATGTCCCAGAACGACAACGACTCAGACCTCTCCAGCAGAGTGAATGCTCTCCGGCAGAGACGAGAAAGGACCGAAGGTTCCCGCAACGATTTTCCCGACAGCCTGACAGGCGGTTTTTCCAGCGGTCCGCCAAGCGGACGAGGCAGGCAGTGGAGCCGCATAGAGCGCATCTCCCGCCAGTACAGACTGTTGATGCGGGCAGCAGAAGACAACAGTCCCGTGGATGCATACAGCATAGGGGTGCTGCTTGCCGAGGCCTATCCGGAAAGGATAGCCCATGCGGTCAGAGAGGGCAGCGGAGAATTCATGCTGGCCTGCGGCGGCACTGCTTCCGTGGGAAGGGATGACTGTTTGGCATCGTACGACTGGATTGCCGTGGCGGGAATGGACGCAGGCGGCACTGCATCGCAATCGGGAAGGATTTTCCTCGCAGCCCCGCTCGATCCCTCTGATGTGCCCCACATGGTTCGTGAGAGGGACATAATAGCCTGGGACTCACGTACAGGAGCGGTGGCCGCCCGCCATGAAAGGCGCATAGGAGGCCTTATGCTTGATTCAAGACCACTTCACGACATCTCCCGCGCAGAAATCGACAGGGTTCTTTGCGAATCCGCTCCGAAGGAAGGGCTGAGCATGTTCGACTTCGGGGATGAAAAAGTCGGCAACCTGCAGCGCAGAGTGGCGTGCGTATCGTCATGGCACCCTGAATCTGGCATCCCCGACCTCTCCACAGACGCTGTGCTCTCAAGGGCAGCGGAATGGCTCCCACTCTACTCCAACGGAGCGCGCAACGTCATGGATCTTAAAAGGATAGACCTCGCGGCAGCTATATGGAGCCTGCTGGACTATGAACAGCAGCAGACCATAGACAGGCTTGCTCCCACCCACATCACAGTACCGACAGGCAGCAGCATACGCGTCGAATACAGACAGGGCGCCGAGGCTCCCGTACTCCGCGTCAGGCTCCAGGAATGTTTCGGAATGCTTGACACACCACGCGTGGACGGAGGCACAAGGCCCGTGCTGATGGAACTGCTGTCACCGGGCTTCAAGCCCGTGCAGCTCACTTCCGACCTCCGAAGCTTCTGGCAGGGCACCTACTTCGAGGTAAGGAAGGAACTCAGGCAGCGCTACCCCAAGCACTCGTGGCCCGACAATCCGCTTGAAGCGGAGGCTGTACGAGGCATTCCGAAGCACAAATAGACCCCGATTTGCGGCAAATTCGTCATAATTCACTACTTTTGGAGTTTCAACCAAGCGAAAAACAACATGTCTGACTTCCCATATAAGGAAATAGAATCCCTCGAGGCCATACCCGAAGACACGCACATAGTCCACTGCGCCTTCCAGTCGCTGGATTTCAGGTCAATACGTTACCGTCTCGTGGACAAGAGCTTCTCCGACTGCCTGTTCCTCGGCTGCATCATACCGAAGGAGATGGACGAGAAAATAGACCTGAGTTGTCTGGTGCTCCCGAAACTCGGAATGCCGTACAAGGCTTTCACCAATTCCCTGTACACCCCGGAGACCCTGTACGAGGGCTACGACCCCGCAGATCCCGCAACCTTCGCAGACTGCTTTGACTCAAGGATTTACAGAGAGTACGTCTCCCGGGGGAAATATACCCAGGACATACGTGAGACCCTCGGGCGCACGATTCACGACCACTCGATTACCGACGCTGTCAGCGATTTCGTGGGCAGGTACGAGAAGCATAACGTCGTGTCCATCATGGGAGGCCATGCGATGAAGAGAAGCGACGAGGAGTATATGAAGATAGTACGCATAAGTAAGAAACTCACGGAAAACGGCAAGCTGATGGTTTCGGGCGGAGGTCCGGGCGCGATGGAGGCGACCCATTTCGGTGCGTGGATGGCAGGAAGAAGCGAGGAGGAACTCGCCGATGCCGTGCGTATGCTGTCGCATGCCGAGACCTTCAGAGACCGCGGGTGGCTCGAGAGCGCGTTCGCTGTATGCGAGAAATATCCCCAGATCCGGTTTCGCAGCCTGGGCATACCCACATGGCTTTACGGACATGAACCATCGACCCCTTTTGCGACCGACATCGCAAAATTTTTCGACAACAGCCTGCGTGAGAACCAGATCATCTCGGTGGCAATGGGTGGCATAATCTTCACCCCGGGCTCAGCGGGAACCGTGCGAGAAATCTTCCAGGACGCAGAGCAGAACCACTACCGCACCCTCGGTCACGAAAGTCCCATGGTCTTCCTCGGCACCTCATTCTACAGGAAGGAAGTACCTGTCTACGGCTTCCTTCAGCAGATGCTCAACCACGAGCGCTACAAGCACCTCCTGCTCTCCATTACCGATGATGAAAACCTGATTATCAAGACAATCATGGATTTCAGACTCGAACAATAAATATATCTTTATATAAATATACATAATGAAGACTTCGTTTAAGATTGCCAGCATGTTCATGGCGTTGACGCTCACATGCGCCTGCGAAAAAGAATACATATATGTATCGGACGACCTCAAATGGGCGGACGCGCTGAAACAACTTGACTGGGGTGAGGGCACGACCTATGTAGTGGGGCACAAAACTCCAGACACTGATGCCGTATGCTCAGCAGTGGGTTATGCAGCATTGATGAAGGCTCTCGGCTACAACTGCGAGGCCCGCGTCGCCGGAGAGGCAAACCGCGAGACAAAGTACCTGCAGAAGCGTCTGGGCATTGAAATCCCCCAAGTGCTGAGCGCTCTGTCGCCAAACGACAGGTTAATAATGACCGACCACTGCGAGTACATCCAGGCTGTCAGCGGAGCCGAGAATGCTGTTCTTCTGCAGATTATCGACCACCATCAGTTGGGCAATGTCACTTCAAGCGGTCAGTTGTTCTACCGCAGCGCGCCAGTCGGTGCCACTTCCACTCTTGTATTCACCGCTTACCGCGATTTTGGAGTTCAGATTCCCGACGCCATAGCCAAGACCTTGCTTGCAGGCATACTCTCAGACACCAATAACCGCACAAAGCAGTTCACTCAAGTGGACAGCATAGCATACAACGCCCTTGCCACGCAACTTGGCATCGCTGACGAGACTGAAGACATTTATAAGGGTATGGTGGAAGCATCTTGCAGTTATGATGGAATGACGGACGAGGAGATATATCACAGCGACGACAAGGAATACGAGATTGCATCAGTCTATCTCGGCATAGGCTCGCTGGAATGGTATGATGCCTCGACTTTTGTCCCTTTCCTCGAAAGAATACTCGACGCCATGAAGAAGATTCGCGGGGAAAAGGGAATGAAGATGATATTCTGCAAGGTGGATCTCAGTTCAGATCCTCCATACACACCACCGACAGTCGTACGCAAGGAACCTGTCTCGTATATCATCTATGACGGCGAGGGCGCTAAGGAAATAATGGAAAATGCCTACGGTCTGTCAGTTGGCAAGGCGTGGGTGAACTGCGGCAGGAAACTCAGCCGCAAGACCGACCTTGTTCCTGTCATAACCGATGCCCTTAAACAAATGGCAAACTAATCAACATAGATAAACTAATTATCTATACTTTTGCTTGAACTGCTGGCTACAAGTATTTGGAGACCAGCAGTTCATTCATTTTACGTATTTCTTCAGAGAGCTGACCGACCATTTTGATTGCCATAGTTGTCTGGTCCTGCGACTTGGAAAGGAGTTCCTGCTGGTCGTTAAGAAGGCGTATGAGGTCAGTCTGATGCCTGGACAGAGATACAGAAGCCACAGCATCAGAAGATATTGATTTAGGGCTCTGCGAAGGTTTGAGGATTTCCTGCCTTATGACAGAATCAGACATGTCGCAACCTAAAGCAGTACTTGAGGTGATTTGTTTTGGAACAATGGTACGTCTGACCTTAGGCTTAAAATTAACGTCGGTTTTGAGGTCTTCAACCGGGAAAAGTTTGATTTCTTCAGGGAAAATCACTTGTATTTTGCTGAAAAGGCCGTTAGTGAGATATCTTGCATTGCCATGCAGGGCACTTGAAACTCCAGCATAATCAAAATTGATCTTCTGGGCAAAATCTCTTTTATGCTTGACTTTCCCTGTTTCCTTCAGATGAGAATATATGGCATTTAACGTTTCCTGGCGAGTCATTACAAAACTAATTTTTACAAATATACAAATAAATACGAAGTTAACAAGCGAATATGCATATTATTTCCAGAAAGATGTGTAGTTGATGCAGATAATGAAAACATGGCAATATGAACAGAAAAATGAAGAGCGTGAGACAAGTTAAATAATTTTTGATATGGATACACAGATAGATAGCAGTATGAAATTGAGTATACAATAAGTCGCATTTATAAGAGTAGAAAGCAGTATATATTTCATTGAGAAAATAATTATTTTAATGTATATATACCATTGTTAAATATAGTGTTTGGATATTATCTATTTTCATAATTTTGTAATTTTTGAAACATTATTGTTTGTTTCATTGGTTTTCTTATATATGTGAACGGTATTTAAAGGAAATTGTGGGAAGAACGGTTTGTTGAATAAATTAGTATAAAATCAACAGCCAAATATCCATAAATTATATTTTAGGTCGGAAATATGATCTGTAAGATTGATAATACCATCTGCATAGGAATAAGCTACAGGGGTAACTCTAAGGAAGTGTTCTGAGCTGATCATGCTTATTTAACCAGGAAGAGGTGCGAATCAACAGAGAAAGTCTCTTCAGGAGCCATATTTAAGCTTTAAAGACAGCATGAAGCAGCCTCTACGGTACAATAATCACTCGTTAATATAGAGAGTTAAAGAATAGCCCGAATGAAGAATATATAAACGGAATCCCAGTTGCCAGACAAGCCAAACTTGCATTAACAAATTAGTTTTGCATAATACAATAATGTTTTATATACTATTATACAACTATTTGTAAAGGGTATTAGACTTGTCAGTTGTAACAAAGCATGAAAACGCCATCAATTGATAATATCCTCCAGAAAAGGCATATCGAGGAGTATAAATCCGCTTCCCTTGACGCTGGTCACTTAGTTTTGAATACGATTTCATGAGCATGCTGAAATTTGTACGTCACCATGCCACACCACCGCAAATGCGTTATTCCGGCTCTTGAGCTAAATGCTTCACATGAAGCATATAGTTTCGTATATATGCGTCTGAACATTCGTATTCGTTTTGTATTATACAAAACTCAAATACGAAACATCTTTTTACCAGTTAGCAAATCAGCCATATCTCACCACATTCATACTTCATTTATATTCATGATAACTGGAAGTATCTTTCATTATAGTTTAAGAACCGTCAAGGATAACGTTAAAATCGTAAATTTGCAGAAACACCTGAACCATGCGACAAATAACCCTTATAATCTCCCTCCTCTTCCCTATCCTGAGCTTCGCACAAAACGACATTTACAATACGAGACTTGACACGCTAGAAGCAACCACAGTGACGGCGAGAAAGAACAAGCTTATATATAAGGTAGACAAGACTGTTCTCTCCGGAGACTCAAACAGCACCGCGTCCGGCAGAACAGCTGCAGACATTCTCTCTTCCCTCCCCTCTCTCAGAATAGACTCGCAAGGAGACATCTCGTTCAGAGG
>JABUTS010000120.1 GCA_021443565.1 Bacteroidales bacterium | reverse complement strand
CCCTTGAAACGGAGAGACTTGAAGAGGAAATAGCCGGAACTGTAGAAAAATGCCCTCAGAAGGCTTAACAGGCAGTCCTTGGTATAAGGGTTACGCTCGAACTGCACAACACGCGAGAAAGCCTCGAAAAACAGCCTGACTGCATCTCCGTAGGCGGCCGAAACCTTCAGCACAGGAGTTTCATCCATGATGAACAGAGTGAGGAACACGTTGCTGATGTTCAGCTCTATTCCCAGGTCACCTCCTATCAGCAGCACCTTGCACCTGAAATTGTCAGAAGACGAGATTTTCTCCACAGTTATTCCGGGCCTGAACACTGTCATGCACCTTCTTCCCACCTGCATCTCCTTCCCCATCACTCTGAAAGCGCACCTGCCCGAGAGCGAATACATCACGAAGGTGAAACCGCACTCGAATTCCCCTTCCGGGAATACGCAGCCTTCCAGCATCTCGAAGGTGCCGGTGTTCTCCTTCCCGTTCAGGCTGCAAAACTCCTCTATGGTCATGGTTTGTCCGTTTTTATCGTCACAAAAATAATATTTTCTGCCTGATATTCCAAAATTACTGAATGGCGTCACTTTATTCCAGCCTACAACAAGCCTACCTTTGCAAGCGTAAAGCTACTGAACCTATACCTTATGATTGACCCGAGAAAAGCTGAAACCCTGGCAGAATTGTACAGGGGCTCCACCGAAACCTACAAGGAACTTGAATGGTCAAGTTTCGCGGACGGAAGCCACAAATACACTTTCAGCTCATTCCGCAGTGAATGTGATTCCATGGCTTTCCTTCTCACCGCACATGGGCTTACCAGGGGTGACAAGGTCGCCATCCTTTCGGAGAATATGCCGAACTGGGGACTTGCATTCTTTTCGGTGACGGCCTTCGGCATGGTCGCCGTACCTATACTCCCGGATTGTTCCGAGAACGAAGTAAACAACATCCTGCATCATTCAGAGGCCAAGGCGGTCTTTGTCTCACGCAAGCAGCAGCGCAAGGTCTCTCCGGAGAACCGCGCTTCGCTTTCCCTTGTCCTGGCCATCGAAACACTTGAAGTCCTCTCATGCAGCAGCAAGCCTTCACGAAAGGCCATGAAGTATTCTGATCCGCGCCCTGAAGACCTGGCAGTCCTGATTTACACCTCAGGAACCTCGGGCAACGCCAAGGGCGTGATGCTTTCCCACCGGAACCTCTGCCACAATCTTGTCTCGTCACCCGGCGTGCACAAGACAGGCAGAGGGACGGTATGGCTTTCAATTCTGCCTCTCGCCCACACCTTCGAGTTAAGTCTGGGCATGCTTTATCCTTTCGCCTACGGTTCGAGGCTATACTATCTTGAGACCGCACCTACCCCGTCAGTGCTGATGAAAGCTTTCGCCCAGGTACATCCCAGGCTCATGTGCTCCGTACCCCTCGTGATAGAAAAAATCTACAGGAAGAGCATAGTGCCGGCAATCAAGGGCAGTCCCGTCCTCAGCTTCATGGACAGGAATCTCCCGGGTCTGCTTTACCCCATACTTGGCAGCAAGCTGAAGAAGGTATTCGGAGGAAACCTTGAGGTCATAGCCATAGGAGGGGCGAAACTGGACTCAGAGGTGGAGCGCTTCCTCAAGCTGGCGCATTTCCCTTATGCCATAGGCTACGGCATGACAGAGACTGCGCCTCTGCTCTGTGCCGCGCCTTTGGGAAAGACCAGCATCGGAAGCACGGGCTATGCAGTCAAGGGGGTTGAGATGAAACTCCTCAATCCCGACCCGGCTACCGGAGAAGGGGAAATAGTCGTAAAGGGCCCGAACGTGATGATTGGCTACTACAAGGACGAAAAAAGAACTGCGGAGATGTTCACCGAAGACGGATGGATGCACACCAGGGACCTTGCGGTAATCGACGCAAAGGGCAACTACTCGATAAAGGGCCGTCTGAGCAACATGATACTGGGCGCTTCCGGCGAGAATATCTATCCTGAAGAAATCGAGATGGTCCTCAATGCCTGCGACAAGGTGGAGGAATCCCTCGTAATCAGCGAGAACGGACGCCTCGTAGCCCTCATCAAACTCTGGGACAACTTCATCGACTGGGACCGCAAGGGCGAGGAAACCTTTGAGGCCGCGTCCGAGGCTCTCAAGTCGGAAATACTCCGTCATGTCAACAAGGCAGTCAGCAGAGCCTCGCAGATTTCGTCGATAAGGTTCATAAAAGAGCCTTTTGAGAAGACTGCGACGAAGAAAATTCGCAGATTCCTCTATAACTGTCCAAAATAATTTTGAAGTTTAGTTAATAAACACCATATTTGCGCAAAAGTTGGAAGCAATTCCAATGTTTGTGTGTAATGGTGTATTAAAAAGGCTGCCCTTGTGAAAGGACAGCCTTTTTCGTATCATGTCTTTCCAGCCTATCCGAGAAAGCTCAGCAGTATGCCGGCAGCCACCGCGGACCCTATCACGCCCGCCACGTTAGGTGCCATGGCATGCATCAGCAGATGGTTGTTCCTGTCAAATTCGCGACCGGTGATTTCGGACACCCTCGCCGCATCCGGAACCGCCGACACTCCGGCGTTTCCGATGAGAGGATTTATCTTGCTTCCTTCCTTCAGGAACAGGTTCATGAACTTGACGAACATTACTCCGCAGAAGGTCGCAACCACGAACGAGAAGAGGCCTAACAGGAAAATCTTGAATGACCTGCCGGACAGGAATACGTCCGCCTGGGTGGAGCATCCTACCGTAAGACCTATCAGGGTGGTTATCACGTCAATCAGCGGGCCGCGTGCAGTTTCCGCAAGTCTGCGTGTAACTCCGCTCTCCTTCAGGAGGTTGCCGAAAAACAACATGCCCAGGAGAGGAAGTCCCGAAGGAACTATGAAGGCTGTGATTATGAAGCCGGCGATGGGGAAGATTATTTTTTCCCTCTTGCTCACCGTCCTTGGGGCGGCCATGCGTATGGTGCGCTCCTTCTCTGAGGTGAGCAGCAGCATTATAGGACGCTGTATCACGGGCACAAGGGCCATGTATGAGTATGCGGAAACTGCAATGGCTCCCATCAGTTCGGGGGCAAGTTTTGAACTGAGGAAGATTGCTGTAGGACCATCCGCTCCGCCTATTATGCCTATGGCTCCGGCCTCGTTCGGCATGAAGCCGAGTGCAAGAGCGGCAATGTATGCTCCGAATATGCCCATCTGTGCCGCTGCGCCCACCAGCACCAGGCGGGGCTGGGAGATGAGGGCGGAAAAGTCAGTCATCGCACCTATGCCCAGAAATATCAGCGGCGGGTACCAGCCTTTCTGAACGCCCTGGTATAGTATGTTAAGCACAGATCCTTCCTCGTATACACCTATGTTGAGGCCTGGAGGAAAGGGTATGTTTCCCACAATGATTCCGAAACCAATCGGAACCAGCAGCAAAGGCTCCCACTCCTTTTTGATGGCAAGCGTGATGAAGATGATACCTATCACTATCATGCCGACGTGCTGCCAGGTCATGTTGGCGAAACCCGTGTACTGCAGGAACTGGTTGAGGTTTTCTAATATGGTATCCATGGCTTCAGACTTATCCTATGGTCATGATGGCGGCGCCTTCCAGCACGGAGTCACCTTTCTGGACATGGACGGCCCTGACAGTTCCGTCGCACTCGCACTCAATGGCGTTTTCCATCTTCATAGCCTCGAGAGAAGCGACTGTCTGGCCGGTCTTCACGCTGTCGCCGACGCTGACGCTGATTCCTGTGATGACTCCCGGAAGGGGAGCCGTAACCGTCTTGCCTCCGGATGCCTGGGAGGGTGAAGGTGCTGCTGCCAGTACCTGAGAGGGACCTGGCGTATTTGAAGGTGCTGCAGACTTGTCAGCAGCTGCCGGCCTGGTGGGAGCAGGCTGGACTTTCGGGGCTGGAGCCGCCTTTAAGGCGGCATGGTCCGTCACCACCTCATAGTCCTTGCCGTTTACGTTCACCCTGGCAAGATCTCCATTGACGGAGTTTATCACCACGGTGTATTTCTTCCCGTTTATGGTATAATTGTATTCTTTCATTTTGCTGTCTTTTTATCAGGTGCCTTTCTGAACAGGCCTCTTCCATTCCAAGTGGAAGCGAGGCCGGGGCGTATGGTAAGCAGATAACTCTCGTTGTCATGGGCAGTCTCTCCGGAATACTCCTCCAGGGCGGCGGAGATGGCTGCGCAAACAGCCTCCTCGTCTTCCGCAGTTTCTTCGCGGAGGGCAGTTCCCGCTGCCGCCGTTCCGGAATCTGTCTTCCTCCTTCTGCATGAAGGCAGATGGTATTTCCCGGTGAACCATTTCCCCAGTTCACCGAAGAAAAGATGGAGCAGAATCAGGGCTGAAAAGACAACCAGGACTGCAGTCAGTGTCATTATAAGACCGTATGGGTCGGTTGCCGCCATATAGTCGCTCTTGGCGCTGCTGCCCGCGGACAGAACTGCAGGACAGGCAAGGGCCGGGACTATGGCCAGCAACCTTTTCTTAGCCGTGCTCATCATAGAGGGAGATTGTCGTGCTTTTTCGCGGGGTTCTCCTGCCTCTTGCCCCTGAGGCTCTCAAGCGCGCGTATCACGCGGAAGCGGGTGTTGCGCGGTTCGATGATGTCGTCGATGTAGCCGTATGAGGCGGCCTGGTAAGGGTTGCAGAAGAGGTCGTTGTATTCCTTCTTCTTCGCCTCGGTGGCCGCCGCCCTTGCTTGAGGATCCTCTATGTCCTTGATCTGCTTTGAGTAAAGAATCTCGACGGCTCCCTCTGCACCCATGACTGCTATGTTGGCTGAAGGCCATGCATAGTTGATGTCGCCTCTCAGTTGCTTGCAGCTCATCACTATATGCGAGCCTCCGTAGGATTTGCGGAGTGTGACGGTAACCTTCGGAACTGTGGCTTCGCCGTATGCGTATAGCAGTTTGGCACCGTGTGCGATAATGCCGCCGTACTCCTGCTGAGTTCCGCAGAGAAAGCCTGGCACGTCCACGAGGGTGACGAGAGGTATGTTGAAAGCGTCGCAAAAGCGCACGAAGCGTGCCGCCTTGCGGGATGCGTTGATGTCGAGCACGCCCGCGAGCATCTTTGGCTGGTTGGCTACAATGCCAACGCTGCGCCCGTTCATGTGCGCGAAGCCCACGATTATGTTCTTTGCCCAGTTGCGGTGCACTTCGAGGAAACGTCCGTCGTCGACGAGGGAGGCAATCACATGGTACATGTCATAGGCCTTGTTCGGGTTGTCCGGGATGATTTCGTTGAGAGTGTCGTCAACCCTGCAGGCTGGGTCTTCAGTAGGGCAGAAAGGCGCTTCCTCCATGTTGTTCTGAGGCAGGAAGGAGAGCAGTGCCTTGATGGTCGCTATGCCTTCTTCTTCGTCCCCGGCGGCGAAATGGGCGACTCCGCTCTTGGTTGAATGTACGCCAGCTCCTCCGAGTTCCTCCTGGGTCACGGTCTCTCCCGTCACCGTCTTGACGACTCCGGGACCTGTCAGGAACATGTAGGAAGTATCCTTGACCATGATGTTGAAGTCCGTGAGGGCAGGGGAGTACACTGCTCCTCCCGCACAGGGACCGAAGATGCCGGAAATCTGAGGGATGACTCCGGAAGCGAGAATGTTTCTCTGGAAGATTTCGCCGAAGCCCGCGAGGGAGTTGATGCCCTCCTGTATCCTGGCTCCGCCCGAATCGTTGATTCCTATGCATGGGGCCCCGTTCTTCATGGCCATGTCCATGACCTTGCAGATCTTCGCGGCCATCATTTCCGAGAGTGATCCTCCCGAAACGGTGAAGTCCTGGGCGAAGACGAAGACAGGTCTGCCGTCTATCGTGCCCTGTCCGGTGACAACCCCGTCGCCGTCGAACTTCGACTTCTCCATGCCAAAGTTGGTGCATCGATGCTGCACGAACATGTCAAACTCCTCGAAACTTCCCTCGTCAAGGAGCATGGCGATGCGTTCGCGCGCCGTCATCTTGCCTTTCGCGTGCTGGGCATCGATTCTCTTCTGGCCGCCCCCGAGGGATGCGGCTGCCCTTCGCTCGACAAGTTCTCTGATTTTTTCCTGTTGTATGTTCATAGTGTAATGAATGTGTGTCAAAGCATAAATTCGTGTAAAGTTAGCCTTTTTATATGACATATCATTCCAATATGCAGAAAAAGGGGCGGTCCAGAAGCCTGGCCACCCCTCTCACATCATGGAAGTTGTCTGATTTCTTGTCGTGAAGTCTACTTCATGTTGGTGTAGACGTTCTGCACGTCGTCGTCCTCCTCGATTTTCTCGATGAGTTTGTCGACATCTGCCCTTTCCTCGTCGCTGAGTTCTACAGGGTCGACGTTAGGAAGACGGGTGAATTCGGCGGTGAGCAACTCAAAGCCGTTGTCCTCGATGTATTTCTGAAGGTCGTTGAAAGCTGTGAAGTCGCCATAGACCACGATGCTCTTCTCCTCCTTCTCCTCGTCATATTCCTCGAAGATTTCCTCCACTCCGAAGTCTATCATCTCGAGTTCGAGCTCGTCGAGGTCGTAAGGCTTGTCGCTCTTGAAGCGGAACATGCATTTGCGGTCGAACATGAAGCTCACGCTGCCTGAAGTGCCGAGAGAGCCGCCGTGCTTGGTGAAGTATGAACGGACGTTTGCCACAGTGCGGTTGTTGTTGTCGGTGGCAGCCTCCACGAGGACAGCTATGCCGTGAGGGCCGCGACCCTCGAATACAACCTCCTTGTAATCAGCCTGGTCCTTCTCGCTGGCCCTTTTGATGGCCCTTTCGATGTTGTCCTTAGGCATGTTCTCGCTGCGTGCAGTCTGGAGCAGCGCGCGGAGACGTGGGTTGCCTGTGACGTCTGGACCGCCTGCCTTCACGGCGATGGTGATTTCCTTGCCTATCTTGGTAAAGGTCTTGGCCATGTGGCCCCAGCGCTTGAATTTTCTTTCCTTGCGGAACTCAAATGCTCTTCCCATGGTTCAGACTACTTTGATTCGATTCTTGAAATGTACTTGTCAATCTCCACAGCCTCCATGGACTGAGGATATGATTCCTTGATTTCCTTGTAGTACTTGAGGGCCTTGTCGGTCTTGCCGAGTTCCTCGCATACGACTCCGGCGTTCAGGAGGGCGTCTGCAGCATATACGTTGCTGCATGCGGTGGCAGCCTTCTCATAGCAGCCGAGGGCAGCCTCGAGCTTGCCGAGTCCGACATAGGCGTCACCGGTAAGCTTGAGGGCGCGGGAAGCCATGATCTCCTCCTTGCCGTTATACTTCTTGAGGTAAGAAACAGCCTGGTCGTACTCGCCGAGGTTGAGGGCGCAGATGCCTGCGTATAAATAAACAGCCTTGCCTGCCTTGCTGCCGTACTTGCTGATGATCTGCTCGAAGCCGTACTGCTCGCCGTCTCCGTAAAGGACTGCAGAGAAGTCTGCGGTGTCGGCAACTGCCGTGAACCTCTGTTCGATGGAAGCCATTTCAGCCTGAGCCTCAGCGCATTTAGGCTGGTAGATGAATCTGTACCATGCGAAGGCAACGGCTGCGACAGCGAGAAGCGCTATTGCGCACCAGCTGAGTGTCTTGCCGTTTTTCTCAAAGAAAACTTCAGTTTTTGAAGCTGCTTCCTGAAGCTGCTTCTGTGAAGCGTCGTTTTTGTTGTCTTTTGCCATATTGCTAGATGTTTTTTGTTTCCCTTATCGTCTCCCTCTGGGAGCTCCGCACAAAACGGGACGCAAATTTATGAAAAATTCTCCAACCTACCAATCAAGGGACTCCAAAAAATTAACTTGCTGCTTCCCGTCCCCTTTCTCCCGTTTTGAAATTATTTCAAAAAACATCCTACATTCCCGATTATTTGGTATCTTCGCAATATGCCATGTCTGGAAAAAATACTTGTCTCTTCGTTCAGGAACATAGAATTTCAGGAGCTTGAACTCTCGCCCAACCTCAACTGCATCTCCGGCAACAACGGAGAGGGCAAGACCAATCTCCTGGATGCCGTCTGGTACCTTTCCATGACCAAGAGCGCCTTCTCCGGCGGCGACCGCTACAACTTCCGTTTCGGAACCCAGGAATTCAGCCTCTGCGGCCACTACAGGATGGCAAACGGTCTGAAAAGCTGTTTCAGCGTGAAAGTCTCTGCCGACGGGACCAAGAAATTCCTCAGGGACGACAAGCCCTACCAGAAGATTTCAGAGCATATAGGCGTGCTTCCAGTGGTGATGGTTTCGCCCTCCGACACCTGCCTGGTCAGCGAGTCGGGAGAGGAGAGACGCCGGTTCGTGAATTCGGTGGTGTCCCAGATGGATTCGGGCTACCTGTCTGCAATACAGCAATATAACCGGCTGCTTGCCCAAAGGAACACCATGCTGAAAGAGAACAATCCGGACCTTTCGCTGATGGAAGTGATAGACATGAGGCTCTCTGCCTTTGCCGCCCCCGTCCATGAGCACAGGGCAGAATTCGCGAGGAAACTGTCTCCCGTGGTAGGCGAATACTACCGCATGCTTTCCGGCGGAGGAGAGGAAGTCGGGGTGGAATACCGCTCCGACCTTGATGAGATGACGATGGAAGACTGCCTGCTCCGTTCAAGAGACCGCGATCGTATGATGAAGTACACGACCTGCGGCATACAGAGAGACGATTTCCTGTTCTCCATGAACGGCCACCCCATGCGCCGCTGCGGTTCACAGGGCCAGCAGAAATCCTTTCTGGTGGCCCTCAAGCTGGCGCAGTACGACATAATGAAGGAGTCGTACGGCTTCGCACCCATGCTTCTCCTTGACGACGTTTTCGACAAGCTGGACATGGAAAGGATTTCCCATCTGCTTGAGATGGTTTCAGGCAGCGATTTCGGGCAGATTTTCATCACCGACAGCAACAAGGTCAGGATGGCGTCCCTGGTTGACCGCATAACTTCCGACCGGGCTTACTTCGAGGCTGCCGGCGGTACTTTCAGGAGGGAATGACATGCCGGGGAAAGATACCGTAAGGATTGCAAGGAAGCAGGCGCAGAGCATGGACGAGGTGGTGGCCGAATTCATCAGGGCCATGAAACTGGCCTCGAACGTGAACGAGCAGATCATATCCGATGCCTGGGACAAGGCTTCGGGAGCTGGGAGATGGACGGTGGACAGACAGGTTAGGGGAGGAGTCCTGTACTGTACCATGTCCTCGTCAGTCGTTAGGGACAGGCTTTATTTCCAGAGGGAGGCGCTGGTCGAGTCAGTCAACCGCATCGCCTTTGAAGACCCTCTTTTCGTGAAGGACGACCCCAAGTGTTCAATGATACATAATATAATACTTAAATAACCATTTATTCAAACCGCCATGTTTAGCAAGGAAGACAAGGACCAGATTGAAGCAAGAGGCTCATCTGTGCAGACTGCCGCCGAGCAGGTTGAAAGATTCCGCAAGGGATTCCCGTGGATGAAGATTGTAGCGCCGGCTACCCCCGGCAGAGGCATTTATGTACCTTCAGAGGAAGATGCAGAGGCAGCGGCAAAGACCTACGAGACCGCTGACATCGCCGGCAAGTGCAAGTTCGTGCCCGCATCGGGAGCGGCTTCCAGAATGTTCAAGGACCTCTTTTCCGGCCTTGACAAACTCAACGCCGGCGAAGCAGTGGCGGACGATGCTCCCGCTTCGCGCTTTGCCGACTCCATAGCGAAGTTCGCATTCTACGACAAGGCTCTCTTCGGAGAGGCGGAGGAGACGCATGACCGCAAGGCCATACTTTCCAGAACCCTCACGGACGAGGGACTGGCATACGGCTCAAAACCTAAGGGAGTACTCAAATTCCACAGATACCCTGACGGCGAAATCCGCACCGCCTTCGCCGAGCATCTCGTTGAGGCGCAGGACTATATGCGCAATTCTGACGGCACCGCCAACCTCGTTGTCACCGTATCTCCGGAGCATCTCGAACTTTTCAAGGCGGCCCTCGCCGAGGTTCAGGCTGAATATGAGCAGAAGTACGGAGTGAAGTACAATGTAAGCTTCACTTTCCAGGACAAGGCGACGGACACCATGGCGGTCGATACCCAAAACGCTCCTTTCAGAAAGGAAGACGGATCCCTGCTTTTCCGTCCTGCCGGCCATGGAGCCCTCATCTATAATCTCAACAGCATCGAGGACGAAATCGTCTCGATCAAGAACATCGACAACGTGGCCACGGAGGCCTATCTCCCTGTCACGGCGAAGTATAAGAAGGTGCTGCTTGGCAAGTGCGTCGAATTGAGGGACAGGATTTACGGCTATCTCTGCGAACTCGACCACATGTGCACACCTGTGGCGGGTTACAACGAATTCACCTCCGCGCTCGTTCCGGGCTACAAGACCACCTACGAGGACCTCTCCACCACTCCGGAGGCTATAGCCCTCTGCGACGACATCGAGGCCTTCCTCAAGAACGAACTCTGCATCACCATACCCGAGCCGTCAGACTGTGCAGACCGCGTGAAGAAACTGCGTGAGAAGCTTGACAGGCCTATACGCGTTTGCGGCATGGTACGCAATCAGGGTGAACCGGGAGGCGGTCCTTTCATAATAGAGGAAAAGGACGGCTCGACCTCCCTGCAGATACTCGAAGGGGTACAGATCAATCAGGCGGATCCCGAGGCAGTGAAGGCCCTTTCTGAAGCCACACACTTCAACCCCGTTGACCTCGTATGCTGCCTTCGCAACTACAAGGGCGAAAAATTCAATCTTCTGGAGTATGTTGACGAAGATGCCGGCTTCATCTCAAGCAAGAGCTATCAAGGCCGCGAACTCAAGGCGCTTGAACTTCCAGGCCTCTGGAACGGCTCCATGAGCAGGTGGAACACTCTCTTTGTGGAAGTTCCTCTCGAGACCTTCAACCCTGTAAAGGTGGTTCTCGACCTTCTCCGCCCGGCGCACCAGGCATAGGAATCAGCGGCGTCTCATGCCGCCCATTCCGCGCATCATATTCTGCATCCCTCCGCCCATCACGTTCTTCATCACCTTGCGGGTGCCTTCGAACTGCTTGAGGAGGCGGTTTACTTCAGGGAGAGAAGTACCGGAGCCGTCTGCAATCCTTTTGCGACGGCTTCCGTTTATACATTCGGGATGTTCCCTTTCGTAAGGAGTCATGGACAGGATAATGGCTTCCACGCTCTTGAACGCGCTATTGTCCATGTCCACATCCTTCAGGGCCTTGCCCACGCCCGGAATCATGGATGCCAGATCCTTGATGTTGCCCATCTTCTTGACCTGCTGGATCTGGGTATAGAAATCCCATAGGGTGAACTGGTCCTTCGCCATCTTCTTGCGAAGTTCGCGTGCCTCCTTCTCATTGAACTGCTCCTGAGCCTTTTCCACCAGGGTGACAACGTCGCCCATGCCGAGTATGCGGTCGGCGATGCGGGCTGGGTGGAAGACCTCGAGGGCCTCCATCTTCTCACCGGTGCTTATGAACTTGACCGGCTTGCCCGTGATGGCCCTTATGGAAAGGGCTGCACCGCCTCTTGTGTCACCGTCCATCTTGGTGAGCACCACTCCGTCGAAGTCCAGGCGGTCGTTGAAGGCCTTGGCAGTCTCCACTGCATCCTGACCTGTCATCGCATCGACTACGAAGAGGGTTTCTGTCGGCTTTACGGCACTGTGAAGGGCTGAAATCTCATCCATCAGCTCCTGGTCGACGGCGAGACGGCCGGCGGTATCCACAATCACTACGGAAATGCCTTCCGACTTTGCCCGGGCTATGGCATTGCGGGCTATCTTTATCGGATCTTTTTCCCCTTCCTCAGTATATACGGGAACATCTATCTGGCTTCCGAGAACCTTCAGCTGGTCTATTGCGGCCGGACGGAAGGTGTCGCAGGCGGCGAGGAGAACCTTCATGCCCTTCTTGCTCTTCACGTTGAGAGCCAGCTTCCCGCTGAAGGTGGTCTTACCCGAACCATTGAGGCCCGCCACGAGCACCACAGCCGGCTGGCCCTTGACGTTGATGTCGTATGATTCGCTGCCCATCAGAGCCGCAAGCTCGTCATGGACAATCTTGACTATCATCTGCTGAGGCTTGACGGCGGTGAGGACGTTTGCGCCTATGGCCTTTTTCTTGACGTCGTCGCAGAACTGCTTGGCAATCTTGTAACTTACGTCGGCATCAAGCAGTGAGCGGCGTATCTCCTTGAGAGCTTCCGCAATGTTGATTTCGGTAATCTTGCCCTCGCCTTTGAGGACCTTGAAGGATCTTTCGAGTTTTTCGCTGAGATTTTCGAACATATCGTTTCGGTATTAATTCCCGGGCGGAGATGACTCCGGCCGGATTCAGAGTGCCTCCTTGAGGAACTCCCTTACTTTCTGGGTGTATTCTGCCGGATGGTTGCGGTAGGCGTTGGCATGGTCGGTGTCCGGCACTATCCACATGTCCTTGTAGCCATTGGTCTTGGCCTCATATACCTTGTACACGTTCTCCGTGAGCACGTAGTCGTCGATGTCGCCGTGGATGAAAAGTACCGGCTTCGTGCATTTGGCGAGCTGATTGACCGCAGATGCCGTCTTGAAGTCCCATCCGAACCTGATGCGGCATATAAGACTGGCGCAGTTGAGCAGGGGGAAGGACGGCAGGCCGAAGTCCTCCTTAAGTTCCTTCTTGAACTGGTCCCAGACGGACGAGTAGCCACAGTCGTCTATAAAGGCGCGGACATACTCCGGAAGCTCGTCGCCGGAAAGCATCATGGTCGTGGCTCCGCCCATGGATATGCCGTGGACGAGCATGGTGTCGCAAGGGAAGATGTCGTGGGCAACGCCTATCCATCTCTCCACATCCAGCCTGTCCTTCCATCCCATCTGTATTCCCCGGCCCTCGCTTGCTCCGTGGGCGTGGAGGTCAGGCAGAAGGACGTTCCAGCCGAGGGAATCCCTGAACATACGGCCTATCATCATCATATCCAGAGCATTGCTGGTATATCCGTGGACAATCACGGCAGTTCGCCCGCTGGTGCTGTCGGCAGCTGCGTAGAAGGCGCGGTGATGCTCTCCCGAAGGCGTGAGTATCACTGTGTCCTTCATGATGCCGGCAGCGGTGAGGTCTTCAATCCATGGCTTGAGCAACTCGTATTTCCTGCCCACGCGCTCGATTTCCTCTTCCTGGTCGTAATTCAACTCGAGCAGAAGGGCGTACCTGACCATGTATGCTCCTCCTCCGATCAGTATGGCAGTTACCAGAACAACTGCCGAAACGAGGCTGATGACCAATGCTTTTCCTGTCTTTGCTTTCATGTTTTAACGGGCTTTGCAGACTCCTGTTGCGCATCTTCGAAACTTAAAAGTCTGATAAAGCGCAAAGATAAGGAATTTTGCTAATTTTGCGGTCGTTTACGAAAGAGCAGTCATGGACATCATAACCGTTTTCGACTATGTAGGAACGCTGGCATTCGCCATCAGCGGAATACGTCTTGCCGCCGCAAAGCAGTTTGACCTTTTCGGCGCGTATGTCGTGGGGCTTGTGACTGCAGTCGGCGGCGGCTCGATCAGGGATCTTCTGCTCGATGTCACGCCCTTCTGGATGACCAACCCCTCCTATGTGCTGATTACTGCGGAAGCCCTTCTTTTTGTGGTGGTCTTCAAGAAATATGTGGTGTATCTCAACAACACCTTCTTCATATTCGACGCCATAGGCATAGGGCTGTTCACGGTGGTCGGCCTCGAACGAAGCATGGCTGCCGGTTTCCCGTGGTGGGTGAACGTGGCGATGGGAGGAATCACGGGAGCGGCCGGAGGAGTACTACGCGACATATTCATAAACGAGGTGCCGCTGATTTTCAGGAAGGATATATATGCCATGGCCTGCCTGGGAGGAGGACTCATATATTATATGTGTCATGCTTTCGGGCTGCCGTCGAACATCACACAGGTTTCTGCAGCCGTCAGCGTCTTCACCATAAGGATACTGGCAGTCCACTTCAAGGTGAGCCTTCCGGCCCTCAGCAGCCTTGAGGAATTGAATACAGAAGACAACGGTTAGACCGGGTCCACGTCTATGGTGACGGAGCCGCTGCCTTTCATCTGCGCCTCGAAAGTGCTGACGGTTTCCAGCAGTCTCGACTTGTGCGCCTGAAGTGCCGCGTCCTTGCGGAAACTCACCCTTATCATGAAAAGGTATTCGTCGGCGACTTTTGCAGGTGCCGGGACGTAAGGACAGGAAACCACGGGTTCCGCCGTGGCCGGGGTGACGGGCACGAGAGGGGAGTCCATGGATGCGTGAAGGCTGGAAATCAGCAGCGAGGCAAGTTCCGAGGCATGTCTGCGTCCCCTTTCTTCCACTATGTCCCGCACGCACACCTCCGCTATCCTGCGGTAAGGCGGCAGCCCGAAGAACAGTCGTTCTTCCAGCAGCTGCATGCTGAAGGCCGGGTCTCCGAGGGCGGTGTAGACAGGGTGCGACGGACGCGAGGTCTGAATCACGAACAGGCTTTCCTGCCCTCTCCTTCCGCTTCTTCCCCTGAACTGCTCCATAAGCTGGAAGGCCTTTTCGTCCGCCCTGAAGTCCTGCATCCCGGTAAGGGAGTCGGCATTCATCATCACAACCAGCCTGAGTCTGTCGAAATCGAAACCCTTCGCTATCATCTGCGTGCCCACGAGAATGTCTGTGCGCCCCTCTTCGAAGTCCTTGATAATCATGGCTTCCTGCCTTGGGTCAAGGGCGCTGTCGCTGTCCAGGCGTCCCACCTTAGCCTGAGGGAAGAGGGCTTCCGCTTCTTCGGCTATCTTCTGGGTGCCCGCGCCGAGGGTCCCGTAACTGCCGGAACATTCCGGACATGTGCCGGAATAGGTGATGGAATAGCCGCAATGGTGGCAGGCCAGCCTTAAAGCCGCCTTGTGGTAGCTGAGGCTGATGTTGCAGTGCGGACATTTGGGTATGGTGCCGCAGCCGCTGCACTGGACAGCGGGTGAGTAGGCGCGGCGGGAACGCAGAATCAGCACCTGACCGCCCTCCGCGAGGGTTTCCTCCATGTGGCCTATAAGCTTGCGGGAGAAACTGCCGACCATGCCTCTTTTGCGCCTCTCCGCTATGGTGTCTATGATCTCAACCCGGGCGGGGACGCTGCCGTGGAACTTCTCTTCCAGCCTTACCATGGTCCACTTGCCGCACTCGCAGTTGAGGAGGCAGCCGAGCGAAGGGGTGGCGGAACCGAGAATGGCGTTGCATCTGTGGATGGATGCAAGCATGAGAGCTGTGTCACGGCCGTTATAGCGTGGCGCGGGAGCGTCCTGCTTGTATGAGGAGTCATGTTCTTCGTCGACTGTAACCAGCCCGAGATTCCTGAAAGGGAGAAAGACGGCGGAACGGGTGCCCAGAATGATGTGCCCTCCTTCCCTTGCAGCCTTGACTATGTTCCTCTTCCTTGCCGGGGTCTCGGCAGAGTGGTAGACGCAGAGCTTTTCGCCGAACACCAGCGCAAGCCTTTGTTCCAGCTGACGGCTGAGGGCTATCTCAGGCACCAGGTAGAGCACGCTCCTGCCCTGCTCCAGCATCTCTTTTGCCAATATGTTGTACAACAAGGTCTTACCGCTTCCCGTAACTCCGTGAAGCAGTACCGTGCTTTGTCTGGAGAAAGCTTCCCTTATCTCGGAGAGGGCCTTTTTCTGGGCTTCCGAAAGTTCCGGGGCAGTCTCTTCACGGGTCTCCTTCGCCTTGGCCTTGCGCGGTTTTTTCAGTTCTGTAATAGTTCTTGAAGAAGGATATGCAGCCTTGTACACCTCACCGATGGTGCAGAGATAGTATGAAGCCACCTGTCTCCAGAGGGCAATCTCTTCCGTACTGACCTTGTCCAGCCCTTCCTCCACTCCTTCTATCGCCATGATTTTCGACACGGCGGTCTGGGGCGGGACGTCCACTGCTGAAACAACTCCGACATATTCGCGGCCGGCGAGTTTCACACGCACCCTCGTGCCGACCTCCAGGTCTTTGAGGCGGGTGGAGTAGCACGGCTCCCAGCCCAGTCTGACGGGGAGAATGACTAGTATGTACCTGAGTTTGTCCATGGTTCAGTGCATGGGCCTATGGCGGCTTCTCCTTGCTGCCTTCTCGTTCTCGAGTATCTTCGCGTTGCCTGCATCGGAGTATGCCCATTCGCGGAATCTTTCCCAGATGTAGCCGGTGGTCTGGGATGATGGATGGGTCATGTCTTCGGCGTAGAAGCGGTAGTCCCGCAGTTCGTCGAGCACTATTTCGCAGGCAGGGAAGTATTCATGTACGCTGCCTTTCACCGCTTCCTCCACGCACAGCATCAAGGTCGCCTTGCTGAGGGAGTTGCCGTGGGCTCCGTCTGCGAGATGACGTATGGGGCTGACTGTGAAGGTTATATGTCTGCCGCCCGCGAGGTCGCTTATCTTCGAGATTGCCTCTGAACATTCCCGGAGTTCCAGCATGCGGCGTTGGAATTCGGCGGCGGGACGCTTCAGGCAGTTCGAGACGGCCCTGCCATCGCGGAAGAACACCCAGGAGGTGCCGAGAGTGATTATGAGGCGGGTGCATTTTTCCCAGAACATGACAGCCTGCGCGAGGCTTTCGTTGGCGTCGCGGAGAAAATCTTCCCTCGTGCCGCGTGCATGGGAACTGTGGTGGCTGAACGAACACCACAATCCTGCACCGGCACCCATCTCGACGCAATCGGCTTCGGTAAAGGCTTTGCCGCTATCCAGCCTTTCCAGGGCTGCGAGTATCGACAGGGGATTGTAGAGGGTGCCGAAAGGATTGACGCAGACCTCAAGGCCCGCCTCCTTCATCCTGCTGCCCATATTGTCGGCAAAACAGCTGCCGAGCACCATAATCCTGTCCTCCGGTGTGAAGGTCTTTTCTGCCCTGCCGCAGTCTACATATGTCTGGAGTTTCAGCATAAACGCAAAAGTACGGAAAAAATCAGTACCTTTGAAGGATTTATTGACAGCATGAAAAAGACGCTTCTCATATTCTTTGCACTGATCTTCTCCTTCAGCTTTCTCAGGGCCCAGGAAGGAGGGGTGCGCATCGCGTGGGACGCAAACTTCGACATGCACTTTGACAACCGCGAATTCACCGGCACCGGCCAGGCATTCATGAACTCACAGACCCTATTCGGAGCCAGACTGACTCCAGCCTTGGGAATACAGTATGTTCAGAAAGGCGGCTATGTGCACAGGCTGATGGGTGGTGTCGACATCTTCAAGGAGTTCGGCCATAATCCCGACCTGGAAAGCGAAGGCGGGACTGGTCTTGTGGATGAGATAACCTTTTGGTATAGGCTCAATAAAAAAATAGGCGACACCGATTTCACCATGCATGCGGGCATTTTCCCGCGCCGGGTGATGCAGACTTCCTGGTCGGAGCTTTTCTTTTCCGATTCCCTGCTTTTCTACAACCCCAACCTCGAAGGCATGCTGGTGTCATTCGCAAGGCCGAAGGGAAAGTACGAACTGGGCTGCGACTGGATTGGCCGCAAAGGTACCAGGAGCCGCGAACGCTTCATGCTTTTCTCAGCGGGAGACTCCCGGGTCCTTGACTGGCTGAAACTCGGCTATTCCGCCTACATGTACCATTACGCAGGTTCCCTCAGTGTGAGGGGCGTTGTGGACAATATACTTGCCGAGCCATATTTCGAGGCTGATTTCGCCCATTGGCTTCCTCTTCAGAAACTTTCGCTCACAGCCGGTGCAACCTGCTCGTTCAGCAGGGACAGGGTCGCGAAGGTCCAGCACCTCAGGGGGGGGGCGGAACTTACTGCCGAAGTGCGGAAGTGGAATGTGGGATTGAGGCACAGGCTGTTCTATGGAGGCGACATGATGCCTCTTTACGCCTGCACAGACAAGGCGGGTTATCCGTACGGCAACAACCTCTATCACGGAAATCCCCTATTCAGGGTAAGGCTCGACGGCAGCGCTCCGGCGGCATGCAACAGCACCGAACTATACTACGAACCCAATCTCGGAGGACTCGTGACTTTGCGCTGCGAGGTCCGTGCCCATTTCAACGGCCCTTTCACAGGCCATCAGGAACTTGTCACGCTGCGTTTCAACATTGACGGACTATTCTCATTAAAAAAACAGATATGAAAAAAACATTGCTTTTGATTCTTCTTGCCTGCGCTGGCTTCCTCGCTTCTGCGCAGCAGCAGATTCTGCCGAATGACCCGGAGGTCCGCAGGGGCGTCCTGGAAAACGGAATGAACTACTACATCAGGCATAACGCCCTCCCTGAAGGACGCGCGGAATTCTATCTCGTGACCGACGCTGGAGCGATACAGGAAAATCCCGCACAGGACGGCCTTGCCCACTTCCTCGAGCACATGTGCTTCAACGGAACAAAGAACTTCCCGGGCAAGTCCCTGCTTACCTACCTCCAGGGTATAGGCGCTGAGTTCGGACGCAACATCAACGCCAGCACGGGCGTGGAGATGACGCAGTATATGCTCAACAACATTCCCGTCTCAAGGCAGGGAATAGTTGATACCTGTCTCCTCGTCATGCACGACTACTCCCATTTCGTCAACTGCGAGCCTTCCGAGATCGATGCCGAGAGAGGCGTCATCATAGAGGAAAAGCGCACCCGCAACGACGCAAGGTGGAGAATGCGCGAGAAGGCTTCACCTTATTATTATGGTGACAGCAAGTATGCGACCTGCACCATCATAGGCTCGCAGGAAAACCTCGAGACCTTTGCTCCCGAAACCCTCGTGGACTTCTATCATACATGGTATCGTCCCGACCTCCAGGCCCTCATCGTTGTCGGAGACATCAACGTGGACCTTGTTGAAGCCAGGATCAAGGACATATTCAGCGACATCCCGGCAGTTGAGAATCCCAAGCCGAAGGACATCATAAAGATTCCTGACAGCGATACCCCGGTTGCCGCCGTTCTGACCGATCCAGAGTATTCAGGCACTTCCATAGAGCTGCTTTGGAGATCCGACGCCCTTCCGAAGGAAATGAGGAACACTGTGGCTGCCAAGATGCTGGACCTTACCAAGGCTTATGTTTCCCTCATCATGCGCGAGCGTTTCAATGACCTTTCAGTGGATGCGGACTGCCCGTTCATGAGTGCGAGTCTGGGCATGGGCGACCTTACCAACACCTCGGAAATCATAATGGGCAATGTCAGCTGCAAGGAGGGAAAGGCCGAGGAGGCTCTCCGCCTCTTCATGACCGAGTTCGAGAAAATGAGGCGCTACGGCTTCTCAGACGCTGAGGTGGGCCGTGTTACCGAGAACATCATAAGCATGTATGAGCACGAGGCCGAGACTGCCGCAACCCGCAAGAATCCAGACTTCATAAAGGAATACATCAACAACTTCATCAGCAACACCCCTTACATGGTGCCCGAGCAGGAACTTGAGATGGCAAAGGCTATCTGCACCCAGATCAATGCACGCATTCTCGGCCAGGTCGTATCCACCTTCGGAGGCGACAAGAATATGGTGGTGCTTCTCAAGGCACGCGAGAAGGAAGACCAGGAACTTCCTGCAGGTGAGAAACTCCTCTCAATCATAAACGAGGTCAGGGCTTCCGAGATTCAGCCTAATGCTGAGGAGGAGGCGATTGCCGAACTCATGGATGCAGGCGCTCTCAAGGGCTCCAAGTCGTCAAAGGTCAAGAAGGACGGATTCGGCGCTTCCACCTGGACTCTCAAGAACGGTCTCAAGGTGGTGGTGCTTCCTACCGACTACAAGAAGGATGACATCGTGGCCAAGCTCGTATGGAACGGTGGCGTTTCCCTCATTCCTACATCCGACCTTCCTTCATTCGAGGACAATATCTGGAGCCTCTTCCAGTCAAATACCGGCCTCTCGTCATTCAGCGGCACTCAGCTTCCGAAGATGCTTGCGGGCAAGAACTGCAGCGCCAGCATATCACTTTCGGGATACAGCCACGGCATCACCGGAGCCTCGACCGTGAAGGATTTCGAGACCATGCTCCAGCTCTTCTACCTCACCATCGCCGAACCTCGCTTCGACGAGAAGGAGTACGAACTCGGCAAGAGCCAGATTGCCAACGTACTTCCCAACATCAAGGTTCAGCCTGCATACCGTCTCGAGAACGAGATGCGCACGACCATGTACGGCGACAACCCTCGAAAGCTCGGAATTGACGAGGATGTCCTTTCGAAGGCTTCCATCTCAGTCGTGGAGAAGAACTGCAGGATGCTGTTCCATGATGCTGCGGGCGCAACTCTCTTTGTCGTGGGTGACGTTAACATCGACGTGGTTAAGCCTCTTATAGATAAGTATCTCGGCTCAATCGCAAAGGGCAGGAAGCCTCTCGAGTGGAAGAACGTGGCCCTGGGCATTCAGAAGGGAGAGATAGTGAACCACTTCTCTACCAAAATGCAGGTTCCAAAGAACACCGTGGTACAGATCTACACCGGCTATATGCCTTTCACCGTCCAGAACAAGGTGATGCTCGACGCTGTGCAGTACATGCTCAACATGATTTATGTGGACACCCTTCGCGAAGAGGAAGGCGGCACCTACGGAGCCCATGTCTCGGCAACCTACAGCCACATTCCTGTGGGCAGGGCCCTCATCCAGGTAAGCTTCGACACCAACCCTCAGCAGGCTCCAAGACTGTGTGAGCTCGCACGCAAGGGCATTAACGACCTCGCAGCCAACGGCCCTACTGAAGAACAGCTCACCAGGACCATAGAGAACTTCAAGAAGAAGATTCCTGAGCAGAGAATCACCAACGGCTACTGGATGACCATGCTCACCCAGAAGTATATGTACGACATAGACTACGACGCACAGTATGAGCGCGCAGTCAGGGAAATCACCTCGGAGAACGTCAAGTCCCTGCTTGCTGAAATTCTCGGCCAGGGCAACTTCATCGAGGTGGAGATGAGTCCGGAGGAGTAGTACGGGAATTCAAATGGAAGACTCAAGGCTCCGCTGTTTCGTCACCGTGGCGCAGGAACGCAGCTTCACGAAGGCTGCGCGTCGCCTCGGCGTGACCCAGTCGGCCGTGAGCCAGTCCATAATCGAACTTGAAAACGAACTCGGTACCAGACTGTTCGAGAGGGGAAGGGGCATAGACCTCACCCTCAGCTCGGACGGCATGGTTCTGATGGATTATGCTGAGAAGATTCTCGGCTGGTATTCGGCGGCGACTGAGCTTTTCGTGAAGGTTCCCGGAACAAGGCAGTTGAGGGTGTGTGTGTCGGATGACGTGGCCGCTTCGCTGCTTTCTCCCGTCCTTGCCTCAATGGGGGAAATCTCCTTCGACGTGGTCTCTCCGGCAGACGGAGGCCCCGCTCCGGATGTGACGGTCAGGCTGTCTTCCAACCCTCCCGACCTTGAAACCTCCGCGAATCTGCTTGCCGTGATACCCCTTGAACTGGCCGCCTCAGCGGAGAACCGCTCTGCCATGAAAGGCTCTCTGGAGGGCTGCAGGCTGGCTTTGTGGGCTCCTGCTGCCGCCTGCCTGGATATGAAGCTGAAATCTATGGTGGCAGTGCGGAGCAGCAGTTCATCCCTGGTGATGGATCTGGCGGAATCTTCAGCAGAGACTGTCGCGGTCGTTCCCGCGCCTGCTTTGAGACGCCGACTTGAAACCGGGGGAGGACGGCTCGCTGCAGTCATCGCCGGGGGAGCGCTCCCGGGTATGAACCTCTACTGTGAGCCTTCTGTTCCGTTAACGGGCACGGCGCTTTGGCGCAGATTCCGTTCAAGACTTGAGGAATCGCTGAAATATTGACACTTTATGTGGCAATAACGCCCATCTTTTGTTGATGGTTTGCCGATATTTATCTAATTTTGCGAGGTTTGGTATCGTTTGCAGATGCCAAACCTTTCAATTTTATTGAAAACAACAACAATTCAATCATAATACTATGGCAAACGAAAAGAAATTCATCACCTGTGACGGTAACTATGCAGCCGCACATGTAGCTTACCTTTTCAGTGAGCACGCTGCAATTTACCCTATCACCCCTTCATCGACCATGGCAGAGTACGTGGACGAGTGGGCTGCACAGGGAAAGAAAAACCTCTTCGGAGAGGTAGTCAAGGTAACTGAGATGCAGAGCGAAGGCGGAGCAGCCGGCGCTGTTCACGGCTCTCTTCAGGCTGGTGCGCTCACAACAACCTTCACCGCATCACAGGGTCTTCTCCTGATGATTCCAAACATGTACAAGATCGCGGGCGAGAACCTTCCTGCAGTCTTCCATGTTTCTGCACGAGCTCTCGCATCGCACGCGCTTTCTATCTTCGGCGACCACCAGGACGTCATGGCATGCCGCCAGACCGGCTTTGCAATGCTCGCTTCGGCATCATGTCAGGAGGCCGAGGACCTTGCAGCAGTCGCTCATCTCGCAGCGCTCAAGGCAAGGGTTCCTTTCCTCCACTTCTTCGACGGTTTCCGTACCTCCCACGAGATACAGAAGATAGAGCTCCTCGACGAGGACAAGCTCCGCGACATGATTTCCACCAAGAGCCTCGCAGCTTTCCGCAGGAAGGCTCTGAATCCTGACGCTCCTGTAACCCGCGGCACAGCCCAGAACGGCGACGTCTATTTTCAGGCGCGCGAGGCATGCAACCAGTACTACGACGCAGTTCCAGACATCGTTGCACGCTACATGGGCGAAATCAGCGAGATGACAGGCCGCAGCTATCGTCCTTACGACTACTACGGCGACCCGGATGCAGAGAACGTGATAGTTGCAATGGGCTCAGTGACCGAGACCATAGCAGAGACCATAGACTACCTCGCTTCACAGGGCAAGAAGGTCGGCCTCATGATAATCCGCCTTTACAGGCCTTTCTCGGCAAAGTATTTCTTCAAGGCGCTTCCTAAGGGCGTGAAGAGGATTGCGGTTCTCGACCGCACCAAGGAACCGGGCGCTCTCGGAGAGCCTCTCTACCTCGACATCAAGGCCCTCTTCCAGGGCGTGGAGAACAGCCCTCTCATCGTGGGCGGCAGATACGGCCTTTCATCCAAGGACACCACACCTGCACAGATTCTCTCAGTTTACGAGAACCTCGAGCTCGCAGAGCCTAAGGATGGTTTCACCATAGGCATAGTTGACGACGTGACTTTCAAGAGCCTTCCTGCAAAGGAGGAAATCTCAATCGTGAAGCCGGGCACCACGGAATGCAAGTTCTTCGGCCTCGGTTCCGATGGTACAGTTGGCGCCAACAAGAACACCATAAAGATTATCGGTGACCATACCAGCAAGTACGCACAGGGCTACTTCGACTATGATTCGAAGAAGTCAGGCGGCTACACCTGCTCACACCTCCGTTTCGGCGACATGCCTATCAAGGCTCCTTACCTCGTCGGCACTCCTGACTTCGTCGCCTGCCACGTCCCTTCATATCTCTCCAAGTATGACGTGCTCAAGGGCATCAAGCAGAACGGCACCCTCCTTCTCAACAGCCTCTGGGATGAGGAAGAGACTCTCAAGAGGATTCCTGACCACGTGAAGAGCGTCATAGGCAGGAAGAACATCACCCTCTATATCATCAACGCCACCAAGATCGCTTCAGAGATTGGTCTCGGCGGACGTACCAACACCATACTCCAGAGTGCATTCTTCAAGATTACCGGCGTGATTCCTTACGAGGACGCAGTCGCATTCATGAAGAAGGCCATCGTTAAGAGCTATGGCAAGAAGGGTGAGAACATCGTGAACATGAACTATGCAGCCGTTGACCGCGGCGGCGAGTACACCAAGGTTGAGATTCCTGAGGACTGGAAGAACATCAGCGCGAAGTTCGTCAACCCTAACGCAGACCGTCTCGCTCCTTCATTCGTGAAGGAAATAGCTGACGTAGTCAATGCACAGTGCGGTGACACCCTCCCTGTAAGCGCATTCACCGAGATTGCAGACGGCACCATTCCTGCCGGCACCGCAGCCTTCGAGAAGCGCGGCATTGCAGTGAAGGTTCCTGTATGGAAGTCGGAGAACTGTATCCAGTGCAACACCTGTTCGTTTGTCTGCCCTCACGCAGCCATCCGTCCTTTCCTTCTCACTGAGGAGGAGCTCGCAGCTGCACCGGCAGGTCTCAAGGCCGCAGACGGCAAGGCTGTCCTCAAGGCTTACAAGTTCGCCGTTTCAGTTTCAGTTGACGACTGTACAGGTTGCGGCAACTGCGTGGACGTCTGCCCTGCAAAGGAGAAGGCACTCGTCATGGAGCCATATCAGACAAACGAATCAGAGCAGAAGAACTTCGACTGGCTGCACTCTCATATAGGATACAAGGACAACGTGGTGGCAAAGACCGGCAACGTGAAGAACGCACAGCTCGCACAGCCGCTCTTCGAGTTCTCAGGCGCATGCGCAGGTTGCGGTGAGACTCCATATATCAAGACCATCACCCAGCTCTTCGGCGACCACATGATGGTTGCCAACGCTACCGGATGTTCTTCAATCTACGGTGCATCATTCCCGGCTTCTCCATACTGCACTGACGCTCAGGGTCACGGACCGGCATGGGCCAACTCACTGTTCGAGGACTTCTGCGAGTTCGGTCTCGGCATGAAGCTCGGATCGGACAGGGCTCGCGCAACCGTAGCCGGCCTGATGGAGAAGGGCCTCGCATGCAGCTGCTGCTCAGATGAGATGAAGGCTCTCTTCACCAAGTGGCTTGAGAACAAGAATGACGCGAAGGTCACCCGCGAGGTTGCCGACGCTCTCATTCCTCTCTGCGAGAACTGCGGATGCGACACCTGCAAGGCTCTCCTCGAGTATAAGCACTTCATCCCTGCACGCAGCCAGTGGATCATAGGCGGTGACGGTGCTAGCTACGATATCGGATACGGCGGACTCGACCATGTGCTTGCATCTGGCGAGAACGTGAACATACTCGTGCTTGACACCGAGGTTTATTCAAATACCGGCGGCCAGTCATCCAAGTCCACTCCTGCAGGCGCAATCGCGAAGTTCGCAGCTTCAGGCAAGCGCGTGCGCAAGAAGGATCTCGGCATGATGGCAATCAGCTACGGCTACGTATATGTGGCTCAGGTGGCTATGGGTGCTTCTCCGGCACAGTTCTTCAACGCCATCAAGGAGGCTGAGGCTTACGACGGACCGTCACTCATCATCGCTTACGCACCTTGTATCAACCATGGTCTGAAGGCCGGCATGGGCCTCAGCCAGAGGGAGGAGAAGCTCGCAGTCGAGTGCGGCTACTGGCATCTCTACAGGTATAATCCTGCATTCGAGGGAACCGAGAAGAATCCGTTCTCTCTTGACAGCAAGGAGCCTGATTGGAGCAAGTTCCAGGATTTCCTCAAGAGCGAGGTTCGTTTCGCGTCCCTCTTCAAGATGTTCCCTGCAAATGCACAGGAACTTCTTGACAAGACCGAGGAGTTCGCAAAGATACGTCTCGAGACTTACAAGAGACTTGCGAAGTAATTTCAAGGGGGGGTGACCGGTCATATGGTTCACCCCCTTTGTCTTTTTTGGAAATTGGACGATAAGTTCGTTTGCGGACGGCAAGTGCGCATGACTCTTTGAGTCTTATTGCTTCAAATATGAATACATATATGATTTCAGCGCGGAGGCTCATTGTTGCTGCTGCCGCCATTCTTGCTTTTTCCGTGCTGTCTGCCCAGGAGACGTGCAGGTTCAAGCCTTCGGAGACCCTCCTACTTTACCCTGAGGGCCAGAACGTGGACAAGGGCATAGCTCTCGGTCCGGGCGAATCCAACGGACTGACCGGTGACGAGGTGGTTATGGACTGGGGCAAGGGCAACACGTCCAATACCGGAGACCAGGCGAGGATAGACCTTTACCTGCCTGAGAAGCCGAATGGTCAGATGGTGATTATCTGTCCGGGCGGCGGTTATGCTTTCACCTCCTGTTCGAATGAGGGAACTTATGTGGCGGATTGGCTCATGGAGAGGAACATTGCCGCGTGCATAGTGCGCTACAGGATGCCTAACGGCCATCACAACGTGCCTCTCACCGACGTCCAGAACGCTTTCCGTTACTGCCGCGCCAACGCTGAGAAGTGGGGAGTGAACCAGATAGGTGTCATAGGCTTTTCTGCCGGCGGCCATCTTGCCGCTTCTGTTTCCACACTTTACGTTGACAGGGAGACCAAGCCTGATTTTTCCATACTCATCTATCCTGTTATCAGTTTTGACTGGGATATAACCCATTATGGGACAAGGGAGAATCTGATTGGCACCAAGGCTGAACTTGAAGGCCGCTATTCGCTTGAGAACAACGTGAACAAGCGTACCCCCGCTACTTTCATCGCCCTCTGCCAGGACGATACTACAGTGGATCCGGAAAACTCCATGCGTTATTATCAGAAACTGCTGGATTTCGGAGTTCCTGCAGAGATTCACATCTGGCCCAAGGGCGGCCACGGCTTCGGCTTC
>JABUTS010000206.1 GCA_021443565.1 Bacteroidales bacterium | reverse complement strand
TCCACCCAGCCTGCCGAACATGCGATATACGACCCCTGCGCCCCAGGCAGCAGGCTTGGCGTGACGCTCGGAGAGTTCGAGGAGGGCATCGCTTCCGACCCCGGACTTCTCCCTCTGCTTGACGGACTTCATTTCCATACACTCTGCGAGCAGAACTCCGACGACCTGGAAACCACGCTGGATGCCTTTGAGAAGCAGTTCTCGAATTACTTGAAGGGTATTAGGTGGGTGAACTTCGGCGGAGGCCATCATATCACGAGAAGCGACTATGACATCCCGAGGCTGGAGAGGTGCATAAGGCGCATGAGCGAAGGATACGGGTTGACGGTCTATCTCGAGCCGGGAGAGGCGGTTGCCTTGAATGCGGGCTATCTCTATTCGAAAGTGCTTGAGGTACAACATCATAAAGGCTCGATTGATGTCGCGATTCTCGACACCTCTGCGGCCTGCCACATGCCGGACGTCATCGAGATGCCGTATCGTCCGCCGCTCAGGGGCAGCGGAATGTCAGGGGAGAAGGCTTTCACCTACAGGCTCGGGGGACCAACCTGTCTTTCCGGCGACATAATCGGAGAATACTCTTTCGACTCTCCCCTCGAGGAAGGCGACGTCCTCGTATTCGAGGATATGGCAATATATTCGATGGTAAAGAACAATACCTTCAACGGCATGCCCCTCCCGTCAATCTACGTAAAGGAGGGGGAACAATATAGTTTGCATAAAAAGTTCTCGTATGAAGACTTCAAGGGGAGACTTTGAGTCTGTTACCGCTCGTTTAGAATAATCAGACCGCCCGGCATGACAGCCAGGCCATCGTCACATGAAAAAGCCGGAGAATCGAGGTTCCCCGGCTTTTCATTTGCCCTGTGCCGTATGCTTATCTGAGACCTGCAAGGTATGGCTCAACGAGGCTCTTCACATGCTTTTGCTCCACGAAGTCCATGAATACCCAGCCGTAGCATTTGTCTGTCCGATAGTTATATCCGCAGATCTTATCGGTGACATGGCTTGCAATATCCCTCGGGCATCTCGCTCCCGTACCTGAGGTAAATGTTACCACACCCTTATTCTCGCCTTTGTTGAAGCAATGGTTCTTGAACATGTCGTCAACGACTTCCCACTTTGACTCGTCGCTCCACCATCCGCCGTATGCGTCGCTGCATTCGAAGTTGACGGTCTTGCTCGTGCCCATGGTGCACTGGAATAAAGCCTCATCATCCGGCCAGCTGGTAAAGTGGGCGCAGAAGTTTCCTATATTGGGACCGAAAGGATTGTTTCTTGATATTACCACAACCTTGCCGCGGGCCTCTCCCAGAGTAGGAATGGCGCTTTCGTTCATTATGCAGAGATTGCCTTTTTTCTGTATCTCAGCCAATCCCTTGTCCAGCCATCTCTGGTCTGACCAGTCGTCGTCATAATCCTGCTTCAATTGAATGACTATGGTCTCAGAAGGATTCTTCTGCAGGAAGTTCTGGAACGTATTCAGGAGGTCCTTGAGCTTGACAGGGTCGGGATCGTTGAAGAACCAGTATTTCTGAGATGTCAGACAGCGGTATTCTGCGTGATACAGACAGATGTCTCCTTCATAATAGCCGAGGCGCAGGTCGAAAAGGCGTATGCCCATAGAGAGCTGGTCGGCGATGGAACAATCCTGGCAGTTTGTCAACAGGCTGGCAGGCCATGCTGCAGTGGTATGCAGGGTGCCGCTGTCATGGGTGCCCGGCAACGTGATGTCGTTGAGGGCGGTATTGTCTGGGATAGAACTCATCCAGCTGGTATAAGGGAAAGAGTCGTCGGTCAATGAGACTTTTTTCTCTTTGGCGGCAGCTACCAGGTCTTTGGCAAGCTGCTCGATATCCTCGCTGAGGGTTTCAACCTCAGTGAGCTGCATTTCGTAACCCTTTATCTTGAACAGCAGTGCAATGCCGTTGTCCTTCTGAATCCGGCCATAGTCATCGGAAACCTTGTCCGGCACTCCCAAAATATGGAAGAACGGATCCTGAACAGTTTCTTTGACCATTATCACGTTCTTGACGTCATCAATCTCGTAGTACTTGTTGTCATCATATACGATTGTATATGCCGGCTTTGCGTCAGAATAGAATCTGAGAATGTCGCATTTGGACTTCTTGTCAAAATAGGCCACCATCTTTGTGGAGGTCGGGTCTTTTACATATGAAGCATCACTTGCCTTGATGGTGTATATAAGTTTTCCCTTGTCAGGTACCTGAAGATTTCCGTCGGTACGGATACCATCCTCATCACAGGCAGCAAAGCACATCATGCTTATCGCTGCCAAAATCAAAATTTTAAAATTTTTCATAGCATTCATGATTTCTGCTTTCGCAAGTAAAAATACACAATAGTTGTTAAACCCGAGATGTGGCTAAGCATTATTTATGCCAAATCCTTATGCGAACTTACGTTTATTTCCTGAAACACGTGCATAAAATTTGCTAAATTCGCGCATTATATTTTGGGAAAAAGGATAAATGCAATATGAAAAAGTCGCTCTCTTTAATTTCTGCTGCAATCTGCAGCCTTTCCGTTTTATGCTCATGCGGCATACTCACCCAGTCGGGAACTTCCAGCCAGACAAACCAATCGTCTCAGACAACCTCGTCCCAGACAACTCAAGGCAAACAGACAAAGTCGGGCTCGATAATGGACGTGTTGTCGGGAGTGGGGGATATCATATCCAAAACACTGGGAATCACAACCACGGATATAGTCGGTGTCTGGACATATCAGGAACCGGCCGTCCTCTTCGAGAGCGACGACATGCTGACCAAGGCGGGTGGACAGGTTGCAGCCCAGAAAGTTGCGCAAACGCTTGATGGCTATTATCAGAAAGTGGGGATTACGCCCGGCAAGATGAAGATGTCATTCGACAAGAACGGAAACTTCACCCAATCGATAGGCGGCAAAACCCTCAGCGGAACATACACCCTCGAAAACGGCAATATAAATCTTGTATATAGCGGTGGAGTTCAGCAGATTATAGGCACTACCCAGTTCGAAGGGAACAATCTTGTCGTAGTCGTTGACGTCACCAAGCTGTTGAATGCGGTCAAGTCGCTTTCGGGATATACAAACAATGCTGCAATCAGTACGATTGCGGCGCTTGCTGCCAACTTCAACGGAATGAAAGCCGGTTTCCGCTTCTCGAAATAGCGGGGTATAATGCCCACGCTCTACTCTTCCCCGTACTTCTCGTGGGTGTAGTGAATCGTTTTCCCAAGCTCGAAGGTGAAGCGGATGTAGTATAGGCTGTGAAGCCAGGTGATGAGGTAGGGTGAGGCTACGATGCAGTACTCCTTTCCCTCCTCGAGACCTGTAAGCTGGATGCTGCAGATGTCGACCAGCACCTTGCTTTTGAGTACCTCGGGGTCTCTGGACAGCTCCTGGATGCGATTCCCCGCGAATGCTGCCACGTTCCCTCCATATTGATTGTCCAGGACGTTGCCATCCACGATGTCCCAGATGAAACTTTCCTTGGTCGCCTTTCCCCCCTCAGAAGGTCTTATCATGATTCGAAGCAATCCGTTCTGCGTGCTTCCCGTCATTTCAAGGCTGAAATCAATCTGCATCTTGCTGATATATTCAGTGTTAGTCTCAGTGGTTCTGAAGTTGAATCTCTGAAGCCTTCCGCAGGACTTCCTGGTAATCGGATCCACACAGAAACCAATGGCCTGATAATCAGTGTTTGGCTCAAGCTGAAGCAGGAATTTGGAGGATGCTCCGTAATGCAGTCCGTGGGAAGTGAATTCAGCGATATACTCTTCATTTTCAACAAGGTAAGGATAGCGCCAGTCAAGGAACTTCCTGTACAGACTGTCAAGACAGAGCATCATGAAATGGTCGTCAGATATATTCATTGCGTCCATCGACTCCTTCTTCCTCACCTCGAAGTGATAATATGAACGGTAGTCCTCGGGTTCCACTCTGACGGTGGCCTGGGTGCCCATCAGCTTTTCTACGCTGAAATGCAGATCGGTGTCCTTGATTATGAATGGTGAATCCACTTTCTTGCAGGAAGTGGAAAGCAGCAATGACAAGGCTGCTGCCAAGGCGTATGTTGTAAGTCTGTTTTTCATGGCTATTTGATGTCTCCGCGGCTTTCCAGAAGGCCTATACATGTTGTCAGGAATCGTACGAATCCCAGCCTGTGTGGCCCGTATTTGCCCACATTGTAAATCACGTTGGCGTTTTCGTCAAGCTCGTTTCTCAGCGAAACCATATTCTCATAGGGAACCACGTTGTCATCCATAGAATGGAAAATATACATGGGCGCTTCAGGGTAGAAATAGGTTACAACTGAATTGTCCAACATGGCAAGGTAGAGTTTGTCCATATTGTCGCTGACCTTGTTCATTGCCAATTCCGTCATTATGTCGCTTACCCTGTTCGAACCTATCAATTCGGTTACATCATCCATACAGTACGTCTTAGAATTCACCCACAAATCAAGATTGTCCATCATTCTGGGCTTGAAGAATTGACTGTAGTCGAGATCAAGATGCTCGCCCACATTCATGCCTTGAATAATCATAGGTATGGCGCATGGGTAGTCCGTGTCGTCTGTTTCGATAAGATTGTCGTAGGTGGCGCATATGTCATACGGACCTCCTCCAGCCATGTTGAGTCTTATCCTCGTGTCGGTATATGACTGTTCCAGAAGCCTTTGGACGGCCAATGTCGTGGCTCCTCCCTGAGAATATCCGAAGAGAAAAATGTCGTCGTATTCGGGCTTTGAGCCAAGGTGCTCCAGAAATGGCAGGGCGGCAAAATACATGTCCACGACATTGCGGGCAGTGAGGTTGGAACAAAGATATGGATGTATCCTGTCGGAGGACACCCCATATCCCAGATAGTCGGGACATATCACGGCAACCCCCCATCCGCTGAAGAGCCCCTCCATGGGGAAGGAAACGCTTGGCGCCTCCGTATTGCTCCCTATCGTGAAATGGCTCACCAGCATGATTCTGGAGACCTTGCCGTTACGAGGCAGGATAATCCTTCCTGACAGACGTATGGGATCTCCGTTCTCGTCTATGGACATATATGTACCGCAATAACTGCGTGCATGTCGGGTACCGGTGTTGGATATAAATTCCTTGCTCAGTTCAGCGACATTGCAACTGGTGGTCTTGGTCACTGCCTCTTCAACGAATGCGTCGTCAAGTTCTTCGACTGAAGTGCTGAAGGGAACGAAACACTTCGTGGGGTCGAGGGATGACCAGTCATCAAAGTTCACCCATTCTTCGGAGATATGCCAGCATGAAGAAGTGGAAATCAGGATGCCGATGGTGGCAACGACAATGGTATTTCTCATAATTTGACTCCGAATGAAATTGAAACTATCTTGGAAGAGACCATGTATATGGTGCCCATGTTTTTCAGTGCATATAAACCCCCTACATCGGCGGACGCATAAAATCGCCCGAAATCGAAGCGCATCCCGAGCAGACGGAGGTCCGAGGCAACGCCGACATCCGTTTTTTTGCCACTGAGGTTGTATTCCGTACCACCGTTGATGTCAAGCCCGAGGGCAAGCGAAGAATACAAGCTCCAGGAAGACCTGCGGAAGTAAGTGAATCTTGCGGAAGCCATCAGGCACATGTTACAAAAGTTCCCGTTAGTCCTGTCGACCTGGGTGTTGTGCTTGTCATAACTGTAATTATGCCAGCCGGTGTACTGGAAGTCGCCTTTCGCTCCGAGGCCAAGCCAGTCGTTCAGTATGTATTCGTATCCCAGGGCTATATGAGGCGAATATCCGTAATCCCTTTTCTCGGTGAATATTGGGTTGAGGGTAGTCGCTCCGCTGTAGTCGGCATGGAGGTTGTCGTGCCAGACAAGGGTCTCCATCAACATGTCGCCGAGAGTGACGGAAATTTCGTGCTTGCGGACCGTCGCCGTCCCGCCGTCATCTGCACCTAGCCATGGGCTGAAAAGCAGGGCGCAGATGAGTATGGAAAGAATTTTTTTCATCATTTATCCCAATTAATAGGACAAAGTTAACAATTTGTCCGTCAAACCCAAAATGCCGGGAGGGTGTCAGATTGACTGGTTCTTGATTTTCACTACGCTGCTACCTTCTCCTTTCTTGAGGACCTGGATCTGTACGGGAATGCGCTCGTCGAGTTCTTCGCGATGGGAGATGATGCTTCCCGAGTGCGTCATTTGGATTATATGCCCTGGTTTGGGAGAGAGAGGTGGGAACGCTCGGCAATTTTGCGGATGAGGGGTAGGGATGGAGAGGTAGGGGATATGAGGAGTAGCTTTGGTGCAGGTGCGAAGCCGTTGGCGAAAAGGCTGTCAAAGGCGTCATAGTCGTCCATCGCCATAAATAGTACACATAGTCTCGTCTTGTCCTTCCGCCCCTCTACATTGTCTGCATCATGGTCGCAAGTTCTACCATAGTGACCGTCGGGCAGCGGTTCGGTAAGGTCGTCGCATGTACCCCTGTTGCGGCTGTTGTAAGACGGCTTCGTGCGGCGGTTGGGGAGTTCAAGGATATAGAGGTCGCAGTAGGGGCGTTCGTTCTCATTGCGGCTGGCGGGGAGTTCCTCAAGAGTGAGATGCATTTCGGTCGAGTCGCGTATGATTTCGGATTGCTGGTAGTGGAGGATGTCAAGTACCTTGAGGTTGCGGAAGGCGTCGCTTGCAAGGCAGCGGTGGAGTTTCGCTTCCGTGAGCATGCCCTCAGCGCATATGATGCAGTCAATCCCGCAACTTCCGTCTGAACTTGCAAGGCCTGCGCCCAAACCAGCAAGGCCCGCAATCAGTCCAGCCTTCTCGCTGCAGCACGCACTCATGCCAACGTCCAAACCACCGCCCAGGCCGTTGAGTGCCTGCGCGTTTCCAATGCCGGCAATCCATTTTTCAACTTCGGCGATGCCGCATGCGAAGCCCAAGCGGGCTCCTTCGAAAAGTTCCCAGGCATAGGGTCTGTCGCCCCTTTTATATGTGTCAAGCCAATATCCCATATGTCAAATCCTTGTCTTAAGCATCGTCTCGTCATACCTGACCAAACTAAGGCGTTGGCCAGAGGTGTCGCATTTGTACTGCCACATCGCTCCTGCCCTTGTCGCCCGATCTGCCGATCCGAGCCATAATTTACTTAACAAATGTATGAAAAACGGCGGAAGATGTATCGGTTTCTTTGTAAATTTTGGCTATTCTGCATACATTTGAAAGAAATTTGAATATTATGAATAATTACTTCGATCTTACCGGCCGCGTGGCTATAGTCACAGGCTGCTCAACAGGCCTCGGCGTTCAGATGGCAAAGGCGCTTGCAAGCCAGGGCTGCATCATAATACCTGTCGCGCGCCGCTATGAAATGCTTCAGGAGGTTGCAAAGATGCTTACCGACAAATTCGGAGTCGAGGCTCATCCCATACGCTGCGACATCACCGACACTGAGAACGTCAACGCCATGGTCCAGGAAGTCATGGATAAATACGGGCGCATTGACATTCTTATCAACAATGCCGGCACCGGCGCCGTCTCTCCGGCGGAGAATATCACCGACGAACAGTTCGCAAACGAGATGAACATCGACCTTTTCGGCTCGTTCAAGGTTGCGCGTGCCGTTGCAAAACAGGCAATGATTCCCGCAAAGTTCGGCAGAATCATCAACATCGCTTCCATGTACGGTCTCGTAGGCAACAAGATTGCACCGGCTTCACCATATCATGCAGCAAAGGGCGGTGTCGTGAACCTTACCCGCGCACTGGCTGCAGAGTGGGGCAAGCACGGCATCACGGTGAATGCGATATGTCCGGGATATTTCGTGACCCCTCTCACCAAGGAAACTCTCGATAGTGCATGGTTCCAGGAGTACGCGAAGGGCGCAATCCCTCAGGAACGCTACGGCAATGAAGGCGAGCTCGATACGGCTGCCCTCTTCCTATCCTCTCCGGCGTCATCATACGTGACCGGTGTTGCTTTGCCTGTTGATGGCGGCTACACCTGCATATAGTTTCAACACCGGAATCCCGGCCCTACATGGACCAGAAATAACAAAGGGGCGGCAAAAAGTCAATACAACCTGCTGGGAATCTTGCTTTTGGAAGCAAAGCTGACTCTTCCCGGAAAATAAGTACAGCAAAAGAGAGGCTGGCCGTAAAATTTTGGCCAGCCTCTTGAAGTCAGAGATAATGTTTGTGGGTTATTCCATAGATTCCTTCAGGCGAATTACAGCCTCAAGGAAATAGTAGTCGGCATAGGTGAGAGGCACGTCCACCTCAGAGTCATTGCGGTAGTGACCCACGCCGTGCTTGAGGATAAAGCCGTTGTTTTCGCCGGCCTTCGCGAGGTATTCGTCCGAAGCAAGTGTGCGCACAATCTTCTCGGCGACAGCGAGATAGCCTTCACTCTTTATTGCGTCTTCAACATAGCTTGCAAGCTCGGTGAGGGCTGAAGCCACGATTGCTGCTGCTGAAGCATCCCTCTTCACCATCTCGTATTGTCCGAGTCTGATTTCAGGAACATTGAAGTCCCAGAAGCAGACGCCGTCCTCAGGGAGACGGGGAATGATGTAGTCCGCAATCTTTTCAGCCTGCGCAAGGTATTCGTCCTTGCCGCACTCGCGATACATCATGGTGTAGCCATAGAGGCCCCAAGCCTGCCCGCGAGCCCATGCGGATTCATCCGCGAGTCCCTGCTCCGTATGTCTGTGCCTTATCTCTCCGTTCTCCGGATTGTAGTCCAGAACATGGTAAGAGCTGTTGTCCTTGCGGAAATGATTGCCCATGGTGACGTCGGCATGGCTGACTGAAATCTCAGCATAGCACGGTTCCTCGAAGAGTTTGGAGCATTCCATCAGCAACTCGAGGTTCATCATGTTGTCTATGATTACCGGGCAGATCCAGTCCTTGCCGAGTCTTGCGTTCCAGCTCTGAATGATGCCGGCACCGGGGCGATAACGGGTGCAGAGCTTGTCGGCGCTTGCGTGTATGGTCTCGAGGAGGGACGTGTCGCCGGTAAGCCTTAAGGCGTTACCGTATGAGCACCATATCATGAAGCCTATGTCATGGCTGTCAACGTTGTCGGGAATGCCCGCGAGTTTGAGTGTGTTTTTCAGGGCAATGTCCTTGAGGTTGGCGTCGCCCGTGTACTCGTATGCATACCATGCGGAACCGGGGAAGAAGCCGGAGCACCACCACCTGTAGTCGGAGTTCACCGCTTCTCCGTCCTTGCCCGTGGTGCGAGGGAGCTCGGTCTCTCCAAGCCTCGCGTCCGTGGCCTTGATCTGCTCAGCCGCTATGCTGAACACCCTGTCTGCAAGCTCATCCATGCTTTCCTGCACAGGACTGCAAGAGGAAAGCAGGGCTGCTCCTGCGAGCAGGATTGAAAATTTATGATTCATAATTTGTTGTCTTAAAAATGTTTGTTTCAGACCAGGCAACTTTAGATGCGTGTCAGAAGCAGTAGCCGAGGTTGACGTAGGTGGAGCCACTGCCGTCCTGGTTGTAGAGCGGGCTGTTTTTCATGAAGCGTGTGAGAGGGGTGCCGTACTCTACGCCCACGATGAAGTTTTCGTTCATGATGAAGCGGAAACCTGCACCGAAGGAGGCGTGGAGGCTGTCCTTGGTGCGGTCGCCAAGAATCCCGACCGGAGGGCTTTCAACCGAGCGCAGAGGGCTCAGGTCGCATCCGCGGGTGACCATGGCTCCGTCGCTGAAGAGGTTGAGCGCCAGGGCGATGTTCTGCTTCCTCAATCTGAATCTGGTGAAGCGCCAGCGGAATTCGGCAGAGTAGGTCGCCATGTCGAGGCCTACTATGCGTGCCCGCATGATGCCGCGGACTGTGCCGTATCCGCCCATGCCATCGCGGTCTATGGACTCTCCCATCGCGGTAAGGAATGGCAGTATGTAGAACGGACAATAGCTCCCGAAATTGCCTTCGTAGTTGAGGCGGTATGCGAAGGTGAGCACGTCGTTCCTTATGACAGGCACATAGTGTCTCCATGTGAAGGAGTAGCGGTAGTAGGGCTCTTCGCTGAGGAAGCCGGGCGCTGCGGTGACGTGGGCTTCGGCCCATATTCCCGAGCCGGGAGCGCCTTCCTTGTCGCGGCTGTCGTATGCGAGACCGAGACGTATGCCGCTGGAGAATCCACCGTCCGCTTCCTTCTCGTTCAGTGTGCCGGATTCCACATATAAATCATAAAGTGTCGGAATATCTGCCGGAAAGACGGTGCTTTCGTCCTTGCCTTTGTTTATGTTGTCATAGTTTATTGTCCCTATCTTCATGTATTTGGCGAACAGGGCCGCCTCCCACTGGAAATTGCCCGTGATTGTCCCCTTGAAGTCAGACCTGAAGGTGAAGTGGTTTCTCTGCATGCGGTAGAAGGGGTTGAACCTGAAGTTTTCCCCGCTTTTCCCTTCCGCAATCCTTTCCCATCCGTAGTTTGAAGCGTAGCCGTTGAGGCCGTAGAAGTCGTAGGCTTTGTCTATTTCAGCTCTGAGCATGGTGCTCCAGCGCAGGCCCGGAATCAGAGTCTTGTTGTCGTGCCTGACCTGGATGAGCTGCGAGCCCTTGGTGAAGCGCGAGTATTCGATATGGGTCTTTGACTCGTAGTTGGGGTAGCTTGTCCCGTCGCCGTAGTCGAAGATCTGGAGTATGGCTCCGTACTGGAAGCCCTTGTCTTCGTCGTAGCCCACCGCAGGAAGCGGACCGAAGTTCAGGCCTGTCTTGATTATGTCTTTTTTCTCCTGTGCGCTTAGCGCGAGGCTGCAGAACAGAATGAGTGTACAGAGAGTGTTTCTTTTCATGTCAATGTCAATTACCGCAAAGATACGATTATGGGCATGAAAAGCCAATAGCAGGCATTTTTTAAAAAAAGTCTAATATAATAAACTTTTCTCTTGCTTTTTCAAAATGTAATTCCTTAATTTGCAACTTGAAGTTTAATATATTAGACTTATGGACATAATCAGGACAATCAAATCCCGAAGAAGAGACATGGCTATAACCCAGCGTGATCTCGCAGGCCGTTCGGGAGTTTCGCTTGCTACTGTCAAGAATATCGAGAGGGGGACGGGCAATCCTTCCTACTCCACTCTTGACAAGCTTTTTTGCGTCTTAGGCCTTGAACTTGATGGCAGACTTAAAGAAAATCCAATGCTATGAAAACCAGAAGTTGTTTTTGTCTTTTCCAGCCTGGTGCTGCGTGGGCTGCTTTGGCGGCTCTGCTGCTTGTTGCCGGCGTGACTTCGTGCGGCACCCAGGCGAAACTTCGCAAGATGCAGAAGGATGGGCCCAAGGCCCGTCTGGAACTTGCCGACGATCGCAGCATACTTGATGAGATGATCAAGAATCCTGCGGTCGCGAGGGATACCTTGAAAATCAAGGACGCGGAAGGCCGTGAGTTCCTGGTGATGAAGGCTATCCGCGACACCGAGTCGGGTGAGATGGTGGCTCATGAAACCATAGACGCCGCCGTCGTGACCGCAAGGTTCAGGAACGTGCCCGAGAAGCAGGGTAAGGTGGATCTCCAGTTTCAGGTGCTCGTGCCCGCTTCGATGCAGGACAGCAAGTGGCAGCTGAGGTTCTATCCGGACATGTACATACTTGACGACGTGGTGGGGCTGGAGCCGGTGATGATTACCGGAAATGGTTACCGCAAGGCCCAGCTCAAGGGCTATCAGCAGTATAACAAGTTCGTGTCGAAAATCGTGAACGACACCACCAGGTTCATAGACCTCCGCAACCTCGAGATTTTCCTCAAGAGGAACATCCCGCAGGTCTATGCGTTCAAGAGTGATTCGAGCTATGTCAGCGACGAACAGTTCTTCTCAATGTTCGGCGTGTCCGAGCAGGAGGCGGTCGACCATTACACGAACATGCGCGCAAAGAGGATGAACGAGCGCAGACGCTCCAAGGTGGACAGGATGTATGCGAAATATGTCAAGTCTCCAATAGTAACGGAGGGCATACGCCTCGACACCGTCATAGTCACCCGCGCGGGCGACTTCATATACAACTACACCCAGACCATCAACACCCGCCCACGTCTGAGAAAGGTGGACATAGTGCTCTCGGGCGACATATACGAGCAGGACGAACTGATATATACCATACCGGAGAGCCAGCCTCTTACCTTCTACATCAGCTCCGTGTCAGCATTCGCCGACAATACCGAACGCTATCTCACCAAGGTGATAGAAAGGCGTGCGGAGGCCAATGCCGAGTATAACGTGGAGTTTGCACAGAACAGGAGCGATATCGACCTCAAGCTCGGAAACAATGCCTCTGAGATAGCCAAGATCAAGCAGAACCTCTCGGAACTCATACGCAACAGGACGTTCGATCTCGATTCCATAGTAGTCGTGTCGTCCGCCTCTCCTGAAGGGAAAGTTTCAGTGAATCAGAAGATTTCCGCCCAGCGCGGCACTTCCATTTCCAGGTATTTCAACGACTATATCAGGCATTATCAGGACTCTCTCGTGAACAACGGCGCGCTTGAGGTGGACGAGAACGGCAAACTTTCGAGGATGAAGGTCAGCAATGTGGACATCAGAAGCCGCAGCAACGGAGAGAACTGGCGTATGCTTGACTACCTCGTAATCAGCGACCCTAACCTCACGGAAGGCCAGAAATCACGCTACAGCGAGCTTTCGACCGTCAGTGATCCTGACCGCCGCGAAGGTCTCATGAAGGCGGAAAAGAGCTACGCCTACATCAGTGGAAAACTTTATCCGAGACTGCGCAGCACGGGCTTCAACTTCTACCTCCACCGCAAGGGCATGGTCAAGGATACCATCCAGACCACTGTGATCGACTCCGTATACATGGCCGGAGTCCAGGCTCTCAGGGACATGGATTACAACCTTGCAATCAGCTGCCTCCAGCCGTACGCGGACTTCAACACGGCAGTCACCTACATCGCGCTCAACCGCGACGCCAACGCCCTTCTCATACTCGAGGATATGGAGAAGACCGCAAAGGTCAACTACCTGCTCGCAATAGTATATCAGCGCAGGGGCGACTACCAGAAGGCGGTAGAGTGCTATCTCAACGCCTGTGACAAGGACAGCTCCTACATACACAGGGGCAAACTCGACCCGGAGATTTCGGCTCTCATCAGGCTTTACGGACTCCATCAGCAGCAAGACTAAAAGGATATGAAAAAGATCATGACAACCATATTGCTCACCCTCGCGCTTTCGGCGGGCCTTTCAGCCCAGAGGGTCAGCATCTCTACAAACTTCGCGGACTGGGCCCAGCTCGGTACTGTGAACCTCGCCCTCGGAGTGGGCATTTCCCAGCACTTCTCATTCCAGGCCGGCGCAAAGTATAATCCATGGCAGTTCGAGAACGAAAAGCAGAACATGGATCTCTACATCAAGCAGCAGTGCTATCATGCGGGCTTCCGCTACTGGCCGTGGTATGTGAATTCAGGCTGGTGGCTGGGCCTAAAGGGACAATACAGGAAATTCAGCGACACCGGCATCTGGCGTCCTGCTATAGAGAAGGTGAGCGCTGCGGGTGCAGGCTTCTCCTTCGGCTACGACATAATGCTCGGAAAACATTTCGACATTGAGCTCGGAGCGGGAGTGTGGGGAGGCAAGTACCTGGACTACACCCTCCACAAGTGCAAGGACTGCATGGAGGTGCGCGAGAGCGGCAGCCGCCTGTTCTTCGGCGCCGACGACGTGATTGTTTCACTTGTTTACATTTTCTAGGTCATGAAAAATCTAAGGATATACGGTTCAAGGCTCCTTCTTGTCCTCGCGGCTGCGGCAACGCTGTCCTGCCAGGAGATAAAGGACGAACTTGACTCGATCAGGGATGAAATCTCGTCCCTGAGAAATGTGAGGATTGCCTCGATCAAGGATCAGATCAAGGGCATTAACCAGACTCTGGTGGAGCTCAAGGAGATGGACGTCGCAATCAACGGCCATCTTGAGACTCTCGAACTTGTGGATGGCGAGTTGGAGGCGGCGATTACCGAGCTCGACCGGAGGGTAGTTTCGGTTTCCGACAGTCTCCGCGACACAGTCACCTTCCATCGTTCCAAGATGGAGGCCATGGTGGGTACTGCAAAGACTCAGGTCAGGCTGGAACTCGAAGCTTTCAAGGCAGAGGCCGACGGCGTTCTGGAATTTCTGAATTCATACATCGAAGAACTCCGCCAGGATGACACCATCTTGTGGAAAATGACGGATACGATCAGAATCTATATGGACGAAAGGCTCGCGGAGACCGGGGATTGGGCTGCCGCGACGCTGATGACAATAGAGAAACATGACTCCCTTGCGGATGTGGTTTCGGAACTGGAAGCCCGTCAGGAGGCCCTTGAGTTGGCTTTGGAGTCGTTGGATGCCAGCATAAGCTCCAGGCTGGAGGCTGCAGTCAAGGCCGCTTCCCAGACCTTCGACGAGAATCTGGCGAACGATATAAAGAATCTGCTCGCCTCATGTGCCGAAGCCATCTCATCCGCGAAGGAGGATATAACCGCAAGCTACAGGAGCAAGGTTGCCGGCGCAGTGGAAAGTACGGAGGCTTCGCTCAAGGAATGGGCTGGAGTCGAACTTGAAGCCTATTGCACGAGTTCAGCGCTCGAAGCCAAACTCTCGGCTCTTGAAAGCGAGTACGACATGGTGCTCGCCGCTAAAAAGAAGGGTTATGAAAGGATGATGGAAATCCTCGATTCCACAGTCAGGCTTGGAATAGACACCACCTTGGCACGAATCAAGGTGCTTGAAGAGTGTGCTGCAACACTGACGGAAGACCAGCAGGCGCTTGCGGTCAGGATAATCAATGCCGGCAGGGATATAGCTTCCAATTCCGAAAAGGTGCTCGGGAACAGGACTATAATAGACGACCTGCTTGCAGACAGCACGATTATCGAGGAGAACGAGAAACTCGTAGAGGAGAACGCTAAGCTCATCGCTGAAATATCCGACAGGCTTCAGGAACTGCTCAAGATTACTCCAGCACCTGACGAGGATATAACCAAGTTTGAAAAGGCCGTCAATGCAGAGGCCCAGTCGTTGGCTGACAACGCCAGCCTTCTTGCTGCGAACACCAAATCCATCATAAACAATAGGGCTCTCACCATCAGGAACCGGACGGTCATAGATTCTCTCCTCACCGAGGTCGGTAAAACGCGCGAGACAATGAGCGCCGAATTTGCCGGCATCATCACCGCTGCGATTGAAGAGGCGGACGGCGAGATTGACGATGCAGTCTCAGCACGGATTGAGGCTGCCAATGCTGCAGCATCCCTCAAGCTCTCTTCAATGGAATCGAAGATTTCCATCATGCAGTTGGAAGTCGCCTCCCTCACATCCAATCTGGATGGTGTCGAGAAACAGCTCGATGATCTCACAAAAGAAATCGAGGACGTTCAGAGCGCCATGAGGACCCTGCTCGGAAGGGTGCAGTCCGTATCTTATGTGCGCACGGATGGCAACTATTTGTATTTTGAGGTCAAGCCTGCAAGTGTGGTTCCGCAGATTGTGCTGCTCCACAATACCCTTGGAGAGATCATACAGCTTGAAGTGGAAGGCTTGGAAGGCGAGGAATCCCTGAACAGTACAGTGAGCGTGTCCGACGGACTTCTCAAGCTGGAGTATTCGCTGCCGGAAGGGAGTGCCCCAGAAGGGTTAAACCGCAGGGCCTGCCTGGTAATAGATTATGAAAGGCTCTATACCTCAATATCATCTGACTATTTCAACATAGTGTTATAAGCCGTGACCGATATGAAAAAAACAGTATACACACTACTCCTTTCGGCTGTCACCCTGCTTTCGGGCTGCAGCTTCTTCGAAAAGGAACTGGAAGAACTCCACAGCGAACTCGACCAGATTATCGAGGGCCAGATCATCCCTGTGGAGGATCAGATACTTGCCGTCAAGGTGACGATAAAGGGGCTTGAAAATGCAGACGAACTCCTTAATGAAGAGATAGGCAAACTCGAACAGGAAGACAAAAGACTCAGGGAAGCCGTTGTCAATGCTGACAAAAGGCTCAGTGAGGTGAGCAGGGAGATCAAGGCTGCGATTCTCGAAAGCGAAACGACCCTCAATTCAGAGACCGAGACCGCCATGGCTGCAGTTATGGCCGACCTCGAAGAGTATGTCAACCTGCTTATAACCAAGCTGGAAACAGTATACGAGACCCTCGGCAATCTCAATCTGAAAGACGAGGCCCTTGCCGAAGAGATTCGCTCATTGATAGAATATGCTGACTCTGTCGAGAACTACAGCAAGGAATGGGCGCTCGCCACATTTGCCACCCTCGAACATCAGGGCAAGTTGATGGAGATCATTTCCGGAATCCAGACTGACCACTCAATTCTGGACCTTGCACTTAAAGAACTTGACCGCAAGGCTGTTCAGAAGATGGAGGAGGCGGAGAGTCTGGCCACCCAGTACCTTGCCGACACTCTCGCAAAGAGCATAGCGGAACTTTCTGCATATTGCACTTCGGAGATTTCCTCTGCAAGGTCCCAGCTCGAAAGCAGTTTCTCAACAGAGCTGAACAACGCCCTGGATACTCTCAAGAGCGGCATAAAGAATTGGGTGTCAGCATCTCTCGCAGACTATGACAAGACTTCGGCTATAGATTCCAAGCTGGAATTGCTCAGGTCTGAACTTGACGCGCAATTCGATGAATACGACCAAAGCATGAAGTTGCGCATCGATGACCTTGATTCATACATCAACGCCAGGGTGGCTGCCAACATAAAGGACGTTGACTCCCTCCATATTCTACTCTACAGTGAGAAAGACCTTCCAGGGGACATTAGGGATAAGTACAACGAACTCTATATCAAGCTGATGGCCGCAAGCAACAGGATAGGTGACAATGCTCTTGCGATAGCAGCCAACACAGCAAATCTGAAGACCCTGCTTGACGACGCAACCCTCGAGAACAACAACGCGAGGATTGCAGAGAACGCCCGACTGATCAAGGAGGCTTCTGAACTTCTGGACACTCTCGACCTTTATGTGGTGCCTTCCACAGCCGGCATCAACAAGGCGATAGGAAAAATTGTGGAGAGAAGCTCAAGCATAGACAAGATGGCTTCGGAAATGAATGCAAACGCACTTCTCATAGCGGAGAACAACAGGAACGCGCTCAGAAATCAGCAGCTTGTGGACAGCCTCGCAGAAAGGCTTAATGAAATCAAGGAAGAGATCTCCGAAGAAAACCGCGGGCTTGTGAAAACTGCAATCGAGAGCTACAACGGCCGTCTGACTGCCAGTCTCGTGGAAAAGGCAAACGCCCTCGACAAGAAGGTGGAAGGCCTTGAAAAGGAGGCTGACGATGCAAGGAAGAAGCTGACCGATCTTGAAAACGGGATGTCCACCGCCAGGAAACTCATCGCGGACTACAATCAGTATGTGGCTACTTTGAGGGACAATATAGTCAAAGCCGCCAACCAGATACAGTCTGTCACCGTGGTGCCGGACAATGCTGCAGCCAATGCCGTAAGCGTCGCCGAGGGTGATGTGAAGGACGTGAAGTTCAGAGTTATGTCTCCGGATGCTGCAAAAAACCTGGTCAACTACCTCAAGACGCCTGGCGCAGAGGACGGACTCTACCGCCTCGACTATGTAGAGACCATGACCAAGGCTGCCGACATCAAGTCTATTGACATACTTTCCATCAGCTATATTGAGGAGGAACAGCTGGTGTCAGTAAGAATAAACGCGGCTGATGTCAGAGAAAAGATAAGCTCGTCAAAGGGCGTGAGCGCCAGCCTCAAACTGGGCGACCGCGATTACACCATAGCATCACCATATTTCTCATTTGTAAAATAAGCGGACCATGAGAAAGATTACCAGAATAATGATTGCGGCAGCAGCGGCCTTCTCGCTCTGCTCATGCGACATACGAAACGAAATCAACGAACTCCACCGCGAACTCGACGACATCAAGTTTGTGGAAGTTCCATCCATCAACAAGCAACTGGAGAGCATAGACACCACCATACTCTATCTTCAAGCAACTGACGACGCCCTCTTCGGCTTTGTCGGAAGGCTTCATAGTGCCGACACTGCCCTCAATCTCAAAATAGAGGCATCCCTGGCAGCAATAGAGGATGCGAGGCTTATGCTTCTCGACACTCTCGGGAAGGCAGATGCCGCGGTAAGGGACTCACTCGCCATTGCCGTGAACGAACTCAACAGCCTCCTGGCTTCATACAGGACCGCAATAGATTCGGAACTGAAAAATATCGACGAGGCCATTGACGGTTTGGAGAAAGAGGACCTTGCAATCAAGCAGGAAATAGAAGACCTGAAGGTATATGCCGACACATGCTTTGAGAACAAGATGGAGTGGATGACTGCGACCTTCACCTCTCTGGAAAAATATTCCGGTCTAAACGACCGCGTGGCACTGGTTTCCAGCGATTTGAAGACTCTTCAGAACGCTCTTGTAAATCTGGATTCCGGCTTGGAGAAGAGGATTGCAGACGCCTTCGACCAGATGAAGTCTTCCGCCCTTCTCAAGATGAAGGAAGAAACTGGTCTGGCAATGGATCAGATAGGTCAGGCAGTCCAGGCCATGAAGGCTGAACTTGAGTCGTCCTTTGCCGCTGACCTCAAGACTGCTCTCGACAACTCGGGTGCATCCCTCCGTCAGTGGTTCAACGGCGTGCTTGCCGATTATCCTACCGCCCTCGAGTCTGACAAGGCAATTGCCGAGATGAAGACCCTCATAAGTGGCAAGCTGCAGTCTCAGAAGACCTATTTCGAGACAAATATAGAGACTCTCACCGGCTCGCTTGACCTGCTGATGACAGATAACGAGGACCTCGTGGAAGAACTTTGCAAAGCTGCAAGCTCGCTTACCGACCAGCAGAAGGTATTGCTCGACAGCATAACTGCCTACGAAACGAGAATCAGGGTGAATTCGGCTAAGATAGTAGCCAATGCTACTGACATCGATCTGCTTCTGAATGACCACAGGTCGGAAAAGACCGCTGAACTCATCTCCGAAAACGAGAAGAACATTGCTGCGAACCGCGAACTCATTGACTCCCTGCTTGCTACCCTCGACGCGACGTCAAAGTGGTACGCCAAGAGCCTCAGGCAGATGGAGGCCAACGAAGCCATGATTGCCTCGCACTCAGCCCAGATACTTGAAAACTCTGCCGCAATAGCCGAGAATGCAGAAAGCATCGCAGCCAACAGCGCTTCCATCACCGAACTTTCGGCCAAAATGGATGCTGCAAAACGCGAACTCCTCAGCGCCTTCTCGAATGCCCTTGAAGAAGCCATCAAAGCCAATGAAGTGCGTATGTTGAAGTCGGTTTCGGACAGATTCCAGAATGCATCGGAGGAAATCGACCGTCTCATGTCCGAGAGCAACTTGGCCCTGAAGTCCCTCAATGACGCCATTGACGATTGTGAGAAAAGATTGGATGCAATCAACACCACCTCAGTAAAGGCGTACAATGACTATACTGCCGCGAAGACTGACTACGAAAAGTTCGTGGGCAGACTCAGGTCAATCGGCATATTGCCATATTTCACCGACGGAAGCGTCCCTGCAGGCAGGAAGAACGTCAGCTTCGACGTGGAAATCTGCCCGGTTGAAGCTCTCACCGAACTTGAGGCTTCCGATTTCGAAGTCAGGATACTATACTCTGACGGCACTTCCGCCACTCTGCCGGCTTCGGCTCTCGGCGCCGTGGCCGGTGTCAAGGTCATGACACTGAACTTTGCCGGTGAAGGAAACGTTAAGAATGACTTTTTCAGCGGCAAACTCGGTGCAAGGATAAGCGTTGGAATCAAGCACGGAGTCAGCGACATCAGCAGCACTTATGTGGCTCTAAGCCCGGTCGCAGACCCTGAAGAATAAGACCATCCGCAACTCACGATGAGAAATCTACCCTTCATATTTGCTATCACGCTGCTGGCAGCCGTCACGGGCATGACTTCATGTTCAGACGCACCACGCTACGAAGTCTTCACGGGCTATGCCCAGGGGGGACAATACCGCGTCAAGTTCAATGCAAGGACTGCTGACGGACGGCTGCTGGATGCAGCAAAGGTGAAGGAGGACGTGGACTCCATTCTCAACGTGATAGACAACTCCCTATCGGGATATAACGATTCATCAATACTTACAGCGTTCAACGATGGCCGGACTGTCGTCCCGGACTACACCTTCATCGATATATGCTCAAAATCCTACGACGTCTGGAAGATGACGTCCGGCACAGTTGACGTTGCACTCGGTCCCGTATTCGACATCTGGGGTTTCGGTTTCAAAAGCGGCTCCCTGCCTTCCGATGCCCAGATCGACTCCGTCCGTTCGGAGAGCGGACTGGACCGTCTCGATATGGACCTTGCGAAATTTCTGGACAGCGACGGTCGCCTCAACCCTTCATCCATGCTCAAAGAGGGGACCGGCGCTCTCCCGAAGCTTAATTTCAACGCAGTGGCCCAGGGCTATACCGCAGACGTAGTTGCCGACTATCTCAAGAGCCTCGGCGTCAGGGATATGCTTGTGGATATAGGCGAGATATTCTGCTGCGGCCTTAATCCCGAAGGCCACCCTTGGACGCTGGGAATAGACGCACCGGTGGATGGGAACAACAACCCCGGAGCCATGGTCCAGGCAACCTTCCATGCACCTCCACACCCCTGCGGGATAGTCACTTCAGGCAACTACCGAAAATTCTACGTCAGGGACGGCCGTAAATACGCCCATACCATTGACCCGCGCACCTGTCGTCCCGTCGAGCACTCCCTCCTGTGCGCAACCGTCATCGCCCCTGACTCATTCACCGCCGACGCCCTCGCCACCTGTTGCATGGTCCTCGGCCCGGACGACTCGAAGTCCTTGATTCTCAATGATTCTTCTCTGGAGGGTTGCCTGATTTATGAAGAAGAAGGCTCCATGAAAGTCTGGGCGTCTCCGGGCTTTGAAATCACGTCAAGTCCCGTTGAAGTCCTGCGATAAGTTCCAGTATTCCCACCATACCATCCATAGTACCCTCACATATTTCGAGAAGCAACTCCGGCTGGTATCCCGCCATTGAAAGCAGGGTTAGCGGCACACCGCTGAACATCACCACGCTGGCAAGCGGCATGGCAAGCAGGTTCGTGAGCAGGAAATAGTGCGGGAAACTGTGGAACCTTATCCATGCCAGCGGGGCCGTAAAGCATTGACAGGCAATCGATACGCTCATCATTTTCCAGATTTTACGCACCGGGTCCAGTCCGGCGAGGCTTTTTTGCACAAGACTGCCGGCCGTTCTTTCACTTTCGGGGTAAAGGTTTTCCAGCAGGGGAGAGACCAGAGCTATCCCAGCCATCGCGAGATAGGAGAGCTGGAATCCTGTGCTGAACAGCGACTGCGGCCTTAGAGCAAGCTGAATTACCAGAGCGGTCGACCATGTTCTCATCAGGCTGCTTTTTCTCCCGCTTACCCTGCACCATTCACGAACGAGTATGAACAGGAAGGCACGCACTATCGAGGGCGAAGCCCCTGTAATCCAGGTATATGCTCCGCATAGAGCTACGATCGCGACAGAGCGGTTCCTTACAGCAGCCGGAGAATTCCCGAGTATCGCGAGCAATTTCTCGATGAAGATGCAGATGAAGCCCAGGTGCAGGCCTGAAAGGGCGAGTATGTGCGCGGCTCCGCTGTCCCTGAATGCATCGCGCAGGTTGCTGTCTATCAGGCTTCTGTCCCCGCAGGTGAGAGCCAGCAGGAGGGCGTTGTTCCTCGGATTGCGGAAGTTTATGCCCAATACTGATTCGCGCAGGCGCAAATATACCTTCGAGTGGGGAGCGGGCCCGTCCCAGAGCGCAATGTCTGAGTTCAGGCAGCTGAAAATCCCACAGAAGAACATGGACAGGAGCGCGATGGGGAGCACAGTTCTCAGCCCTCGTGCACGGAATTCAAACAGGACGCAGGCTGACGCGGCGGTGCACGCAAGCATAAGGGTGGGGAAGAACGAGGGGTGCGGAGGAAGGAGCTGCCTGAAAGCGGCTGCGAAGGCTATGCCGGCTGCGAAGGCTAGCGTCACTGACATATATTCTCTCTCCTCTGTCATACACTCTGTGTCTGCTTGCTAATTTACGCGATTTTTCCGACTTTTGCGGTGATTTTGAAAATATTAAAACATTATGATAATACTTGTAGTTAATTGCGGCAGCTCTTCACTGAAGTATCAGCTGCTGGACATGAAAAATGACGAGGTCTACGACCTTCTTGCCAAGGGACTCGTCGAAAGAATAGGTATGGAACTCGGCCGTGTGACCTATAAGGCTGCAGGCAAGGAAGACCTTGACATCGAGATGCCAGTCTCTGACCATAAAGTCGGCATCAAGGCAGTGCTTGACGCTCTCCTCGACAAGCAGAACGGCGTGCTCTCCAACGTGGAGGACATCGAGGCTGTAGGCCATCGCATCGTCCATGGCGGAGAGTCATTCTTCTCAAGCAAAATTGTGACCGACGAGGTTATCGACGAGATCGAGCGCTGCTCGGACCTTGCGCCTCTCCACAATCCCGCCCATGTTCTCGGCATACGCGCCGTGAAGGCCATACTCCCTTCAGTCCCTCAGGTTGTCGTGTTCGACACCTCTTTCCACCAGACCATGCCTGCCTACGCATATATGTATGGCCTTCCATATAAATATTACGAGGATTACAAAATCCGCCGCTACGGCTTCCATGGCACCAGCCACCGCTTCGTTTCCGCCAAGGGTGCGAAATTCGCCGGCCTCGAGCTCGAAAATTCCAAGATCATCACCTGCCACCTCGGCAACGGCAGCTCCATCTCAGCTGTCCTTAATGGAAAGTGCGTTGACACCTCCATGGGCTTCACCCCTCAGGACGGAATGATCATGGGTACCCGCTGCGGTCAGATAGACCCTAACATCGTGACTTACATCATGCAGAAGGAAGGCATGACCCCTGCAGAGATGAACAACATGCTCAACAAGAAGAGCGGTTTCCTCGGTCTTTCGACAATTTCTTCCGACTGCCGCGACCTCGGCGACGCAGCTGACTCCGGCGACCCTAAGGCAAAGCTCACGCTCAAGAAATTCGTCTATGACGTGACCAAGCTCATAGGCAGCTACGTTGCAGCCATGAACGGCGTCGACCTCATTGTCTTCACCGGCGGCATAGGCGAGAACAACAGCCGCCTCCGCCGCAGGGTGCTTGAGAACTTCGCATATCTCGGCGTTGAGATTGACTATGAGGCAAATGTGGTCAGGGGTCAGGACATCATGATTACCCTCCCTGACTCGAAGGTCAAGGTGGCTGTCATCCCTACCAACGAGGAACTCGTGATTGCACAGGATACCATGCACCTTGTTCTCAACGAGGAGGAATAATTCGGAACAATGAAAAAGTATATCGTATGAAAAGGATAATTTCAATAATATGTCTGGCAGTTGCGGCTCTGTCTGTTTCCAGCTGCCTTATTTCAGTGACTGAGGATTTCTCATATATGGTGCTTTCCGAGTTTTCTTTCGAAGACCAGAGCACTGCGGAAGTCAGCGAAATCCTGAAGTTCTACAGGGAGAAGGGATTCAATTCGGAAACCAATCTCATCCTTACCGGCTCAAGGTCAAAGTGCGAGAAGCAGGCAAAGCAGTGGTTCGAATCGTGTATAGCCAAAATTCCAGAGACAGAGTTCTGCGCCCTCATCAAGAAGGGCAACTATATCAGACTCAACCTTTCTGACGGTTACAAGTCTGACGGCGAGACCATCAACGTACTGGCTTCCAAGGAGTACCAAGGCACAAAATAGTTGATAACAACCAAATAATGGCAAATTTACTTGACGAAAAGACCGGCCCTGTCAACAAGGAAGGCCGCGAAATCAACGTAATCGACAAACAGCTGCCCGCTGAGGTGGGTTTCGGCTCCCTGCTTTTTGAAATCGCGCTGTGGGTGACCGTTCCGGCTCTTGTCGTGGCTTACGTCTTCGGCATAGGTGTCCCTCCGGAGAACAAGGTCCTGATACTTGCGGGCGGATGCCTGCTCGGTTTGCTGCCGGGTCTGATCTTCCAGTTCATGAAGGTCAAGGCCCACAACTATTTCCAGCAGCTTGAGCAGAAGATTCAGGCAGAGGCTTCCACTATAGACAACTTCCTCGAGCAGAGAGTTGTGGTTCTGGAGAACCTTGAGGCGCTGGTGAGCCGTGCCATCGAGCTGGACAAGGACGTCATGAAGTCCGTGGCGGCTCTGAGGAGCGGAGTCCAGGCGGGCGCTGAGCGCAACGAACTCACTGCGAAGGTGAACGAGAGTTACGGCGGGCTCATGATGCATATGGAGGCTTATCCGGAGCTGCGTGCCCATGAGGAGATTGCCGACGCCATCCAGCAGAACAGTTATCTGCAGAAGGAAATCTCGGCGGCACGTACCGTCTACAATAACCGCGTGAGCCAGTGGAACCGCGATATTTTCGACTGGCCTACCAGGCAGATTGTCGCTGCCCGCGAAGGCTATACCACCCGAATCCCATATAATGTGGCTTCGGACATCAAGGAGCAGGCGAGGAAGAAGTTCTTTTAGCCCTGGTCCGGCATCCCGCTAAATCGACGGATTCCCTTGGAGGAGGAAATCTACAACCCTCTCAAAGAATATGACGAGGTGTATCGCGACAAGTTCATGGAAGTGTCTGACGAGACCTTCCATGAACTTGCTGTTGCTTCTGGGGTGGACGTCGAGGCTAATCGTCAGTTGTGTAAGGAGATAGACGAGTTGAATGCGAAGCTGGAGAATGCCAGGAACATCTTTGTATGGATGATTGTTCTCTGCGTCATGCTCTGGATTCTGGTGGGTGTCGGTATATGGGCGCTCGCGAGACCTGTGGTTTTCGGCAATGCTGCATATTATCTTTGTGGGGCGGCTGCCGTTTCCTTGCTGCTGCTTCTGCTGGTCGTGCATCCGGGCATCAGAAAACTTAAGAATCGGAAAAAGGCTCTTGGCGAGGAGGTCGGAAAGAAGACTGCGCAGGCCTGGGATCAGATGAGTTCCCTGAACAGCCTTTACGACTGGGACATATTCAGCAGGATGGTGACGAAGACCTTGCCTCGTATGGAGTTTGACCCTTTCTTTACCACTAAACGTCTCGCGGATCTTGTAAAAACTTATGGCTGGGATGGCTCTTTCAATGATGAAAGGTCGATACTTTATTCGCATAGCGGCCTGATCAACGGCAATCCTTTCGTCATCTGCCGCACCCGAAAGATGGAATGGGGGGAGAAGACCTATACAGGCTACCTTACCATTTCCTGGACTACGACAGAGCGGGATTCGGACGGGGAGTACCACACAGTAACCCATACCGAAACTCTTTCGGCCACCGTGACGAGGCCTTTCCCGGAGTATTTTGACAAGTCATGGCTCATATACGGGAACAATGCTGCACCAGATCTGACTTTCACTCGCAAAAAAAATCCCCATAAACTCAGGCCGGGTTCGATGCGATTCAACAGGAAGCGCCGCAAGCTGGAGCGCAGGGCCCGTGACTTGAAGCAGGATTATGCTATGGCTACCAACGAGGAATTCGAGGTGCTTTTCACCACGACTGACCGCAGCGATAATCAGCAGTATTTCCTACTGTTCACGCCTCTGGCCCAGGAGAGCATGGTTGACCTGCTGCTTGACGAAGATATAGGTTATGGTGACGATTTCGATTTCATCAAACAGAAGAAGATAAATACCATAGTGGCTGACCACATGCAGGAGATTTCTCTGGATATGAATCCCCGGCAGTTCCACAGTTATAGTTTCGACAATGCGAAGCTGCTTTTCGCAAGCACGAACGCGGAGAATTTCCGCGCGTTGTATTTCTGTCTGGCACCTCTGCTCTGCGTGCCTCTTTACCGACAGTTGCGTCCTCTTTCGGAGATTTACGGACGGGAGATGCCGACCGAGAGCTCGTTCTGGGAGCATGAGGCCATTGCGAATTTCTGGGGAGAGGAGCATTTCCAACACCCTGATTGCGAGACACACAGCATCCTGAAGACCAGGGAACAGCGCCGCGAGGACGGGCATCTGGATGTTGCTGTGGAGGCATACGGCTACCGCTCCGAGGAGTATCTGACCTATGTCTCAGTGTGGGGAGGCGACGGCAGGCTGCACGACGTGCCCGTTGAGTATCGCGAGTATTACCCCGTTGTCGGACAGGGTTCCCTGGCGATGCATGAAGACATGACTCCCGAGGATACCGACATGACTCCCACCGACCGCCGCGATTTCATTCTCGGCCGCCTTGGCCTCATCGGCTCCGAAGGCATCTACCGCCGCCACATCGCCTCCCGCCTCTCCCACTAGCCTCCTGTCAGCACTCACTGACTCTCCCGTCAGCACTCACTGACTCTCCCGTCAGCCCTCAATGCCCCCGTCTCTTCTCCGACTGACCCCTGTGCTTTCCCACTGACTCTCCCGTCAGCACTCAATGAATCTCCCGTCAGCCCTCAATGCCCCCGTCTCTTCTCCCACTGACCACGCCACGCCGTCTCAGTGTCATCTTGGCGATATCGAAGAATCTGCAATCATGCCCACGGTCATTAGCGGCGGCGAGGTCGGCGTCGGGGGGTGCGGAGCTTCAGGTGTCGTCGGGCTATTGCGC
>JABUTS010000222.1 GCA_021443565.1 Bacteroidales bacterium | reverse complement strand
AGAATCTCGTAAGGTCTGTCGAGACCGAGAGTGGTTCCCGCACAGAAACCGTATTTCCCCGACTTGTGCCACGCTCCTCCCAGACTGAAATAGCTTGTCGGGGCCGCCTGCCATGTCTGGTCGTCCAGTCTCACAGAAAAGGTATTGTCCGAAAACAACATTGTTGAAGGCGCGGAGAAGGCGCTGGAGGCCATGTCCGAAGTGCATCCCAGCGATGCTCCGCCCATTGCCAGCGAGGTGGGGGTAAAGTCCAGGGCCATGAATGGACACGCCATGTCGAAAACGATGGCTTCCCCCTCATCCTGGGCCAAGGCAGCAGTAGACGGAAACGCAAGCGCCGAAAGCGCAATGAGATATTTCAGAACATCTCCCCTCATGGTGTGACTTTTATTATCTCTTTCCTTCCCTTTTTGTCCTCTCCGTTGATTATCAGGATATAACGTCCTTGGGCAAAGCCTCCCATATCAACTTTGGCCGGCTTGAACGGACCTAACTCCAAAGCGCTTTTCTTCAGCAGCGTCCTGCCGCTTATGCTGAGGATTTCCATATCGAATATTCCATCCTCGCGGCTGCGTATTTCAAGATCCTTGGTTACAGGGGTAGGGAAGGTGCTGAAATAGTCCTCCGGGTCCATGGTGTATATATGGATGAGACATTCCGCTCTCGCCCCCAGTTCATCCTCCGCCCATACCTGCACCATCCCGTAGCCATAACCAGTGGCGGTCACAGTCAGGGAATTGCCTTGTCTGACAATCTCTATGTTCCTCTTTCTGCCCTGGAAACCATAGACTAGATGCTCGGAATCCTCGTCCCTGAACAGCCCTTCCATGTTGATCACTATGCTTTCCCCAATGTCGGCTATGGACATGAAGACGCTGTCTGAGAAGGCTTTGGGCGCGCGGTTTTCAAGAATGACGAACCTGACATCCACGCTGGTGGACACCCCTCCCTCGTCTGTCGCAGTGAGTTGCCCGAGGTATTCGCCGGGTGCTGCCAGGGCGGCGTCAAGCACTATGAAGTAAGTGCCGTCCTCCGCCTCCTTCAGGACATCGGCTCCGCTTTCCGTGGCCGGGACATATTCCAGCGTACATTTCTGGCCTTCCGGATCTCGGACTTTCAGGTATATGGTCTTGGACGAACCTGCCTTCAGAAGTATTTCGGATGCTATGCCGGCCACCACAGGTGCCCTGTTGTGGCCGGTTGTGACATGGACGCATGAGCAGGGGCCGGAGTGGTTGCCTGCATAGTCCCGGGCAAAGGCCCTTATGCAGTATTCCGTGTCATAGGCGAGACCCTCGAGGATAGCGGAAGTCCTTTCTCCCGCCTTTACCCCCATCGGTGTGACGACGGTGATGATTTTTTCTGGCTGGAGACTGTCGTCAAGGCTTATGCATCCGTCCCTGAAGCATTGGAATACAGTCGCCCAGGCCTTTCTGCTCCCGTCTGGGGCTATGGGCCAGACCGCTCTTACCTCTCCGCCTGCGGTGCTGATTTCCAGGTCTTCAATCTGGGAAGGAATCTCAGTGTCATTGAGGGAGAAGGCCCCCAGAGCATCCAGCTGAAGTCCTATTTTTGCCGATGCCGAAACCTTCAGTTTTCCGGCTCCGTCAATAAGCATGCCCTTGAGCATCTCCGCTGTGAAGCCTTCGCCTCCGAAGTGCGACACAATCAAGGCGGCTACGCCTGCGGCGAGAGGGCAGGCCATGGAGGTGCCGTGCCGGGAGCCGTAACTGTCAGGCGGGACGGGCCCCCATATCAGGTCGTTCCCTTCTGCGGAATTTCCACCGGGTGCGCACAGGTCCACCCAGTCTCCATAGTTGGAATACCAAGCTCTCATGCCATTCATAGCATAGGCGCCTACAGAAACAACTCCTTCATAGCTGGAAGGCTGGCTGTAAGGCCATCCCTCGTTGCCGCTGGCAAAGAAAACCAGCCCTCCCTTCATCGGACCGGTCTGATTGCCTTCCTCATCCGTGCCCGCGTATTCGTTGAAATAATCTATCGCTTCCTTCAGTACCTGGGGAATCTCTGCCTTCGAGGCTTCGGCCATGCTGCTGTATGAGAAATTCCAGCTGTTGGAGCATATAACAGCCCCGTTGTCGGCGGCCCACTTGATTGCACGGGCAAAATCGCCTTCCAAGCCTTCGTCAAAGACTTGACAGTCAAGTATCCTGACGCCACCCTCACCCTTGGCTGCGTTGCCTCCCGCCACTCCTGCTATGCCCTTGCCGTTGCAGGATCTTGCGGCAATCTCCCCGGCAACAAAGGTCCCATGACCGCCGGGATGGGTGGCGGAGTTGTCTGTGCAGAAGTTCCATGCTCCCGCCCTGGTGCCCGCAAGGTCTTCGTGGGAAAAGTCTATTCCGGCATCCAACACCGCCACGGTCACGTTTTCACTGCCTCTGGTGTATTCTTCCCATACCGGGAGCACGTTTATGCCGTACTGCTGTTCTTCCGGGTCGTTGCCCAGATACCACTGCCGGCTGAAATACTCGTCATCGCACAGGGGAGAGACGGAACAAAGCCCGGCATGGGGAATCTCTTCCAGGCACTCAAGAAGTTCCAGTCCGTCGATTCCGGCCTTTGTCGGGACGCATCCGCTTTTGAAACTTACCCTATACCAACGGTCCAACCCTGCTGCAATCGTCCTTTTCTCGAAGCGTCCGGAAGCGGGAAATACCCTCTCCATGCTCTCCACCTCAAATGCCCCGGCGAATGCCGAAGCTGACTTCACGGGCGGAAGCCCCTCGCGGAACTTGACATGGACCTTGACCGGAACAAGACTGTCCACGGGGCTTTCCTGCACATCCTCCTCATTGCCCGCAACCGTGCAGGACAGCGCCGCCAGGGCCAGAAGGATATGAGGAAAGATGCGTTTCAAGGGTGTCAGAGGCCTTTTTTGAGTTCTTCAATATAGTTGTTTATCTTGCTCAGTTCGTGCGGAATCCTTATCTTCTGCGGACAATGGGACACGCACTCGTTGCAGTTGATGCAGCGTTCCGCCTGCCTTTCCCTCGGAACAGCACGGTTATAGCCGATGAGGTATGCCCGGCGTGCCTTCCTGTAGGCGGGGTCCGACGTGTCGGCCGATACCAGACCCTCGTTGACGCACTTGTTGTAGTGAAGGAGTATGGCAGGTATGTCGAGGCCGTAAGGGCAAGGCATGCAGTATTTGCAGTCGTTGCAAGGTACCGTAGGGTACTTCTTCAGGAGGTCCGAAGTCTCGGAAAGATACTTTATCTCACCATCGTCGAGAGGCTTGAGTGGGGAATAGGTCCTGATATTGTCTTCGAGATGCTCCATATAGGTCATGCCGCTGAGCACGGTGAGAACTTTTTCCGGAGTGCCGGCGAAGCGGAAGGCCCAGGATGCCACGCTGGATGATGGAGCCTTTTCCTTGAGACGTGTGGCAATGTGTTCCGGAACTTTTGAAAGCCTGCCACCGAGGAGAGGTTCCATGATGACGGAAGGAATCTCTCTCTTTGCCAGCTCGTCATAAAGATAGCCGGCAGTCGGATTGGCATGCTTCGCGTCAACCCAGTTGTACTGAATCTGGACGAAGTCCCAGTGGATGGCTTCGTGCTGCTCCATCAGGTAGTCGAAGGTTTCCTTGTTTCCGTGGAAAGAGAAGCCGAGGTGGCGTATCCGGCCTTCCTCCCTTTCCTTCATGAGGAAGTCTATCATGCCGTTATCGACGAATCTCTTCTTGTAGAGGTCGATGCCACCGTTCCCTATGGCATGCAGCAGATAGTAGTCTATGTGGTCGGTCCTGAGGTTTTCGAGCGACTTCCTGTACATCAGGATGGAGTTCTCCCTGGTGTAGTTGCTGAAGTTCGAGAGTTTGGTCGCGATGTAGTACGACTCCCTGGGATGGCGGCTCAAGGCTTCGGCCGTGGCGCTTTCCGACTTGCCCTGGATGTAGACAGGGGCCGTGTCGAAATAGTTCACGCCGTGTTCTATGGCATAATCCACCAGTTCGTTGACCTTCTCCTGGTCTATTTCGCTTTTCCCGTCTTCTTCCGTCATGGGCCAGCGCATGCAGCCATATCCCAGAAGCGAGACCTTGGCCCCGGTACGAGGGTCGGTGCGGCAGGTCATCTCTCCGGAATCATCCCGGGAACCATCATCCGAAAGCAGCTCCCTTACCTTTCCCGGAGCGCAGGCGGCAACGGTGGCTGCAGCGGCAGCAGTTGCGGAAGTCTTGAGAAAATCTCTTCTGTCTATGTGTCTTTTCATATCCATGTCTCCCCTCTATATTTCAGAATGAACGGATACGCCCTCGATATGTATGGCGCTGACTGGCCTTGCAGGGCATACGTATTCGCACTTGCCACAGCCTATGCACTTTTCTTCGAGCACGACAGGTATCATCACGCCCTTTTCCCCGTCAGGATTCTTCGGTACACGCTTTATGGCGGCTGCAGGGCACTTCGAAGCGCAGGCATTGCAGCTTATCCCTTCCTCATGGGCGAGACAGAGCGAGAGGTCCACGACGGCCGTCCCGACCTTGATTGAAGACTTTTCCTCCACGCTGACTCTCTCTATCGCCCCAGCAGGGCATATCTCGGAGCACTTCGTGCACTCGGTCCTGCAGTAGCCTCTTTCAAAACTCATTTCGGGCTGCATCAGCGTCTTGAGGTCGGATGATGGCCTGAGCACGTTGTTCGGGCATTCCATCACGCAGAGCTGGCAGCCCGTGCAGCGCTTGCCGAACTGCCTGACGCTGTGGCTTCCCGCAGGCTTCACGGGAGTCTTTCTTTCGGGAGACCTCTTCTTCTTTATTTCTGCCAGACCGCCGTCCAGTTTCATTTCCTGGGCACTGGCGGATGCGGCTCCGGCAAGTAGCACAGCCGAGGTCACGAATGCCCTGCGTCCCGGGTCGTCAGCCTTCCCTTCAGGCTTTGAAGCCTCGCATCCGGCGTCTTCAGAAGGGGCTTCCGCGCCCTTTGAAGCATCCTTGCAAACATCCTTCGAGGCATTCCCTGATGCACACTGTGCAGAGAAACTTATCGCGCCCTTGCTGCATGTCCCTATGCAGTTCATGCAGGCTACGCAGCGGCTGTAGTCTATCTTATGGCCTTTCGAGTCGATGCATGAGCTCTTGCACTGTTTCTCGCAGAGCCCGCAGCCGTTGCATGCGCTCCCGTCAATGCGAACCTTGAAAAGCGAGAAGCGGGAGAACATGCCCAGCACGGTGCCGACAGGACAGATGCTGTTGCAGTAGTCCCTGCCTCCGACCCAAGGCATCACGACGACGAGCACCAGCCATGCGGCGGCCAGGAGGAAGGTGGGAAGGCCCTTGAACCATACTTCCCTGGAGTAGAATGCGTAGCTGCCGAAGTGCTCTGCCGCCATAGCGAGGAGATTATTGCCCCATTGCCAGAGCGGAGCGAAGAAATTCGACGCTATCCTGCCGAAGGCTCCGTAAGGGTCCGCAAGGGCCACCAAGGAGCCGAATCCGGCGATGAATGCGGCTATGACAAGTGCAAGCATTCCGTAGCGAACCGGCTTGCATTCCCTCTTGGCGCGGAAACGGAAACGGGCTTTTTTCCTTATTCTGCTCCTGAGCCATGACACTCCGTCCTGGAACACCCCGAGCGGACAGATGATTGAACAGTAAACGCGTCCGAACAGGAGAGTGAGCGCAAGAACGATTAAAACTGCCGTCAGGTTAAGCCCCAGTATTGCGGGAAGGAACTGTGCTTTCGCCATCCACCCGAGCCACGCCGATACAGTCCCCGTGAAATCCAGAAACAGCAGCGTGAGGCCTGTGAAGAAAACGAAGGCCAGTGAGACCCTGATCTTTTTCAGCATATTGAGAGATGTTTAGGTTTATCTGCGTAAATATAGGAATAATATCTGAATTTACGCAGGAATGGAGCGGACGTGGTCCAGCGTTCCGCTCCTCCCTTCTAAAGCAGGTTTTCCGCCCTCATGCTTTCTTCCTCTATGCGCAGGGAATAGGCCTGGATTTCCTGGCTGGTCCGTTCCACTCCGTCAGCACCTGTGAAGCGGTTGGAGCGTATCCTCCCGGTCACGCTCACCGGCATGCCCTTGGCCAGCAGTTTCAGGTCCGGCATGCTCCTGTTCTGCCACGCATTTACCACGTGCCATGTCGTTTCCACCAACGGCTTGCCGTCTTTCCCGCTTCTTGCAGCCGTGGTTGCCATGGTGAAGTTGACCACTACCCTGTCACCGTACTCGGAGCATCTCACGCTGCCGATGTTACCTCTCAGTTCTACTTTGTTCAATTGTTCCATAATGAGTTGATTTTAAGTTTCAAGCAGCAAATAAAGACAAAGGCGGGCTGGTTTCCTTGGGCTGGAGGCCCTTGCATGCGGATTTCTGATAAAAAGACGCGGCCGGATTTCGTCCCCGGAAAAGGATCGGTTTCCGGCATACTGTTCCCGCCGCCGGAAAATACGAAAATGCCTGCCAAGGCTTTGACAAGATGATGGCGAATGCGAGCTTTGTCACGAAACAAAAGATTGGACTATGGCATACGAGCAGAAAGAGAAGGAGGCGTGTCTGGAATGTGGCGGCGAACTTTACAGGAGCCGCAAGGGGCAGAAGTTCTGCTGCGAGTCCTGCAAGAACCGCTTTCACAACCGCAGGGTCTCGTCTTCGAGGAATTTCCGGCTGAAGACGATTCACGCGCTGGAGAAAAACTACATGGTGCTGGATTCGGTGCTGAGAGACGGGGAAGAAAGCATAGACCTGATGCTGGCCCGCACCCTCGGTTATGACGAAAAGCTGATGACCTCGTGCATCAGGATGAGGGGCTTCATGCTGTGCAGTTGTTTTGACATAACTTTCATCCAGGGCCCGACGAAACTGCGTTCCATAACCAGGGCGGAGAAGCGTTGAGGCTATTTTGGCGCTATCCTGTAGAGAACGGCGGCGATGATGGCGAAGATGACGTTTGGCAGCCAGAGGGCTATCCCGGCAGGCAGGGCCCCGGTGTGGACGAACATCTGGCTGAATCTCATGAACAGGACGTAGGAGAAACTGAGGGCTATGCCTATCGCAAGGTTCCAGCCTATGCCTCCGCGCTTTTTCTTCGACGACAGAGCCACGCCTATGATGGTGAGTATGAAGGCCGAGAATGGCAGGGAGTAGCGGGTGTGTTTCTCAATCTGGGCATATTTGACACCGGAGTCGCCCCTCATCTTCTGGGTGTCTATCAAGGTCCTCAACTCATTATTGTTCAGGGTTTCCACAGTTTTCTTCCTGAAGTAGAAGTCGGCTACGGTAAGGTTGATGGACGTGTCACGTTCTTCTCCGCTTCGAATGTGGTCGCTCATGTCGTCGGTGTAGTCGCGCTCGAACCATTTCTTCAGCCTCCAGCAGGTCCCCACGCTGTCCCAGGTGGCGCTTTCGGCAACGAGCTTGGACACCAGCTTGGTGCCTTCTATCTTCTCAAGCGTGAAGTGGTAGGCGGTGTTGTTCCATGTGCTGAAGCTCTCCACGTAAGCGAACTCGCCCGGGGCAATCTGGTAGTGGATGTTGCGGTTGGTGTTGGTGTAGCCGGATTCCTTCACATATTTGGTCTCGAATGCGACGCGGGTCTTGTTCGATTCCGGTATGACCCAGAGGTTGAGGGCGAGGGACAGGACCGCGATGATTGTGGCGGATACCATGTAAGGGAGCATCAAGCGGTGGAAACTGGTGCCGCAGGAGAGCATGGCGACGATTTCGGAGTTCGCCGCCATCCTCGATGTGAAGAAGATGACGGTGAGGAACACGAACATCGGGCTGTACATGTTGATGAAGTACGGGATGAAGTTGACGTAGTAGTCGAATATGATCTTCTTAAGCGGAGCTTCATGGGCTATGAACTTGTCGATCTTCTCGCTTATGTCGAAGATGATGACTATCAGGATTATGAGCGCCATCATCATTATGAAGGTCAGGATGAATTTCCTGATTATGTACCAGTCGAGCTTCCTGAAGATCTGCATATCCCTAAAGTCTTGAGGTGATTCTCGGCATCACGGAGTCCTTCCATGCCTTGAAGTCTCCGGCCTGGATGTGGGCGCGTGCCTGGCGCACCAGGTCGAGGTAGAACGCGAGGTTGTGCTCGCTGGCAATCTGACCGGCAAAAATCTCGCCTGCTATGAACAGGTGGCGGACATATGACTTTGTGTATGTGTGGTCCACGAAGGAGGTGCCGCAAGGGTCCAGTTCGGTGAAGTCCTGCGACCATTTCTGGTTCCTCATGTTCATGATTCCGTTCCATGTGAAGAGCATCCCGTTGCGGCCGTTGCGCGTAGGCATGACGCAGTCGAACATGTCTATTCCGCGCTCTATGGCCTCGAGCAGGTTCGCGGGCGTGCCGACACCCATCAGGTAGCGCGGCTTGTCATGCGGGAGCAGGGGGCATACGATCTCGAGCATCTCGTACATCTTCTCTGTGGGCTCGCCCACCGCCAGTCCGCCTATGGCGTAGCCTTCGCGGTCCAGGGCGGCGGCATGTTCGACGGCAGCCCTGCGGAGGTCGGGGTACACGCAGCCCTGAATGATGGGGAAGAGGGCCTGGGAGTAGCCGTAGAGCGGTTCCGTCTCGTCAAAGCGCCTTATGCACCTTTCAAGCCATCCCTGGGTGAGCTTGAGAGATTTCAGTGCATAGTCGTAGGTCGCGTCGCCGGGACAACATTCGTCAAAGGCCATCACTATGTCGGCACCTATGATTCTCTGGGTGTCCATGTTGTTCTCAGGCGTGAAGATGTGCTTCGAGCCGTCGATGTGGGAGGAGAAGCGGCAGCCGTCGGGAGTGAGCTTGCGTATGGGAGAGAGCGAGAATACCTGGAAGCCGCCGCTGTCGGTGAGTATGGGACGGTCCCATGACTCGAAGCGGTGCAGGCCGCCTGCCTTGCGGAGGGTATCGAGCCCGGGCCTGAGGTAGAGGTGATAGGTGTTCCCAAGTATGATCTCGGCCTTGATATCCTCCTTCAGGTCACGGTGATAGATGCCTTTCACGGAACCAACCGTACCCACAGGCATGAATATGGGGGTATGGATGACACCATGGTCGGTTTTTATCTCTCCGCACCTTGCGCCGGACTGCGTATCCTTGCTTATCAGCTTGAATTCCATTGTTTTTCTCGCGATTCGACCGCCAAAGATAGAAATTTTTGACGCAAAATTCGTATCTTTGCGAGATTATATCTCGTAAACGGGAAAATACAGGAAATTAAATTTGCAGAATATGAAACAAAAAGCCGTCAGTCTCAGACTGATTATCATGAACTTTCTGGAGTTCGCCGTGTGGGGCTCGTATCTCACATCAATGGGCAGTTACCTCGCGGGAATAGGTATGGGACCTAAGATATGGCTCTTCTTCGCCATGCAGGGCTTCGTTTCCATCTTCATGCCCGCGCTCATGGGCATAGTCGCTGACAAGTGGATTCCGGCGCAGAAAACCCTCTCGCTCTGCCACCTGCTGGCAGGCTTGTCCATGCTGGCAGCAGGCTTCTATGCCATGACTTCCCCACAGGTGGACTTCGGCCCGTTCTTCCTGCTGTACGGTATCAGCGTGGCCTTCTACATGCCTACTCTTGCCATAGCCAACTCAGTGGCTTACAGTGCCCTCGAGGGTGCCGGCATGGATACGGTGAAGTCCTTCCCTCCTATCCGCGTGTTCGGAACCGTAGGCTTCATCTGCTGCATGCTCCTCGTGAATTTCGTGAAAAACGGCCAGGGCATACAACTCCAACACTCTTATGAGCAGTTCCTTGTTTCCGGAGGCCTCAGCATAGTGCTTGCAGCCTATTCGCTCAGTCTCCCGGCCTGCCCTTGCAAGCCCGAGGGTGAGAACTCCCAGTCTCTCGCAGACACTCTCGGACTTACCGCCTTCAAGCTTTTCAGGGACCGTCAGTTCGCGATTTTCTTCATATTCTCCATGCTGCTCGGAGCCTCTCTCCAGATAACGAACGGCTACGCGAACACCTTCATCACCTCCTTCAAGGCCATGCCTGAATACGCAAGTGCATGGGGCGCAAACAACGCCAACGCCCTCATCTCGCTCTCGCAGGTTTCGGAGACCCTCTGCATACTTCTCATTCCTTTCTTCATGAAGAAGTTCGGCATCAAGAAAGTCATGCTCATTGCAATGTTCGCGTGGGTGTTCCGCTTCGGCTTCTTTGCCATAGGCAACCCGGGCGCTGGCGTATGGCTTTTCATACTCTCATGCATAGTCTACGGCGTCGCCTTTGACTTCTTCAACATCAGCGGCTCCCTCTATGTCAACGAAAACACCGACAAATCGATAAGAAATTCAGCCCAGGGCCTGTTCATGCTCATGACCAACGGCCTCGGAGCTTCCATAGGAACATGGGCGGCCGGCAGGGTTGTGAATGCCTGCGTATACAACGCCCAGACCCCGGACTGGGGGAAGGCTTGGTACATCTTCGCATGCTATGCGCTCGTGGTGGGCGTGCTCTTCGCCATCCTCTTCAAAGACCCACAGAAGAAAAACAACTAGGATAAATATCAGAAACAGATAAGATGACAGCAAAGGAAATCAGAAAGGCCTTCCTCGACTTCTTCGAGTCAAAGGGCCATACCATCGTTCCGTCAGCGCCCATGGTCGTGAAGAATGACCCGACGCTGATGTTCACAAATGCAGGAATGAACCAGTTCAAGGACATATTCCTCGGCAACACCGCATCAAAATTCAACCGTGCGGCCGACTCGCAGAAGTGCCTCCGCGTGAGCGGAAAGCATAACGACCTCGAGGAAGTGGGCCATGATACCTACCACCATACCATGTTTGAGATGCTCGGCAACTGGAGCTTCGGCGACTATTTCAAGACTGAGGCCATAGACTGGGCATGGGAACTGCTCACCGAGGTTTACAAGATAGACAAGAGCATACTCTACGCGACAGTTTTCGAGGGCTCTGAAGAGGACGGCACCTCCATGGACGAGGAGGCACGCCAGGCCTGGCTCAAGTATCTTCCGGAAGACCGCATCCTGCTCGGAAACAAGCATGACAATTTCTGGGAGATGGGTGATACCGGCCCTTGCGGCCCTTGTTCAGAGATCCATGTGGACATACGCACGGAAGAGGAGAAGAAGGCCAGCGGCATACCCGGCCGTGAGCTCGTGAACCAGAGCGACCCCCATGTAATCGAGATATGGAACCTCGTGTTCATGCAGTTCAACCGCAAGGCCGACGGCCATCTTGAGCCGCTTCCTGCCAAGAACATAGACACCGGCATGGGCTTCGAGCGCCTCTGTGCAGTGCTCCAGGGCAAGAACAGCAACTATGACACAGACGTGTTCTCCGGCCTTCTCGGCAAGATAGGGGAACTTTCCGGCCACCGCTATGGTGAGGACCGCAAGTCGGATATTGCGATGCGCGTGATAGCCGACCATATACGCACGATAAGCTTTGCAATCGCCGACGGACAGCTTCCTTCGAACGCGAAGGCGGGCTATGTCATCAGGCGCATACTCCGCCGCGCTGTCCGCTACGGCTATACCTTCCTCGGCTTCAACGAGCCTTTCCTCTGCCGTCTCGTCCCTCAGCTCGTGGACGACATGGGCGAGGCCTATCCTGAAATAGCGAGCCAGCAGAAACTCATCGAGAGCGTGATACGCGAGGAGGAGAACGCCTTCCTCAGGACTCTCGACCGCGGAATAAAGCTCATGGACGAGTACATGGAGAAGTCGGCGGAAACCAAACTCATCAGCGGAGTCGACGCCTTCACGCTTTATGATACTTTCGGCTTCCCTATAGACCTCACCGACCTCATCGCGACAGAAAACGGTTTCACCGTGGACCATGAGGGCTTCAACGCGGAGCTTCAGAAGCAGAAGGATCGCGCCCGCAACGCCACCGCGAACGAGTTCGGAGACTGGAACGAATACCACACTGGCGAGGAGGTACAGTTCCTCGGTTACGACACCACCACCGTGGAGGGTGCCCAGATACTCAAGACCCGCGTCGTGAAGCAGAAGAACAGGGAACTGCTCCAGATAGTGTTCGACCGCACTCCTTTCTACGGGGAGATGGGCGGCGAGGTTGGCGACACCGGCTATGTGGTTGCTGAAAACGGAGAGAAGATAAGCATAGTGAACACGGTGAAGGAAAACAACCTCACCATCCACCTTGCAGACCGCTTCCCAGAGGACTGCACCGGCAGCTTCACCCTCGAGGTTGACGCAGAGCGCCGCCGCAGGATAGCCAACAACCATACCTGCACCCACATCCTCGACCAGGTGCTCCGCGAGGTGCTCGGCACCCATGTCGAGCAGAAGGGATCATACGTCTGCGACGGATATTTCCGCTTCGACTTCTCCCATTTCGAGAAGGTTTCGCCCGAGCAGCTGCGCGCAGTCGAGCGCAGGGTGAACGCCCTCATACGCGAGAACAATCCTCTCGTCGAGAACCGCGAGGCAAGCATGGACGAGGCGAAGGAGATGGGCGCAATCGCCCTCTTCGGCGAGAAGTACGGCGACAAGGTTCGCGTGGTGAAGTTCGGCGACAGCGTCGAGCTTTGCGGTGGCTGCCACACCTCCGCCACAGGAAACATAGGCTTCTTCAAGATTGTGTCCGAGGGCGCAGTTGCAGCAGGCATCAGGCGTATCGAGGCTGTGACCGGCGAGGCTGCAGAGCAGCTTGTGTTCGGCGCTGAGGACCAGATTCACGATGCAAAGGCCTTCTTCAACAATACCCCTGACCTCTGCGGCGCGATAGGCAAGCTCGTGGAGGAAAACGCCTCATACAGGAAGACCGTGGAGGAATTCGCGAAGGCCAGGGCAGCTTCCTATGCCAGGGAGCTCGCAGGCAAGGCGGAACAAAGCGGAAGCATCAGCCTCATAAGGCTCCGGCCTTCCGACGTTGAGGACGCGGCCATGCTCAAGGACGCGGCATTCGCGCTCCAGAAGTCGGTTTCAGGCACGGCGCTTGCTGCCGCATACGAGGTTGCGGGCAAGCCTCAGCTCATGCTGATGTATTCTGCCGACCTGGTCGCTACCGGAAAGAATGCCGGCAAGGACATACGCGAAGCGGCAAAACTCATACTCGGCGGCGGTGGCGGACCTGCAAGCCTTGCGACCGCAGGCGGAAAGGAAACTTCCGGCCTTGCCGCTGCATTGGATAAACTCGTCGAGCTCGCGCTCGCATAGGGGACAGCCTCCGCAGGGGAGATCACGGGATGAAAAGACTCGACAGATTCATATTGACTTCCTTCATAGGGCCGTTCTTCGCGGTCCTTCTGGTCGTCATTTTCGTCCTGATGATGGATTTTCTCTGGCTGTATATAGATGAGCTGGTGGGCAAGGGCTTGGGACTCAGGACCATAGCTGAATTCATGGGCTGGGGCTGCTGTACCCTTCTTCCCATGGCCCTCCCGCTCTCAACCCTGCTGGCGTCGATGATGACGCTGGGCAATCTGGGAGAAAACAACGAACTGCTTGCAATCAAGTCGGCGGGAGTGTCCCTTTCCAGGGTGCTCGCGCCTCTCATCGTGGTGTCCGCCATCATCTCCATCCTTGCCTTTTTCGCCGCGAACAACCTCATCCCCATCGCCTACGAGAATATTTTCACCCTGCGTGACGACATAGGCAGGACTAAGGAGGAGATAAAGATACCGACGGGAACCTTCTACAACGGCATAGACAACTACATACTCCGTGTTGACGAGAGGGACGACGAAACCGGTATGATGAGGGGTGTGATGGTCTATAACCATAGTTCGAACAACGGCAACGTGAGCCTGACCGTGGCAGATTCGGCCATGATGAAGATTTCGGAGGACAAGTCGTACCTGACCTTCTCCCTCTTCAACGGAACCAACTACGAGGAGACCAACACCAGGCGCTACCGCGACACAACCCTGCAGCTTCAGACCATTGACTTCCGCAGGCAGTCCATGGTTATACCTCTCGAAAACTACTCCTTCCAGAAATCGGACACCAGCCGTTTCTCCAATGAGACCAAGGCCAAGGAACTCAAGGTGCTGCGCCAGGACCATGACTCTCTCGGCCACATCTTCGACAGTTGCCTTCTGAACAACCTCGCCAGTATGAGGCACAACAGGGCCTTCAGGTGGAGCGCCCAGCTGGATACCTCGGAGTTTCCGGCAACAGTCCCGTTCGAGGACGAGAATCTGGGAGAGTATGACAGCATCCAGGACAAGCTGGACGCCTATATGAGGGCCAGGGAGTCGGCGGCGGAACTCGGAACCTCAATTGACATGATGTCGAGGGACGTGGACTACTACATCTTCATACTCCGCAGGGTTGACCTTGAAATTTTCAAGAAGTTCGCGCTGGCTTTTGCGTGCTTCGTTTTCTTCTTCATAGGCGCGCCTCTCGGCTCCATCATCAGGAAGGGAGGTCTGGCTACCTCCGCCATCATTTCCGTACTGTTTTTCGTGTTCTACTGGGTGATAGACACCATAGGTACCAAGCAGGCGAAGGACGGATCCATGACACCGGCGATGGGGGCATTCATAGCCACGGCCGTGCTGCTGCCAATAGGAATCTTCCTCACGAGGAAGGCAATCAACGACTCCGCCCTGTTCTCGATGGATAACCTCAAGTCGGGGGCAAGGCGATTAAAGAGAAAAATCATGAACGTGTTCAGAAAGACAAGGATAGTATATATGGGAACGCCGGAGTTCGCCGTTGCTCCCCTTGAGGCCCTGCTCGCGTCGGGCTATGACGTGGTGGGAGTGGTGACCGTTGCCGACAAGCAGAGCGGCAGGGGTATGAAGGTGAACGAAAGCGCCGTGAAGAAATATGCGGTGGAGCGCGGCATACCCGTGCTTCAGCCTCTCTCTCTGAAGGACCCGGCGTTCCTCGAGGCCCTTGCGGCGTGGAAGGCGGACCTTTTCGTTGTGGTGGCATTCAGGATGCTGCCCAAGGTGGTGTGGAGCATGCCTCGTCTGGGCACTTTCAATCTCCATGCTGCCCTCCTGCCTCAGTACAGGGGCGCAGCTCCCATCAACTGGGCAGTCATCAACGGCGACGGCATTACGGGCGTGACCACTTTCAGGATAGATGACGGAATGGATACCGGAACCATCATGTTCCGTGAACAATACAGAATCAAGGAGGATGACAGCCTCGGAGACGTACACGACGCCCTGATGGAGATTGGCTCGCGACTGGTTGTCCAGACTGTCGAGGCAATAGAGGACAACAGCGTGGAGTACCGCCTCCAGAAGAGTTTCGTCCAGGGCAGCGAGGTTCTCAGGCCTGCGCCTAAGATTACCCGCGAACTGTGTCACATAGACTGGAACGACGGCAGCGCGAGGATTCGTAATCTCGTGAGAGGCCTCAGCCCTTATCCTGCGGCGTTCACCACCCTGGAGAAGGACGGGGAGAGCACGGTGCTCAAGCTGTTCAGGGTGAGCATGCCTGCGACCATGCCGGAAGGCTGGGAGAGCGCTGCGCCGGGAAGCCTGCTCAGCGACTCCAGGACTTTCCTCGCCGTGCGTACTGCCGACGGGGTGCTTTCGGTCGACGAACTGCAGCTTGCGGGAAAGAAGAGGATGTCTGCGGAGGATTTCCTGCGTGGGTTCCGGGACATCTGCTCGTACGGAACGGGGAAGGGTACTTCAAAGTCGGTGCTTGACAACATACAAGGTTGAGACGGGACAACTGGTGCATGGCAAAGTTCGAGAGATACATATTGAATCCTGAAACGCTTCTCTATGACGAGAAGCCCGGCATAACGCTGAAGGAGAGGATGTGGAGATACCTGATGGTGTTTCTGGGGAGCATCGCGCTTTCGGCGCTCTATTTCTGGATAGCCGTGTCGCTGGGCGTCGAACTTCCCAAGACCAGGATACTGAAGCTCCGCAACGAGAGCTGGGCTTCCAAGGTGGACATGATAGACAGGAAGATGGATTCCTACGACGAGTATCTGTCCGGCCTTGCCCTTAGGGACAACGACATCTACCGCTCCATTTTCGCCCTCAACGCCATTCCAGAGGAGGTTCGCTCCGAAGGCTTCGAAGGTCTCAACAGGTACAACGAGCTCGAGGGCTTCGGCAGCCAGATGTCTGCCTCCGCAAGGAGGATGGACGTGCTCACGAAGAAGGCTTATGTCCAGTCAAAGTCTTATGACGAGGTGCTCAGCCTTGCGAGAAGGGCCGGCGACATGGCCTCGTGCGTGCCGGCCATACCTCCCATCACCCCCGACAGGAACAAATTCAGCGTTTCCAGCCCGTTCGGATATCGCACCGACCCGATACACGGAAGCAGCAGGATGCATACGGGAATGGATTTCTCCATGAAGCCTGGCAATCCGGTATATGCGACAGGCGACGGAGTGATTGAAAGCTGCGGTTTCGAAATCAACGGCTACGGCAACTGCGTAGTGATAGATCACGGCTTCGGCTACAAGACCAGATATGCCCACCTGAAGGTGATACTCGTGAATGAGGGTATCCCGGTCAAGAGGGGAGAGAAGATAGGTGAGGTGGGCAACTCCGGCCGTTCCACAGGCTCTCACCTGCACTACGAACTATTCTACAAGGACAAACACATCAACCCATACGGCTATATGGACCTGGACATGCCCGTCGAGGAATACAAGGCGCTTACCGACAGGAGCCGCGACGAAAGCGAGAAGGCGTCGTCCTATCCGGTCGTGAAGAGGGTAAGGAGATAGGATATGGCAGGAAACAGATACAAGTTCGACCTGGAGGACTTCACTTTCAGGAAAGTGACGATCTCAATACGGGAGAAGCTCATGAAGGTACTGAAATTCTTCATAGCAACCTCCTCGCTCGCCGTATTATATTATATGGTGGCAGCCCTTTTCATAAGCACCGATTCGGAGAAGCATCTCAAGGAGGAAAACCGCCTTTATGCCCGGATCTACGAGAGGCTGGAGGAAAGGGACAGGATGCTTTCATCCGTGATGAAGGGACTTGAGGCCAGGGACAACGAGATATACAGCAACATATTCAAGACGGGGGCTCCCTCGGTGGAGCAACTCTCCAACACCACGGTCATTCCGCTGGCCGATACTCTGGAGGAAACTGACATAGCACTCTACGCCAGCTCTAAGTTGGATGCCCTGGACAGGGCTGCGGCCGACGTGGAGAAAAATTTCCTCGAGGTCTTCGGCAAGCTCGCCGGCAGGCAGGTGGTGCTTCCGCCCATGAGCGTGCCCGTGGAAAACTTCTCATACGCACGGTGTGGCGCATCGGTGGGTGAGAAGGTCAACCCCTTCTACAAGGTCACAACCACCCACAGGGGGCTTGACATAATGTCCCAGGCAGGCGAGAAGGTTGTAGCTGCGGCAGACGGCACGGTGGTCTCGGCAACACGCTCGAGCAAGGGTGACGGCAACACCGTGGTACTCTCACACGAAGGCGGCTTCCGCACCAGGTACGCCCACCTCGCAGACATCTACGCCCGTCCCGGAGCAACCCTCCGCAAAGGCGACCTCTTAGGCACCGTGGGCACCTCCGGCAGCTCTTTTGCACCCCACCTCCACTATGAGGTATGGCGCGACAGCACCTGCCTCGACCCTGTCGACCACCTTTTCGCCAGCCTTGGCCCCAAGGATTACGCAGCTGTGGCGATAATGGCGTCAAGTGCTGGACAATCAATGGATTAACCCGACAGTAACACTATTAACCATGGCAAAGATCCTTTACACTATCGGCGAAGTCGCCGGGCTTCTCGGAGAAAACATCTCTCTTGTGCGTTTCTGGTCCGACAACTTCTCAAAATTCATCCATCCCAAGAGAAACGCCAAGGGCAACCGTCTCTTTTCTCCGGAGGACGTGGAAACCTTCAAGACCATACATTATCTCGTGAAGGACTGCGGACTGACCCTCGAAGGCGCTGCCAAAAAGCTGGCCGGAGACCGCAGCGAGGACACGAGGAAAATAAAGGTTCTCGAGAGCCTCCGTTCCATCAGGGAGCAACTCAAGGAAATCAGTTCTTCCCTGTGAAGATTCGAACTTTTTTTCATACCTTTGCATACTGCATTTTGTACTGATAAATAATCATTTGATATATAAACACATGGCTAAGAAGACAAGCAAGGTGGAAGCGCACGTTGACCAGAGGGAAACCTTCGTTTCAATCCAGAAGAGTTTCGCTGAAACAGGTCTCAGCGTAGAGGAGAAGCTCAAGACTCTCTACGACCTCCAGCAGGCTGACACCGAGATAGACAAGATTCTCCAGCTCAGGGGCGAACTTCCTCTCGAAGTTGAAAGGCTCACCGAGGAAATAGAAGACCTTACAGGCCGCGACGAAAGCATAGTCGCCGCCATGGAGCAGATTGAAGCCGACAAGGCTGACTACAAGAACAGCATCGTGGACTATAATGCCCAGATCGAGAAGTATCAGGCCCAGATGGAGAACGTTTCCAACAGCCGCGAGTACGATTCGCTGAGCAAGGAAATCGAGAACCTCGACCTTCTCCGCCAGATTGCGGAGAAGAGAATCAATGAGGCAAAGGAAGACCTCTTCCTGGCGAAGACCGACCTCGGACAGGTCCGCGAGCAGATAGAGATACGCAACGGAGACCTCGCTGCAAAGCAGGCCGAGCTCGAGACCATAGTCGAGGCTACTGCTGTGCAGGAGGAGAAGCTCCGCGAGGTCAGGGAGGCCTGCGCCGCCAAGATCGACGAGAGGACCATGAGCGCCTATGAGAGAATCAGGAGCAGCGTGAAGAATCACCTTGCCGTCGTTCCCGTATACAACGGCAACGCCTGCGGCGGCTGCATGAACACCATTCCTCCTCAGAGACTCATCGACATCGCTTCCAACAGGAAGATGATTATCTGTGAGCACTGCGGACGCATACTTGTAGGAGATTTCAAATAGCAAGCAGTCCCATGCCAGAACAGCGGAACACCCGTGGCAGAAAGAAGGACGTGCTTAATCTTGATACACTTGGGCTTGAGATGGGTACAAAACCGCCTCAAGCTCTTGATGTTGAAGAAGCAGTCCTCGGAGCCATGCTGATAGAGCCTTCGGTCGTCGACGACACAGTCGAAGACCTGACTCCTTCGTGCTTCTATGACGAACGCCACAGGATGATATTCGAGGCCATACTGAAGCTTGCCAACGAACATGCTCCGGTGGACATCCTCACCGTGGCCCAGAAACTTCGCCAGCTCGGAAACCTTGAAGCTGCCGGAGGTCCCGTGGCCCTTGCCGAACTGTCCCGCAAGATAGGTGCGGCCGCCCATGTCGAGTTCCATGTCAAGGTGCTCAAGCAGAAGCATATCCAGAGGGAACTCATCACCGCATCCTATGACATACTCAAATCTTCATACGACGACAGCGTCAATGTGGAGGACTTGATAGACACGGCCCAGGCAAAGGTCTTCGCCGCCATCCAGGACAACGTCAAGAAGGACGTGGAGGAGATAGGCTCGGTGATAACCAAGGCAATGAGCGACATAGAGCGTCTGCAGGGTCAGAAGGGCTACACCGGAGTTCCTTCAGGACTGACCACGCTCGACAGGATAACGCTGGGATGGCAGCCGTCGGACCTTATCATACTTGCAGCCCGTCCTTCTGTCGGAAAGACGGCTTTCGTGCTCAACATAGCGAGGAATGCGGCTGTAGACTATAACTTCCCTGTCGCCATTTTCTCGCTTGAGATGCCGTCAATACAGCTTGTAAAGCGTATGATGGTCACCGAAACCGGTATGCCCGCCGACAAGATAAAGGGCGGAGTAAGGCTCGAAAGCTACGAGTGGAAGGAACTCGAAACCAGGCTCGCCCATCTCGCCAAGGCACCGCTTTACATCGACGATACGGCACAGCTTCCTGTGATGGAATTCCGTTCCAAGGTGAAAAGGCTGGTCAAGCAGAAGGGTGTAAGGCTCGTTATTGTGGACTATCTGCAGCTCATGCAGGGCCCTGCAGAACTCAGGAGCATGAGAGAGCAGGAGGTGGCAGCCATTTCCCGCACTCTCAAGGCCACGGCAAAGGAACTCAACGTGCCTATCATAGCCCTGTCCCAACTCAGCCGCCAGGCAGTGCAGCGCGGCACGACCAGCAACGGACGCCCTCAGCTCAATGACCTCCGCGAATCCGGCTCAATAGAGCAGGATGCAGATATGGTACTCTTCATCCATCGCGCCGACTATCAGGGCCTTTCCGAGAACCCGGAAGACAAGGGCAAGACCACTCTCATCATCGCGAAGCACAGAAACGGCGAAATCGGGGACGTGGACCTCTACTTCAGGGCTGAGAGGGTGCGCTTCGAAGATCCCTCAGAGGCTGCATCTGAGTTCCAGGGCGGAATAGTGGAATCGGCGATGAACGGCATGGACATGATTTCATCCGATGACTTCGGATCAAACAACGATTTCTAATGAACTTGTCCGGACTGCTCATATCTCTGGCTGCCGCCTTTCTTCCTGTGCAGAAAATCTCTCCGCAGCAGGCGGGGGGGCGTGTGCCCGTACTCACCACTTTGGAAAGTGAACTGGCGTACAAGGCGGGAGAGAACCTGACGTATTCCATGCACTATGAGTGGGGCTTGCTCAACGCGGACGTGGGAATAGGCAGCGTCGCTCTCGAGAGGGAGGAAATGAACGGCACGCCGGTGTTCCACTGCACAGTGGAAGGTCAAACCGTGAAAAAGTACGACTGGGTGTTGAAGGTTCGCGAGAATTTCCAGTCATGGTTTACCTGCAACGGCATACAGCCATGGAAGTTCACCTGTTATCGCAGCGAGGGCAAGTATCTGGCCAAGAACAGCTTCAACTACAAGTGGCTGGCGACTCCGGCCAGGATAGAAGCCGACGTCTATACTCCCAAGAGAGGCCAGAGAAGGGTGCAGATACCTCTCGACGACAAGGTGTTCGACCTTCCGTCGCTTTTCTATTTTGCCAGAAACATGGACTTCGACAGCGTGCAGCCGGACGTGAAATATCCCATGAGCTTCGTGATTGACGACGACATATACAACGTGCACTTCATACTTCTCGGCCGTGAGACCATAAAGGTCAAGGGCCTGGGTCAGGTGAAGACGATAAAATTCGCTGCTGACCTGATTGAAGGGGAGGTGTTCAAGAGCGACCAGGATATGACAATATGGGTGTCCGACGACAAGAACCGCGTCCCGGTCCAGTTCGTGGCTCCTATCAAAATAGGAGTCGCATCCGGACGTCTCAAGGACTATTCCGGACTGAAATATCCGTTTACCGCACTTATTCAGAAATAATATGGCAAAGAACATGAATGTAACCCATCCCGGCAGGATACTGGAAATCAATCCCCAGTTCACCACCGTCGAGTTCACCTCGCATAGCGGCTGTTCGTCGTGCCATGCAAAGGAACTCTGCGGCTTCGGCGAGAGCGGGGACAAGGTAATACAACTGCCAACCGATCCTTACGATTTCCGTGAGGTCGGGGCGGAGGTGGAGGTGCTTATGAAGCAGTCCATGGGCCTGAAGGCGGTGTGGATTTCCTATGTGATACCCCTGCTGCTTCTGATGGCGGCGGTGCTGGTGGCCAATGCTTTCGGGGCGTCCGAACTGGTGTGTGGGCTCAGTGGTCTCGTGACTGTGGCCCTCTACTATTTCGTGGTATGGCTTTTCAGGGGGAAACTCAGGAACGAATTCGTATTTGAATTGAAATAACATAACCAATAGACAAATGACAACGACAATCATCTGGACAATCGCGATCCTTACCGTTCTCGGAGGACTTCTCGCGGTCATTCTTTTCCTTGTTGCCAAGCGCTTCAAGGTTGAGGAGGACCCGAGGATAGACGAGGTGGAGAAGGTTATGCCCGGAGCGAACTGCGGAGGCTGCGGATTTGCAGGCTGCCGCGCATTCGCCCAGAGCTGCGTGGAGGCCGGCAACCTGGACAGCAATTTCTGCCCGGTCGGCGGCAATGATACCATGAAGAAAGTTGCGGAAGTGCTCGGTCTCGAGGTGAAGGAAAAGGCTCCTATGACGGCTGTGGTACGATGCAACGGTTCCTGCGAGAACAGGCCTGTCATAAACGACTATGACGGTCTCAAGTCATGCCGGGTCAAGGCTGCTCTATACAGCGGAGACACAGGCTGCCCGTTCGGCTGCCTCGGCTGCGGAGACTGTGTTGCGGCATGCCAGTTCGGAGCTCTTTCGATGGATACCGGGACTGGCCTTCCGGTAGTGGACCAGGACAAGTGTACGGCCTGCGGAGCCTGCGTGAAGGCCTGCCCAAAGGCGGTTATCGAGCTTCGCAACAAGGGCCCTCGCAACATGAGGGTATTCGTAAGCTGCGTGAACAAGGACAAGGGCGCCGTTGCTCGCAAGGCATGCAAGGCGGCCTGCATAGGCTGCGGAAAGTGCGCCAAGGTCTGCACCCACGAGGCGATAACCGTAGAGAACAATGTAGCTTATATAGATTTCACAAAGTGCAAGCTCTGCAAGAAGTGCGTGGCTGAATGCCCTACCGGAGCCATTCATGCAGTGAACTTCCCGGTTATCAAGCCGAAGCCGGCACCGACGGCGGCCCCTGCAGCGACACCGGCACCAGCACCAGTGGCAGAACCTGTAAAGAAGGAGGAGTAAGACCATGAAAACGTTCAGAATAGGTGGCGTCCACCCAAATGACAGCAAGATTTCACGCAACTGCGCTATAGAGGTTCTTCCTCTTCCGCAGACGGTATACATTTCAATGGCCCAGCACCTTGGAGCTCCCGCAAAGCCGGTTGTGGCTGTGGGCGACAGGGTGAAGACTGGCCAGGTGATAGCGGAGCCGGGCGGATTCATTTCAGCCTTCGTCCATTCCTCAGTGACCGGAACGGTCAAGTCCATAGGTCCCCGCAAGGACCTCGCGGGCAACAACATGACCCATGTCGAGATTCTCGTGGAACCGGACGAATGGGCAGAGGGCATAGACCTTTCGGACACCCTCGTGACAGAGATACCTTCCGACCGCCAGTTCATACTTGACAGGATTAAGAACAACGGAGTCGTGGGCCTCGGAGGCGCAACCTTCCCTGCCCATGTGAAGCTCAACCCGCCTCCGGGAAAGACAGCGGAGTGCCTAATTCTCAACGGCGCGGAGTGCGAGCCTTACCTCACTTCGGACAACCGAATCATGATAGAGCAGAGCTCCAGGATCATTATTGGAGCCGCCATCATGAAGCAGGTGCTCGGCGGATGCAGGACGGTGATAGGCATTGAGGAAAACAAGCCTGAGGCTATCAAGGCCATGTCGGATGCCCTCGCCGAACTCGGAAAGTGCGGAGCGGCATACTCTGGCATAGAGGTCATGGTTCTCAAGAAGAAATACCCTCAGGGCGGTGAGAAGCAGCTCATAGACGCTGTCATGGGCCGTCAGGTGAAGTCCATGGGACTTCCTATCGACGTGGGTGCCGTGGTCCAGAACGTGGCTACCTCTCTCGCGGTCTACGATGCTGTCCAGAAGAATATGCCTCTGATTACCAATACCATGACGGTGACCGGCAACTGCCTTCCAGCCGACAGGCAGCACAACTACCTCTTCAGGATAGGCTTCCCTCTCTCCTTTGTCGCGGAACAGGCCGGCGGCGTTCCCCAGGAGGTATCCAAGATAATCAGCGGCGGCCCTATGATGGGCAAGGCCGTGGCTAATCTCGACGCATGCACGGTGAAGGGCTCTTCATCCCTTCTCTACATGACTGCGGAGCAGACCGTCAGAAAACAGGAGACCAACTGCATACGCTGTGCGAAGTGCGCCGATGCCTGCCCTATGGGACTCGAACCTTTCCTTCTCAACAAACTTGCAAGGAACGGAATGTACGATGCCCTCGAGGAAAACGGTGTGCATGACTGCATAGAGTGCGGCTGCTGCCTCTATACCTGCCCGGCCAACATTCCTCTCCTCGACACCATACGCCTTGCGAAGGGAGATGTCATCAAGATCATACGCTCAAGGGCTCCAAAGAAGTAAAACCGTCTTTCCGGAGCCTTCCGGAAACAAACAAAGACAGATATGAACAAATTGATTGTTTCACCATCACCACATATCCACTCCAAGACATCGACTTCAAGTCTGATGCGCGACGTGGTGATTGCGATGCTCCCCGCAGTGCTGGTTTCAGTGCTGTTCTACGGCTGGGCAGAGCTTGAGGTGTTGCTCGTTAGCGTCGTTTCCTGCGTCGGCCTCGAGTATCTCATCACCAGATTCATGCTGAAGCGTCCGAACACCATCTGCGACTGGTCAGCAGCCGTGACAGGCGTTCTTCTCGCTCTCAACGTACCTTCCACCTGCCCATGGTGGATAATATTCACGGGCGCGGTAATAGCCATAGGCGTGGCCAAGCTCACCTTCGGCGGTCTGGGCCAGAACCTTTTCAACCCAGCCATCACCGCCCGTGTATTCCTTCTCATCTCCTTCCCTACCCAGATGACCGCGTGGTCGGCACCTAAGGCGGGCCTCAGCCTCAGCCAGGTGATCAGCCACGCATGGACAGGCACCGATTTCGGCCCTGACGCCTTCACAGGCGCCACACCTCTCGGTCTCGCGAAGGAAGGCGGCAGCGTCCACATGGACTACCTCAACAGCCTCTTCTTCAATATAGGAGGCTCGGTAGGTGAGATTTCCGCACTTGCCCTGATACTCGGTTTCGCATATCTCCTTGTCCGCAGGGTGATACGTCCGCACATCACACTCTCCATCTGGGCGACCGTGATTATTTTCAGCGGAATCTTCTGGCTCATCAATCCTGACAAGTTCACCGACCCTGTGTTCAACATGCTCACCGGCGGCATGCTACTCGGTTCCATCTTCATGGCAACCGACTATGTAACCTCGCCTATGAGTCCCAAGGGAGGCATAGTCTTCGGTGTGGGCATAGGCCTTCTCACCATGATAATCCGTTATTTCGGCTCTTATCCGGAGGGAATGTCCTTCTCCATCCTCATCATGAACGCGACTGTTCCGCTGCTCAACGGCTGGTTCAAGTCAAAGAAATTCGGGAGGGCTTAGGATATGGCTACGAAGTCAACTTTCGGCAACATGTTTGCCTGCCTTTTCGCCGTCTGCCTCATCTGCTCGGCAATACTCGCAGGAGTTTACGCCCTGACCAAGGAACCTATCGAGAAGGCTGCCCAGCAGGCTCTCGCAGGATCCATCTCCAAGGTGCTTGAAGGTACTCCTTCGGAGGTTCAGACCGTGGCTCTCGGCGACAAGACCTACGAATACTACACCATCAGCAACGGCAATGAGACCGCAGGCTATGCAATCAAGTCTTCAGCCATAGGTTTCGGAGGCGCAGTTAAGATAATGGTCGGCATACGCAGGGACGGAGTGATCAACAACGTCAGCGTGATCGACGCCAACAATGAGACCCCGGGACTCGGCCTCAAGTGCCAGGACGAGCCTTTCATAGGCCAGTGGAAGGGCTTCGACCCTTCTTCCAAGGTAATCAAGGTCGGCAAGGACGGCGGTGACGTGGACGCGATAACTGCGGCCACCATCACCTCGCGTGCGTTCTCAAACGCAGTAGCCATCGCTGTGGAGGTTTTCAAGACCATAAGAGGAGAGGAGGCTGACGCCAACACCGGTGCAAGCACCCCTTCCAACGAAAACAAGGAGGAGTAAACATGAGCAAGCTTTCACTTATTACCAAAGGCCTCGTCAAGGAGAATCCGACGTTTGTCCTTGTACTCGGTATGTGTCCGACCCTCGGAACAACCACTTCGGCAATCAACGGAATGAGCATGGGACTTGCGACCATGTTCGTACTCGTGCTCTCCAACATGGCGATTTCCGCAATCGCCCGCTTCATACCCGACAAGGTCCGCATCCCTTCATACATCGTGGTGATCGCGACCTTCGTCACGGTGCTCCAGTTCTTGATGCAGGCCTTCGTGCCTGCCATCTACGCGACCCTCGGCGTGTTCATCCCTCTCATCGTGGTGAACTGCATCGTGCTTGGCCGCGCAGAAGCCTTCGCCAACAAGAACTCGGTGGCAGACTCCGCACTTGACGGCATAGGCATAGGCCTCGGTTTCACCGCTGCCCTCACAGTGCTCGGCCTCGTTCGCGAGATACTCGGCAGCGGCTCGGCTTTCGGGTGGAAGTTCCTCGCAGGCGACGGCATCCTCGCCTTCGTCCTCGCCCCCGGAGCCTTCCTCGCGCTGGGCTATCTTATGGTAATTTTCCGCAAATACATCGCTAAGCAGTAAGGAGGAAAGATATGGAATTCATACTCATCATCATCTCGGCGATTTTCGTCAACAACATCCTGCTTTCGCAGTTCCTCGGCGTATGTCCTTTCCTGGGCGTGTCAAACAAGGTTTCCACTGCGACAGGCATGAGCGGCGCGGTATGCTTCGTCATCACCCTCGCCACCCTCGTGACCTTCCTCATCAACAAGCTGCTCATTCTCTGCGGCATCGAGTTCATGCAGACCATAGTCTTCATTCTCGTGATTGCGGCGCTTGTCCAGATGGTGGAAATCGTGCTCAAGAAGATAAGCCCGGCCCTCTATGCGGCCCTCGGCATCTTCCTCCCGCTCATCACCACCAACTGCGCGGTTCTCGGTGTTGCCATCAACGTGGTCACCAAGGAGTTCTCCTTCCTCGGGGGCGAGGCGCACATGTTCAACCTCGCAGAGGCTGTCGTGTATGCTTTCGCGACCTCTCTCGGTTTCGGACTCGCGATGATACTTTTCGCGGGCCTGCGCGAGCAGATTGCTCTCAACAAGGTGCCGG
>JABUTS010000114.1 GCA_021443565.1 Bacteroidales bacterium | reverse complement strand
GGCTCGAGTCCCTGCGCCTTGCGGCGGCAGTTGAGGGCGGTCTTCATGAAATTGGTTATGGAAACTCCAGGTATCTCGACAGGATACTGGAAGGAGAGGAAAAGTCCCGCCCATGCCCTTTCTTCAGGAGACATGGCAAGCAGGTCCTGCCCCATGAAGGTCATGCTGCCCCCGGTCACGGTGAACTGAGGTTTGCCGGCCAGCACTGCCGAAAGCGTGCTCTTGCCTGCTCCGTTCGGTCCCATGACCGCATGGATTTCTCCTTTCCGTATCACAAGGTCTATTCCCTTGAGTATGGGCTTGTCGCCCACCCTGGCCGTCAGGCCCTTTATTTCCAACAATATATCTGTCATTCCTTCAATTTGTTACTTGTCAGGCCTTCCGCCTGTAGAGATTGTACCAGTGCCACAGTGACACCAGCCCGTTGATGAGATACAGAGAGCAGACCACAGGCATGAACACGTTTCCTACCGAAAGGTGGAGGGCTATCTGGCTCAGGTTCACGAAGAGCCACACAAACCAGCACTCCCACTTCTTCATCGCCGAAAGCAGCTGCGCCAGAAGTATGGACATGGTCACGCAGGAGTCGAGATAAGGGTGAGGGTCTTCGGGGAACAGGGTGTCGAGGGTCCATCCCCAGAGGGCGGCGACCACGAACATCAAAAGGACGAGAATCACCCTCTCCGGATTCGAGAGCATGGACACCCTCAGCGCCGAAGGGTCTTCGGAACTTTCCTCGACCGGTGCGGGGTGGGTCCAGCGCCAGTGGCCTATCACATTGATTGCAAGTGATATGGGTTGCAGCAGCAGGCTGGCGTAGAGTTTATTGTTCCAGAAAAGCAGGAACAGCGCCAAGGTATAAAGATAGCCCACCCAGAAATTGTACTTGCTGTTGCGTCCTGCAAGGAATACGCATGAAAGCCCCAGCAGCGAGGTGATGAGGTCTATGACCATCACGGGATAAGGCCCCATGTTGAACAGTATCGTTCCAGTCCAGTCCATCATTATCCTTCTTTATCCTATTGAGCCCTCAAGTGACACCTGAAGCAGTTTCTGCGCTTCCACCGCGAATTCCATGGGCAGTTTGCTGAGCACATCGCGGGCGTAACCGTTGACTATCAGCCCCACAGCCTCCTCCGGTCCTATGCCTCTCTGATTGCAGTAAAACAGCTGGTCCTCGCTTATCTTGGAAGTCGTCGCCTCGTGCTCGACTATTGCGGACAAATTCGAGTTCTGTATATCGGGGAAGGTATGCGCGCCGCATCTGTCACCTATGAGCAGGCTGTCGCACTGCGAGTAGTTGCGCGCGTTGTCGGCGCCCGGAAGGACCTTCACGAGACCTCGGTAGCTGTTCTGGCTGCGGCCGGCGGATATTCCCTTGCTGATGATGCGGCTGCGGGTGTTACGGCCTATGTGAATCATCTTCGTGCCGGTGTCAGCCTGCTGGAAGTTGTTGGTAACTGCCACGGAGTAGAACTCCGACGAGGAGTTGTCGCCCTTGAGTATGGTTGAAGGGTATTTCCATGTGACGGCGGAGCCGGTCTCGACCTGGGTCCATGACAGATGGCTGCCCTCTCCCTTGCATATTCCCCTCTTTGTCACGAAGTTGAATATGCCTCCGCGGCCCTGGGCATCGCCCGGATACCAGTTCTGGACGGTCGAATATTTCACCTCCGCGTCCTTCTCCACTACTATTTCCACGACGGCGGCATGGAGCTGGTTCTCGTCACGCATAGGCGCCGTGCAGCCCTCCATGTAACTTACGTACGAGCCCTCGTCCGCGACTATGAGCGTTCTCTCGAACTGCCCCGTACCCTTCGCATTGATGCGGAAATAGCTGGAAAGCTCCATCGGGCAACGCACGCCCTTGGGTATGTAGCAGAAGGACCCGTCGCTGAATACGGCGGAGTTGAGGGCGGAAAAGAAATTGTCTCCGGAAGGCACGACTGTGGCGAGATGCTTCCTGACAAGCTCGGGATGTTCCCTGACGGCCTCGGAGAATGAGCAGAAAATTATACCCTTCTCGGCAAGGGCCTTGCGGAAGGTGGTGGAAACCGACACGGAGTCGAACACAGCATCCACGGCCACTCCGGGGCTGTCCTCGCGTATGCCGGCGAGAGCTTTGCGCTCCCTCACCGGGATGCCGAGCTTGTCAAATGTTTTCTCCAGTTCGGGATCTATCTCTGTCGGCGCGTCCTCGCGGCTTTTCGGAGCCGCGTAATATATGATGTCCTGGTAGTCAATTTCCGGGATGTCGAGATGGGCCCAGGTCGGCATGGTCATCCTCGACCACTTGCGGAAGGCGTCCAGACGGAAATCCAGCAGCCACTGAGGCTCTCCTTTCTTGGACGAAATCAGACGCACTATGTCCTCGTTCAGGCCCTTGGGAATGAATTCCTGTTCAAGTTCTGTCACGAAGCCGTGTTCATATTCCTTCGCCGTTATATCTTCTATCAGTTTCTTGTCTTCCATTTGGGCGCGAAGGTACTAATTTATTGCGAAACCTGAGGCTTATTTCAGAGTTACGCAGATTCCGGAAACGGAACCGAAACAACCTATTCCCCCCTTCACATTGTTGTGGATGCATACGGGCTCCCCGAAAATAGAAGCCAGATCGTCCGAATCGCAGTATTTTTGAAGCGACACGAGATATGAGTACTGGTCTTCCGAAAGCGACAATATGTCGAAAACCCACTCGTAATCACCCAGCCCGTAATTCGGAAGCAGTGCCGTTTCTTCGGAAACATAGGATTCACACCATACGTCAAACACCCTGTCCTCTCCGTCGAAACTGCCATCCTCAAGGTACTCGAAGAAAGCATAGCGTTCCTCTATGTCCAGGTTAGTGATATCCGTTCCTGATTCCATGAGCAGCATATCTTTGGTCTTGAGTGTTTTGTCAACATAAAAGACATGAGGATCAGACTCTCCGTCAGCCTTCGTGACAGCATAATATCTGTCGTCGGTGATATAGTTCTTCGTGTACATGGAAACCTTATAGCGGTCGCGCTCGCCGGCCCTGTCGTGAAAGGTGAGCTTGAAATGAATCTCAAGTGTATAGTCGTTACCGCTTCTCAGGCGACGCAGCCTGGTTTCTCCTCTGGTGATGGTGACCTCGGGCGCGCGGGGCACTGTGGTTTCCGCCCGGACAGACGCAAAGCCTTCCATTGAGGCACTGATTTCTATATGATCACCTTCTGAAGGCACGTACGAAGACCTGTACACGCCCTCTTCATCCCTCTCAAAGCTGATTTCCTCGTTTCCCGACCGTGCCTGCACAGTCACTCCGGAAAGAAGTTGCGTTGGGTTACCTGTCCTCTCACCGAGGAAAAATCTCGACTTCCTGACCTGGACGGAAAGGGGATGGCCGGGTTCTGCCAACGAGAACAGAACCAGTTTCTCTCCGTCGTAATTTCCCGTGAATTTTATCTCTTTCTCGCACGAAAGGGCGAGCATAGCTGCCGGTATAATCGCAAATATCAGTTTTCTCATAGATTCAAAATTTATAAGTGTATGAGAATGAAGGAAGTACAGGGAATATCGACACTTTGGACAAATAAGTGCGGGAGGTATGCTGGTGAAGCTCCTCGTCCCACTTCTGCTCGACGTTCGTTGTAATCATGAAAGGATTGAGGCTGTTGTAAACATTATAAACGCTTATGTTCCATATTCCTTGTCCTCTCTTGTGATGACGGTAGAAGTTCATGCCTATATCCATACGGTTGTATGGCGGCATTCTGTAGTTGTTTCTGCCGGGGATATATCCCACCCCATAATATCCGTCCTGGAAATCATGGCCCCCGGCCTCTCCAATACCCCCCACATCGTAGGCATAAAACTCCTCGAATGCAATGGTTCCGCAGTTGCCCGAAGCATAGACGAAGGTGGCGCTGAGGTCGAATTTCCTGCTGAAAGTATGGGTAACCGTCATGCTCAGGTCATGTCGGCGGTCGTATTTGGCCGGGAAAGGATTGCCGTCATTGATCATTTGACCTGGACGGTCGAAACAGCGCATGGTCCTTGCCAGGGTATAGCCTATCCATCCCGTAGTTCTGCCCATTTTCTTCTGAACAAAAAGTTCGAGTCCGTAGGCCCAGCCCCTTCCCTGGCTGACCTTCTCCTCCCAGCCCGTGGAAGTACCCAGATAGGAGGCACCGTCCTTGTATTCCAGCACATTGTCCATAGTCTTGCCGTAGACTTCCGCAGAAAGGTCAAATTTGCCGAGGTCATAGAAGACGCCTGCGGCGGCCTGGCGGGAGCGCATTGGCCTGATGTTCCTTGTCACAGGCACCCAGAGATCAGAAGGGAGACTGACGTTGCTGTTGCAGAGGAGATGGATATACTGGCTCATCTCGCTGTAAGAAGCCTTGAATGAGAGTTTGTCTGTCGCCAGGGCACGGAGTCCCACCCGTGGTTCGGCAGAAAAATAGGCCCTTCCACCCACATTGTACATGGACAGGCGGGCACCCACGTTAGCCTTAAGCCATGGTGTCGCCGCCCAGTTATCCTCGATGAAAAGCGCAGATTCGTGGGTACAAGTCGGGCTGTCACCAACCTTCTGATCCAAAAGAGTCTCCGATTCCTTTCCCCCTTCTCCTGCGGCCTGCTTGAGCGAGATGATACCCGGCTTGAAGGTATGGAAGGTATACAAGCCTCCGAACTTCACATCGTGACGTGGTTCCGGATGCCATGCGAACTCGACATTGCCGGCAAGGTCGTCTATCAGGGAGATGTAGCCCACGTCGCCATTTGATGAGCTGATGTCGTAATCGTCCCCATCCCGACCCTCTCTCATGGCGGAGTAGCTGTCCACACCCACTGCAAGCCGGCTCTTGTACTGAGTGTAACTGAGCGCGGCGCTCATGTAAACCTTAGGAGAGACCGTGTGGTTCCAGCGCAGCGAACTCAGGAAATTGCCCCAACGCCATGTGAATCTGGTTTCGTCCTTGTAATTGTAATATATTCCTGAAGGAGTCCCCGTTCCAGTCGAAGGATTCCATACCATCTGTTCATTCAAGCCTTTATCCGTTATCTTCACATGGGCATTGTCATCACCGGAATAGACGCAGAGGCTGAGACGGTCGTCATTGTTGAAGCGGTGGGTTATCTTGGCGTTGAAATCATAGAAGTCATAGCCTCCTCCCGTCTTCTCCTCATAATCCTTCCCGGCATTCTGCTTGTTGATATAGGCTATCACAGGTTGGGCGAGGATGTCGAAATAAGTTCTTCTTGCGGATACGTTGAAGGTCGTGTGGCCCTTGACTATGGGACCTTCGACATTGATTTTCGAGGAAATCAGACCTATGGAGGCACTGCCGTGATACTCGCTGTCATTGCCGTCGTTCATCCTAACGTCTATGACGCTGGAGAGGTGGCTTCCGAAACGGGCCGGAAAGTTGCCCTTGTAAAGGGTGACGTTCTTTAGTGCGTCTGCATTGAAGACGGAGAAGAAGCCGAAAAGGTGGTTCACGTTATACAGAGGTACGCCATCCATCATAAGGAGGTTCTCGTCAGCGCCTCCGCCCCTGACATATATGCCTGCCGTGCCTTCAGTGCCCGACTGTACGCCCGGCAGGAGCTGCAGGGCCTTTATCACGTCCACCTCTCCCCCTATGGCGGGAATGGTCTTTATCTGGCTGATCGGCACTTCGATTGCGCTCATCTGCGTTCCCTTGGCCCCGAGGCCTCCGGTATGGGCCGTGACCACGGCCTCGCTGAGCCTGTCAAGCTGCTCTTCAAGTCTTATGTTGAGTGTGACGTTCCCTTTCAGATGGATTTCTGCCAGTGCATCCGAGTAGCCCAGACAAGAGATTATCAGGGTCTTGCTTCCTTCAGGAAGGGAGAGACTGTAGAATCCGGAATTTTCAGTAATGCAGCCCTGTGAACTTTCCTTGTCTATGATTGCGGCTCCTATGATGGGTTCTCCAGAGGAGGCATCGGTGACATAGCCGCTGACCGTGTATTTCTGCTGTGCCTGAAGCTGCAGAGAAAGCAGCAGGGCCGCCAGCAGAAAGATTAGTTTTCTGTAAAAACGTTCCATGGTGCAAAGATAGGTCAAAATATGCGCAAATATTGCACAGAGAGGCGCAGAATGCGCAAATATTGCACAGAGAGGCGCAGAATGCGCAAATTCAGTGTCATAAATACCTATCTTTGCCAAGCTGAAACCACGAACGCATGAAACCACTCACAGCCCTAATATCAGTATTTACCATGCTGGCAGCAGTTTTTTCCGCATACGCCCAGGCACCTCAGGTACCCGACAGCATCGTATTCGGAGGAGAAATCGTACGCTTTGACAACGACGACCTTCGGGAGAGGATGGACAGGGAGCTCATAGCCTTTACCTACACCCACTCGACCTCCACCCTGATGCTCAAGCGCTCGGGAAAGATATTTCCCGTAGTCGAGCCCATACTCAGGCGCATGGGCATGCCGGATGACCTCAAATATCTGATGGTGATAGAGAGCAATCTCGACCCGCAGGCAGTCTCGCCGGCGGGAGCGGCGGGCCTTTGGCAGTTCATGTCCGTCACAGCCAGGGAATACGGGCTTGAAGTCAATACGAACGTGGACGAACGCTACAACACAGAGAAGGCGACGGAGGCCGCATGCAAATATCTCAGGAAGGCCCATGACAGGATGGGAGACTGGATGAGTGTGGCTGCAAGTTACAATGCGGGTCCTACGGCCATCAGCAGCCGACTCGAAAGCCAGCACGCAGACACGGCCCTTGAACTGTGGCTCAACAGCGAAACCGCCAGATATATGTTCAGGGCACTCGCTGCGAAGATGCTCTTCGAAAACCCGGGCGCCTTCGGTTTCAACATTCCGGCAGGCGAGCGCTATCCATACAGGGAGCCCAAGGAGGTGTTCGCCACCAGCGAGCCTGTCCCTGACCTGGTGAAGTTCGCAGAAGAACACGGCGTGACCTACGCCATGCTGAAGAAAGCTAATCCGTGGCTGCGGGAGTCTTCGCTCAAGAACAGCACCCACAAGACCTATTTCATCACCATCCCGTCCAACGACTGAAAGCAGCCGCAACCGCAGACGGCTACATCCTTTCCATCTCGCGGCGGAGGTCCTTTTCCTTAAGGCTTTCGCGCTTGTCGTATTCCTTCTTGCCCTTGGCAAGGGCTATGATGAGCTTGGCCAACCCATCATCATTGATGAAGAGCTTGACGGCGACTATGGTCAGGCCCTTCTCCTTAACGTTTCTCTGGAGCCTGTTCAGTTCCTTGCGCTGAAGAAGGAGCTTGCGGTCCCGTTTGGGATCCACCTTGCTCCAGGTTGCGGCCCACCAGTATTCCGAGACATGCATATTCTTCACATACAGCTCGTTGCCGCTGAAATAGCAGAACGAATCCACCAGCGAAGCCTTACCCGCGCGTATGGATTTTATCTCCGTTCCGGTAAGCACTATCCCGGCTTGGAAGGTCTCTATGAACTCAAAGTCAAACGAAGCCCTCCTGTTCTTTATCTCTACGTTGCTTTTATTTTTTTTCATTGCTGAAAAAGCTATCCACACAGCACTGCTGGTCCCGTCTCCCGAAATGGGTCTTTCTCTCCTCGTCTGCCTTCCACGCCTCCTCATCCCACATCGGCGGCCACCGGTAAGGCCCCTCATGATCTATATTGAAGGCGGCATAGGTGATTTTCAGCCCCTCCGCAAGATAGTGCGACTCATAGAAAGTCTGCACCTCGAACAGGGCGTCCACCGCACTCTTGCCGCTGACTGACGCAATAGGGCTCGAATAGAGCCTCTCCCGGTCCTCCCCGTAGATATCCGTACCGGCTGCGAGCAGTTTGAGCCCGTTGTGAGAGACCATCTCCATCGTATATTCGTGGAGCAGGCGGCTGTCCGTCTTCAGATGTACTATGCCCTCCTTCCTGAGGAAAGTCCTGTATCTCTCGAGAAACAGAGGGTTGGTGAGCCTTTTCTTCTGACGGCCTATCTGCGGGTCTGCAAAGGTAATCCATATCTCCGAAACCTCGTCGGCGGCAAAGAGAGAGCTGATGAATTCTATCCTGGTGCGAAGGAAGGCCACGTTCGGGAGCTGGTGCTCCTCCGCGTACTTGGCGCCCTTCCAGAGCCTCGCGCCCTTGATGTCCACGCCTATATAGTTGCATGAAGGATTGCGCTGGGCCAGGGCTATGGTATATTCCCCCTTGCCGCAGCCGAGTTCCAGCACTATGGGATTGCCGTTTCCGAACATCTGCTCACCCCAATGCCCCTTGATTGCATGGTCCGTGCCGAGCACCTCTTCGGTGCGGGGCTGAATGAGACAACGAAACCCTTCGTTTTCCCTGAATTTTCTTAGTTTGTCCTTTCCCATGTCTAATCAAATACCAGCTGCATTCCCAGTCCTTCCGTTCCTGACGGCTGAGGGCTCATCCTTGCCACCAGCGTCCATTCCCCCTTCTCGTCCCATGCAAGTCCGCCCTCGAAAGGGAAGGCGGCGAACCACCTTCTGCGTCCGCTTTGCCGATAGGTTTCCGCCGGAACTGCAAACTCCCCGGTCTCCATCTCGCCGGAGGGCGACGTAAGTGTCACTTCCATCATTACCGTGTCGACGTCGACCGCCATAGCCGCAACCGCAGTGTAGAAATTGATTCCCGGCCACTCGCCTTCCTCTATGCTGAACTTCCAGTGGTAGCATCCGAATTCATCCCTGGAGCCCAGTTTCCTGAATTGCTCCACGGAAGCCGGGCGGCATGCCTCAACAAGCGGCAGAAGCAGTGCAAATGCTATGATAAGCCTAGTTCTCACCCTGAGACTGATTGTTTCCACTCCTGTGGCTGCCGTTGCGGTGGTCGTGCCGCCCGGCTTCACGCTTTTCTCCGCCATGATTCCGCCCGCCTGACTTCTTCTTGTGTTTCTTCTTGCGGGCCTCGTCAAAGCGGGAAATGCTGTCGTCTCCCACAGCCGTCACGAACTCGGGTGCGGAAATCTCCGGTTCGGACTTGAGCGACTCCGGACGCACGCCGTTGCGGTTGAGACGAATTATCTCCCTCACCTCCGATGCCGGGAGGGCATACAGATTCGCAAACGAGCCCTGGTCATAGGAGAAATACATTACTTCCCGGAGTATGTCGGTCTTCATGAGGTATGCGAGGCCGTCCTCCAGTTCGAGAGGGTTGGCCACACGGGGAATCCTCGACTGGGCGTCCATATAGACCGCGGTCTCATAATTGAGGCAGCATTTCAGCTTGCCGCACTGGCCCGCAAGCTTCTGGGGATTCAGCGAAAGATCCTGAATCCTGGCCGCGGAAGTTGTGATGGACTGGAAATTTGAAATGTAGTTGGAGCAGCAGAGTTCACGGCCGCAGACTCCCAGGCCACCTATGAGACCGGCTTCCTGACGGGCACCTATCTGCTTCATTTCTATCCTGATGCGGAACTCCTCGGCAAAAACCTTGATGAGCTGGCGGAAATCCACGCGGCCGTCGGCTATATAATAGAATATGGCCTTGGTGCCGTCACCCTGATACTCCACGTCACCTATCTTCATGTCAAGTCCAAGTTCGAGGGCTATCTGGCGGGAACGTATCATGGTTTCCTCCTCAAGAGCCACCGCAGCCTGCCATTTGTCTATGTCAAACTGCTTTGCCTTGCGGTATATCTTCTTGAATTCCAGGTTGTCGGGATTGATTCTGCGAGCCTTCATCTGCCTGTCGACTATAGGGCCCTCAAGAGTCACGATGCCGAGGTCATGGCCGCTCGCAGCCTCCACTATGACCATGTCGCCTTCGTGTATGGTCTGACCGGAAGTGTTGCGGTATATGCCCTTGCGGGTGTTCTTGAAACGTACCTCGAACAGGTCGCCGCCCTGACCCTGCGCCATTCCATGAAGCCAGTCATAGACCTCCAGCTTGCAGCAGCCCGGGCGATAGACGCATTTAGCCCCAGCCTCGGGGTCAATCTCAACGCTGCAACCTCTCGAACAGTCGTATTTCCTGGTTTCGTTATCGTTGTTAATGCTCATTTCGCAAGTCGTATAAAATGCAAAAATACGTTATTTTGCCGAATTGCAGGCTACCATGCGGCTAGCCAGATCAGCAAATATCATTTTCTGGCTGACATTTCTCGACAACAGCATGGATGCACGGTCCAGATGCTGAAGGATCAGGCGGCTGAAGCGCCTGGAGATGCGGCCGGACATTCGGCGGTAAAAGTCCAGCTCGTCAGAATCCGCATAACTGATGTTCTCCATGCCCTGCTGTACGAGAAAGAGCTTTCTGAGCCCGTCGGCAATGAAGGCAAGCAACTGTTTCTGCTTCTCCCTTGACTCCAGCGCCGCCGCGAACTCAGCAGTTTCAAGGGCAGAGAGCAGGTCCCGGTCGGCCACGGCCTGAAGGAGGTCGCCGAAGATGTTCATGAAGGCTTCGCGCCCCTCATTGCCTCCCACCTGGGAAAGGGCCACGCCCACACTTCCGCCGCAGGTTGCCGCAAGCTTCTCCGCCTCCGCTTTCTCAACACTGAAGCGCCCCGTGAGCACCTCGCGCACCTCCTCCCTGGACAGAGGGCACATTCTCAAGTTGCGACAGCGGGACGATATGGTCTGGAGCACCTTCTCCGGGTTATGGGTTATCAACACGAATATCGTCTTCTCGGGAGGTTCCTCAAGACTTTTGAGAAGCTTGTTGGCAGTGACCGTGTTCATCTTTTCAGGCTGAAGCATAACCACCATCTTCCATCCGTCTTCAACCGGGGAAAGCATGATTTTCTGCTGTATGCGCTTGGCGTCAAGAAGGGAAATGTCGCACTCCTTCCTGTCTATCCCCAGCGCATCCTGAAGCTCCTGTTCGAGAAAATATGGGTTCCTGAGGGTCAGGTCACGGAAATCCCTCAGGTAGAAATCTGAACTTATGTCCTTTGAATCCATGTTTCCGGACTTGGTTCCGGTATTTGTGGGGAATACGAAATGCAGGTCGGAATGGATGAGTTTCGAGAATTTCCTGCACGAAGGACATTCTCCGCAGGAATCTCCGCCGGACGGATGCCCGCAGTGCATGTACTGGAGCCAGGCAAGAACCAGAGGCAGCGCACCGCAGCCCTCATTCTCATATATCATCACCGCATGGGGGACCTTGTTCCCGTCCACCATTCCGGTCAGCGACCGCACCAGTTCGCCATTTCCCCTGAGGTCTGAAAATCTCATCACACAGTCCTCCCAGCTATATGTACCGCCAGTTCCTGGAGCAGTCTGCGGTCGCGGCTGTCCGGAAGGACATCCAGTGCCCTCGCAGCCTCGTCGGAAAGGGCCTCAAGCCTCTTTTGGGCCTTCGCGCAGCCGTCATGGACCTTGACAAACTCCAATATCTCGTCCCTCCTCGAGAAGTCTCCGTCTAAATGTTTGACCATGTCCCTTATCCTTGCCTGCTCCGGGGCCGGTGCGTCCGAAAGCGCGCAGAGCAAAGGCATGGTTATCTTCTGTTCAAGTATGTCCACACCCAGAGGCTTGCCCACCTCCATGGTAGTGGTATAGTCGAAAATGTCGTCCCTGATCTGGAAAGCCAGGCCCGTCTTGACGGCAAAATCCCTGACAGCGGCCTCACAGGCGCTTCCCGCTCCCACCGAGACAGCGGCACTGTATGCTGCTACATCGAAAAGCGAGGCCGTCTTGTCATGTATGATTCTGAAATAATCCTCTTCAATCGTGTCGCAGGAAGAAGCCTTCTGCAACTGGAGCATCTCCCCCTCGGCAAGGTCGGACAGCGTCCTGGAAAAGGCGGCTATCACCTCCAGGCCTCCGGATTTGGCGGCAAGTATGCAGCCTATGGCGCGGACCAGCCAGAAATCCCCCACGAGAACTGAAGCCTGAGGGCCCATGAGAGCATTCAAGGTAGGATGGCCGCGACGCTCAGGGCTCATGTCCGCGACGTCGTCATGGAAAAGGGTTGCATTGTGCAGCAGCTCCACGGCCGCCGCGAAAAGATGGGTGTCTCCGTTAGCCTTTCCGTCCGCCGCGCATGCCCTGGCTATGAGAAGCGCAAGCATGGGTCTCAGCATCTTGCCCGCATTCGCCAGCATGGCCGAGTTCACCTGATTGAGCAGGGCAATATCCGAACGAAGTGCAGAAGATATTGTCTCCTGCACTTTCGCCCAGTCATATGACAGGTAATCCTTAACGGAGTTTATGTCCATCTGCTTAGAAAAGAACTGCAAGCGAGACGGTTACGCCGCTGAACTGCGCGTCCTTCACGCAGTCTTTCAGAGATTCCGCCCAGCCGCCGACATTGTTGGTTTCCGGTTTCTGGAGTTTGTTGAAGGTCCAGTTGTAGCGGGCAGAGAGCTGGAAAATCCATATCTCTATGCCGCCTCCCAGACCGGCTCCCACTTCGAAGCGGTTGAAGCTCATGCTCTTCCATACGTCGCTCAAACTGTCGCCCCCTTTGGTCAGCTTTCCGTCCAGACCTATTCCGAAGAAAGGCACAGCCTCGATGAAAGGCCTGAAGGCAAGAAGGTTAGGCCCCCATGAAACGGCGATGGGAACATTGAGGTAGCCCAGTCTTGCGCTGGCATCCTCTCCCTCTCCGTTCTTGAAGTCAAAACCCTTTCTCTGATAGAGAATCGAAGGTTGGAGCGAGAAGCCCTTGCCCAGGTTCTGTCTGAGAGTGAAGCCCGCATGATAGAGGTCCACGCCCGAAGTCGCCACGAGTTTTTCCCCCCCGATCTTGAGGTCTGAAAACTCCACCCCGGCGATCACGCCCATAGACCTCTGGGCAGAAGCCGTCAAAGCCGTTGCCGCGAGAATCACGGCAACGGCAACAGTTCTAATCGCCTTCATTAAAGGAGAGAATCAAGCTTTTCTGTTATCTGGTTCTTGGCAACGGCGCCCACGAGCCTGTCCTTCAGCTCACCGCCCTTGAAGAAGAGAAGGGTAGGAATGTTCCTGATTCTGAAGTTCATGGCAGCGTCCTCGGCATCGTCCACATTGCACTTGGCTACGACTGCCCTGCCCTCGTATTCCTTTGCAACCTCTTCAACGGTTGGAGCTATGGCACGGCAAGGGCCGCACCAGGTAGCCCAGAAATCAATCATGACCACATCAGCAGAGTTGATAACCTCATTGACGTTCTCATTGGTAATTGTCTTTTCCATATCTTCTAAAGTTTGGTTCTATACGGACTGTTCAACATTCCAGACAAAGGCGCGCATACCTAACTGAGGCGAGTTTCCGTCCGCTGCCTTGACATCCTCGAGTATGCCTGCCACCTTGTCGTCTTCGACCATGGCAAGTATGGCGTTGTTCATCGTAGGCCACGCATGCGAACCCAGATGAGGCTCGCCGTCGGTGCTTCCGACGCCGGCTATGTCCTCCCACATGGTATATCCCCTGCATCCGTTTTCGTTCAGCAGGTCCACAACTTCGGAGTAGTAAGCCTGATTATATGATACAAATATAGCTTTCATTTTTCGTATTTCCTTTATGCCTGCCTTGCAGATTTTTTCGCAGCGCGTCTTTCGCGGTAGCGTATCCAGCCACAATATACCGCAGGGATGAGTATGAGGGTGATGAGTGTGGATACCGTGAGACCCCAGCATACAGTCACGCCGAGAGGCTTCCACATCTCAGAGCCTTCGCCGTTGCCGAGCGCCATAGGAAGCATGCCGAGCACGGTCGTAAGTGTTGTCATGAGGATAGGACGGAGACGGCTCCTGGCTGCAGCGACCACTGCTTCCTTGATTTCCACACCCCTCTCCTGGAGAAGTATGGTGTAGTCAATGAGCACGATACCATTCTTCACGACTATACCCATAAGTATGATGACACCGATGAGGGACATGACACCGATAGGAGAACCTGTGACCATCGCGCCGAGTATGACTCCGGTAATCGCGAAAGGCACTGAGAACATGATCACCATAGGGCTCATGAAGCTCTCGAACTGGGATGCCATCACCATGTACACGAGAATCACGATGAGTATGAGCAGGGTGATGAGATCTGAGAAGGTGTCTTTCTGGTCCTCGACGTCACCGGCAATCACCACGTCTATCTCGCTCGGTATGTCTGTGTCGTCTATAATCTGCTGAATAGTGGACGCAGCCTCGCTGAGAGCTGTTCCCTGGGCAAGTATGCCCGTGAGTTTGACCATTCTCTCGCGGTTCTTCCTGACGATGTCAGGAGGGGTGCGGGACTCGACCACCTCTCCGAGGTCCTTCATCTTGATGGCCTTGCCCATATTGTTGTATACGGTGATGTTTTCTATATCCTCCACTCCGCGGCGGAACTCGGGAGCATATCTAACGCGCACGTTGTACTCGTCACCGTCCTCGCGGAAATAAGTCATAACCGAGCCGCTCATGCAGGCGCTCAGATATGATGCCGCTGTGGTTGAGTTGAGACCGTTGGCTGCAAGTTTTGTCCTGTCGAAGTCCACACAGTACTCCGGAGTGTATTCCTCACGGCTGAGAAGGAGCTCGGCGCAGACTCCTGCAGCCTTGATCTTCTCACGAAGCTCTCCCACAACCCGGTCGGTGGTGTTGAAATCATAGCCATAGACTTCCACTTCCACGGTAGAAGCACCGCCCATTCCCATGCCTTCGGCAACCTGGAACTTTGTAAGTTCAGGGTATTCGTTGAGATAGCCGCGAATCTGGTCGGCAATATCGTTGGTGGAGCGCTTCCTGTCAACCTTGCTGCCGAGGTTCATGTTCATTGAAATGAGGTGGGTGCCGTTGCTCTGCATGGATGCAAATGCATTCTCACTGTCAGCCTGGCCGAGGGAGTAACTGCATGCAACTATCTCTGGTATATTGGCTTCCAGTCTCTGGTAGAAGGCGAAGGCCCAGTCCCTTGTGACTTCCTGGGCAGTACCCACTGGAAGCTGTATGGTAATCCTGAGACGTCCCTGGTCCTGATGAGGCATGAATTCAGTCTTGATCTGAGGAGCGAAAATCACGGTGGTGCCGATGAAAATCACGAGGGCGGTCACAAGCACGGTAACCTTCCTGTTCACGGCCCAGTGTATTATTCTTGAATAACCACTTGAAATCCAGTCGAGCGCCTTGTTTATAGGTCCGAACACCACGTCATAGAACTTGCCCGTGCGCCTGCCGCTCTTGAGCATCTTTGAACAAAGCATAGGGACGAGGGTGAGGGCGCCTATGGTGGAGATTATCATGATGATTGCCACTATCCATCCGAGCTGGCGGAACATGAGGCCGGACATGCCACTCATCATGGTAAGAGGGAGGAACACGGCAAGCATGGTCAGGGTGGAAGCAATCACGGAGATACCCACCTCTCCCGTGGCATGTACCGCCGCCTCCTTAGGCTTTTCTCCCCTCTCGAGATGGGTCGAGACGTTCTCGAGCACAACTATGGCATCGTCGACGACCATGCCTATCGCTATGGACAGCGATGACATCGATATGATGTTCAAGGTGTTGCCCGTCGCGAAGAGGTAGATGATGGAAGCGAGCAGGGAGATAGGAATCGCAAGCACGATGATGAAGGTCGCCCTCCACCTGCCAAGGAAGATGAACACCACGAACATCACGACGAGGAAGGTGATGAGTATAGTGTCCTTCAGTGAGTTGATGGTGTTGATGATGTTGGTCGAGCTGTCGACTACAGGCACCAGTTTGATGTCGGAGGGAAGGTTCTTCTCAATTTGGACAAGTTCCTTCTTTACCTTCCTGATCACATCGACGGTATTTGCTCCCGCCTGCTTCTGAATCACGATACCAGCTCCCTGACGCAGGCCGAGGTAGCTTTCCTGTGACCTTTCCTGAACGGTATCCTCAACCCTTGCGACATCGCGGAGATATACCGCCCTGCCGTTGGAATAGCCGACGACCACGTCAAGCATCTCAGCCGCTTCGTCGAATTCCTGCTCCACGCGGAGGGTATAGGTGTTTGAGCCTATTTCAAGATTTCCGGAAGGGATATTCCTGTTCTCCATGGCCAGGGCATTGGAAATGCCGGCTATTGTAAGTCCGTATGCGTCAAGTCTGGTAGGGTCGCAGTAAACCTGTATTTCCCTCTTCGGCGCACCGTTGACGGACACGGTACCCACACCCTTCACCCTGGCGAGAGGAGTGGCGAGCTTGTCGTCGAGTATCTTCTCGAGACCGTTCACCGAGGTTGTCGCAGTTGCGGAGTATATGAGTATAGGCATGTCGTCCGCGCTGAACTTGAAGATTACCGGGACAGTCACTCCGTCCGGAAGGTAAGAGTTCACAAGGTCCAGCTTGTCACGTACATTGTTTGTAGCCTCCTCTATATCCACTCCGTAGTTGAACTCCAGTGTTAACACACAGACGTTCTCCTTGGAAGTGGAGGTGATGTTCTTGAGGTCGCTGACGCCGTTCAGGGTGTTTTCGAGAGTCTTTGAGAGGTTGGACTCGACATCCTCGGCGCTGGCTCCGTTATAGGAGCTCATCACCATTATGATGTTCGATTCAAAATCCGGGAACAGGTTGATGCTCAACCTCATCAGCGAGAATATGCCGAGAATGGCGAACGCCGTGAAGATGAGGGCTGTCGTCACCGGATTGTTGACCGCGGTTCTGTAGATGCTCATCTTTACTCCTCCTTAGCTTCTACCTTGATGCCGTCCTTGATGCGGAGCTGGCCTTCGGTGACCACCTTTGCTCCGTCCTCCAGGCCTTCAAGAACCTCGTACTCGGAATAGAGCCTCGTGCCGAGAAGGATTTTGGTGAACGTTACGGTGCCGTCGCTGTTGAGCACATAAACGTATTTGTCACCAGAGCCCTGCTGGCGGACCACTGCCTTGTCAGGAATCACAATGCTATTGTTGGTGCCGAAGGTCACCGTAACCTTGGTGTACATGCCCGGACGGAGACGGCGTCCGGAGTTGACAACCTTGACCTCTGCTGTAAAGGTGTGGGTGGCAGCATCAAGGGTAGGATATATCCTGGAAACGGTTCCGGTGAAACTTTCTCCCGGAAGGGCGTCTGCAACTATCTCCACCTTGTCTCCCTGCTTGACCTTGGTGTAATCCTTCTCGGAAATCGCAACGCGAAGCTTGACAGGAGTGATCTGTTCCACGGTGAAGAGAGGCTTGCCCATCGAGTACATGTCTCCCTGATCATAGTTTCTTGCCGAAACCACTCCTGAAACGGGGCTGCGTAGTTCCGTGTTCTCAAGGAGATTCTTATAACTTGTCTTATGAACATTATACGCAAGTTCGAAGGACTCGAAGTCGGATTTTGAGATTCCGCCTGCCTCGTAGAGGCTCTTGAGGCGCACGAACTCGGTTGAATCGTTCAGAAGCTGAAGTCTGGACTGCTGGAGATTCACCACGTCCATGTCCGCAAGTTTCTGGCCGGCGCTGACGAAGTCACCGACTTCAACGTATGTCTTCTTGATGCGCAGGGCCTGCTGAGGCGCGATGTTGTTCACCACGTTAGCCTCTACATTGGAATTGTAGACGCCCTTCTGAAGCACATCCCTCTTGCCTGCTGTCACAACTGTCACCGAAGGGGCTGCCGCCTCGACCTCTGCGGCCGGTTCTGCGGTCTTTGAACTGCCGCCGTTACATGATGCGGCCAGTACGAGCATCGAAGCGAATCCGATTGCTGTAAAAATTCTTCTCATATCTTTTCTTCTGTTTTATTCGTTTGATTTGTCATACCCGGTGAAATCCGCACCGAGAGTCTGCTCGAGCTGGGCCTTGGCCACCACGAAGTTGTATACCGCCTGCGACTCCGCCAGTCTTGACTGGGTCAGCGCGAGCTGGGCGTCGTTGAGGTCCGTCATGGTTGAGCGGCCGACCTCATAGCTCTTCTGTACTATGGTATAGCTCTTTGAAGCCATCTCGACCGCCTCTTTGGCGGCATTGTAGCTCTTCATCTGAGTCTCCATCGTGGTGAGGGAGTTCCTGATTGCGATGCGAAGCTGACGCTCGGTATCCTGAGTCTGAAGCTTGAGCTGGTTGTACTGGTTTTTGGTCTGGCGGACATTGTTGAGCCTCTTGCCGCCGGAGAAGATGGGAATGGAGAGACTGAGACCTACATAAGAATAAGGTGTCCACCTGTATTCGCTGAAGTCGAAGTCGTTGGTCATCGCGTTGTATGAATAATTGAACGCGAGCGAGAGTGTAGGCAGGTATGCATACTTCTGAAGCTTTATGCTTGCAGCAAGTTCTTCCGCCTGAATCGCGAGCTGACGCATGGTGGAATTCATGTCGAGATTCACCTCGTCGTTTTCGTGTATGTCGCGGAACATCTGGTCGGCAAAGTCCGCCAGTTCTCCCTCGGTGTCTATCTCCATCTCAAGGTCGACACCCATCACAGCCTTCAGCTGCCAGAGAGCAAGTATTACGGATGATTCCGCGTTGTACACGTTGGGAACAGCATTGGAAAGATTTGTCTTGGCGCGGAGGTATTCCATCTCGGACACCTTCTCCGCCTTGTATTTCCTTTCCGTGAGCTCGAAATTCACGACTGCGTTCTCGTAAACGTCCTTATATACCTTGAATGCTTCCTTCGCAAGCAGCACCCCGAAAAACGCCTGCTTGGTCTGAGCTACGGTCTGAAGCCTTGACGAACGGGCCTTCTCCACAGCAAGTTCAACATCCATCCCGCTTATCTGCAGGCTTTTCCACAACTGGGCATTGACCAGGGGCATGGCAGCAGTAATACCACCGCTCCAGGTATTCCATCGGCCGACCTCGAAACCTCCGCCGTTCTTGGAAGATGATGCTTCACTCTCTCCGCCTCCGGCAGTTTCCTCAGTCGAAGATCCTCCGCTCATGCCGCCGATGGCACCCATGTCGAAGTCCATGTACATCACCTGTTTCTTGATTGTTCTCTGGAACATGCCTGTCGCATCTATCTGCGGGAAAAGCGAGGCATACGTTCCCTTTTTGGCGAAACCTACCCTTTCCACCTCCATGTCCGCGACCTTGACGGACACGTTTTCGCTGAGAGCAATCTCAAGCGCCTTCTCGAGGGACAGGGTAACGGTCTCGGCTTTCAAGCCCCCCGAAAAGGGCAGTGCCATGGCCGCAATCGCCACCATCATTCTTGATTTCTTCATATTTTAAAAGCTAAAAATTATATTCCATGTCAAAAAGTCACACGGGATGCGGAATAGCCTCCCGCCCGCGCAAAGGGCACATTCGTAAGCAAAAACCACGCCAATCTACCATTTTTCACAAAATTTCCCAATAAAAAAAGGACGAGCTGAACTCGTCCTTTCTGTCGGGGTACTGTGACTCGAACACAGGACCCTCTGGTCCCAAACCAGATGCGCTAGCCAACTGCGCCACACCCCGAAATCCCGTTTCTTTCGATTGGGACTGCAAATATACGGCTATATTTTCTTTTCGCAAATTTTTTGACAAAATTTTTGACGCGGGAACAGCCGTCCCCCTGCACGCAAATCAAGGGCTGGCATACGCGTAAGCGTCGTCAGAACTGGAAATATATGAAAGGCTGGAGGTCGGCGGTGATGAACTGATAAACCACAAAGACCAACGCCACGACTGCAACCACCATCAGCGGAAGAGGAAGCAGGGCGAAATTGAGCCTGTACCACCTTTTCCATCTTTCAGGCAGCCAGTGTATGAGCATGCCGAGCGTAAAAAGGATGAACACGCTGCTATAGGCCGAGATTATGTCGGGAATGATTGAAAGGTCCCAGTGTCCCCCTATCTGGCGCACCATGTTGCCCGCCGTGTTCCATGCCACCTCGTTTGCGGTGGCGGGGTCAAGATTGGAGCCGCTACGGAAAAAGAGGCGGGTGAAGGTGATGAATACGAAGGTCTGGAGCACTGCCCAGGCATTGCCAAGAACAGCAAACTCCCACCTGCCCCGACACAGATGATATATGTAGCGTATGAGAGAGCCGGCATAAATGACTGCCACCCAGACGAAGAACAGATTCCATACAGGCAAAGGCATGAAACGGCAGAGAGCCGCCAGAGCGCCCAGCACGATAGTGAGCAGCAGCATGCGCAGATGCCAGTTCATGTCCTTCCATATCTTGAAGATAATCATACCTATTCCGTTCAGGCCGCCCCAGATCATGAAGTTCCAGCTTGCACCGTGCCACAGGCCGCCTATCAACATGGTTATGAAGGAATTGATGTTCGCTATCATCTTCTTGCGGTGGTCCGGCAGCAGGGCGGCGACGAGTATGCAGCCGAAAGCGACGGTGAGTATGACCGCGAGCGCGGCAATGCTGCCCGTGAGTATCAGGGCCACCAGCGCTATGAGGATAATCCAGAAGTAGGTGCCGAAAGTCGCGTTTCGGTTGCCTCCGAGAGGGATGTAGACATAGTTCTGCAGCCAGCTGCTGAGGGAGATGTGCCACCTTTTCCAGAAGTTCTGCGCCGATGGGGCCTTGTATGGGGAATTGAAGTTCCTGGGCAGGTAGAAGCCCATGATCATGGCGACGCCTATGGCGATGTCGGTGTATCCCGAGAAGTCCGCATAAACCTGGAGGGAGTACACGAACAGGGCCGAAAGGTTCTCGAATCCGCTGAAAAGCAGAGGGTTGTCAAACACCCTGTCCACGAAGTTCACTGCAAGGTAGTCGCTCAGTATGATTTTCTTCGCCAGGCCGTTGAGTATCCAGAAGACTGCTATTCCGAACTGTCGCCTCGAAAGGAAGTAAGGCTTGTACAGCTGGGGGATGAAATCCTTGGCCCGGACGATGGGACCTGCCACACACTGCGGGAAGAAGCTGACATAGAAGCCGAAATCAAGTATGTTCCTCACAGGTTCCACCCTTTCCTTGTAAACGTCGACAGTATAGCTGATGCACTGGAAGGTGAAGAAGGATATTCCCACCGGAAGCACAATCTGGTCTACCCTGAAGACATCTCCCCCGGTCAGCAGATTGCCCACGTAGGCAAAAACGTCAAATATCTGAAGCTGAAGGCCGAACATGTTGTTCAACACGTCCGTGATGAAATAGGCGTATTTGAAATAGCACAGAAGGAAAAGATCCGTCACTATGCTGCACACGAGCCAGAATTTCTTCCATCCCCTGCGGCGGGAACGGTGAATCCGTTTCGCGTAGAAAAAATCCGACAGCGTGACAAAGAGCAGAATCAACACGAACAGTCCGCTGGTCTTGTAATAGAAGAAGAGGCTGACCGCAAAGAGATAGCTGTTCCTCAGGAGAGTGCGGTTACGCATCAGCGCAAACAAGCAGAAAACCACCGCGAAGAAGGCCCAGAAATAGAACTGGGTAAAGAGAAGCGGCGAATTTTCGTTGAAGGCGAAAACGTCCTTGAGAAAAGATAATATCCTTGTCGTGTCCATATCTTAAAACTGGGCCATGTAGTCTTCAAGCATGGCGTTGTACAAAAGGTCGGCAAGCAGCTGGTAGCCGGCCTTGGTGAAATGGAGCTTGTCCCTGCCAACAAGTTCCTCGTCCCTCCACGCAGTGACGGAGCCGCTGCCTCCCATGATGGCGAACAGGTCCCACACCGGGCAGGAATACTCCCGCGCCAGTTCCATCATAGCCTTCTGCACGGTTACGCCGTTGTCGTTGTGCACCATGGCTCTGCGCCTGCCGCCATAGCGGTAGCTGTCGTTGTTGGTTATGAACAGCAGGCTGCAGTGCGGCGACGCTTCGCGTATGATGGAGATGAGGGTGCGGTAGCGCTCCTTGAACACCTCCGCATCGAAGGCGGAAGAAGCCATGGACGAGTCGTTGATTCCCAAGGCGAGTATGGCGAGGTCGGGGCGTATGAGTCCGAGCTGGCGGCCAAGGTCCCTGCATCTGAGCCAACATGGGAGCGAGGCCCCGTTGACTCCTGATTCATAATAGCTTATGCCATGGTCGCCCCGGGAAGGAATCACGCCCTGGAAGGTGAAGCAGCCATCTTGGGGTATTCTGAACTTGATGAGCGCCCTGTCCACCTTGTCCGGAAGGATGAAGTCATAGCACCTTGCCACAGTATCGGTCCTGCACGGCAAGTATTCCACTCCCCTGCTCTCGACCACCGGAAAGGCATCGGCCGAGCTGCCATAGCCCAGCACCCTGAGACAATTGAAGTCCCATATCTTTACGGTATCCTTGGTCATATCCAGCCCGAAGGAGGCCTGTGGGTCCGATGTCCGGGCCCCGAAGCCGGTCAGTCCCAGGTCGAGTTCAGGCTCGGCTGAAATGTTCCTGCACGTGGTCCACTCGCCGTTCACCCCAAAGTCAAAGCTTCGGTTCCAGTTGGTTCCTGCAAGCGAGAAAGGAAAGAGCACCCCCCTGGTGGCAGTGGGGAACAGGAATGAAAAGTTGTTGCGCAGGGCATGGGAAAGGTATCCTGCCTGCACATGGGAACCTCCCACATGCCATATTGTAAAGTCGCAGCTCCTGCCGGAAAGCAGCGTGTCAAGCTTGGTGCGGACCTGGTCATAGCCTTCGTCAGAGCCCGGGAAGTACAGTCCTGCCTTGTCCATCGCCACGCATTCATAGTCTCCCACCATGCGGAAGGGAGCCTGCGCGGCGGCAGGGAAAGCCGTCGCGGACACAGTTGCCAGCAAGAATATCAGGTGCCGCAGCGTGTTCATAATGCAAGCAATGAGTCTGCGGGAGCCTCTATTCCGGTCGAATCGGCGGCATCCTGGATTTCCAGCATTCTGTCTGCATGGTTTCTCCAGCAGTAACAGTCGTAATAGAGCATGAGCGAATTGCAGAGCATCTCCGCCACCTTGTCCGCTCCCTTACGCGAGAAATGCACATAGTCCTTCGCCGCAAGCGGAGGAGACGCTTCCGCCCATCTCACTATGGTGTTCGCTCCGCCCATGGCCTCGAACATATCCCAGAACATGGCACCGCTTCCCAGCACGGCCGTCTTCAGCGAATCCACGACAGTCGGGAGCGAAGGATAGGTGCGCAGGCTGCCCTCGATGCTGGTAGCCATATCCGCAGGGCCGATGAACAGTATGGCGGCTTCAGGTGCAAGTCTCTTCAGATGAAGTATCTGCTTCGCAAGCGACTGGACAAAGGACGATATTGACTTCCCAGCCTTGAGATAAGGCACGGCATTGCCTCCGTACTGGAGTATGATCATCCTTACGTTTTCCTTTCTGAAATAGTCCACAAGGTATTCCGGTGCTATTTTGGTGAAAACCGCACCCGTGCTGCCCCTCATGGGAACGTTGTCCACGGTCACTCCGTTCACGCCGTCCAGCTGTATGCCATAGATATCCGCTCTTCCGCTCAGGCTCATCTTAAGCCTGTCGGTGGAATCCGGCAGGTTGAAGCGTATTCTGGCCACAGGACCCGCTATGGAATCAAGGGTCTGGGTATTTCCGGAAACCGTCACGCTCAAAGGAGACCTGAGATTGCCGGCAAGCACGGTCGCGCGCCTGTAGATGGTTGACGGGGACTTTTCGGCCTTGGAATAAGGCAGGAAACTTATATTGATTGACCCGGACAGTCTGTTCACCTGGCCTCTCACACCATAGGCACCATCATCGAGATGCCAGCCCTGGCCGTAAACCATATAACGGGCAGGCTCGTCAGACGCCCATTGGTTGAGGGTCGAGGTGCCGACAGTCTGGACAAGCGGAAGAAGACCGGGGCCGTTGCCGCCAAAGCGGTTCTGGAGTTCACGGCGAAGGGTGGCGCTGATGCGGTCCTCCTCTATCTGTGAGTCTCCGTAATGGACTATTCTCAAACCGGCAGTGTCTGCACCTTCGAGGGCAGAGAAGAAAGGATCGAGCATTTCAATGCTGTCGTTCGGGAAATGTATTCTTGCAGGGCTGTTGCGGAAATACTCCAGATAGTCGGCGGTCTTCCTTACCCTTGCTTCCTCCCGTCGCATCGCAAGCAGTTCCTCCGGCGAAGGCTCCGGCTCAGAAGGGATGGTATCATTCTGGCCCATCACCTGTGCAAGGCTTGGGAAACGGAGATTGAACGGCCCTGCCGTCACTCCCTCTTCCGGATAGAACCTGCAGAGAAGAGCCAGCAGCGCAAAAACCGCAAACATGCCCAGAACTATCTTATATACCTTCATGTCTTCTATTCAGCTTCATTAAGCCAGCCCCTCATCTTATCCCACATGGCAACAGGCAGGACGAAGGCAAGCACAGAGGCAAGCAGCCAGAAAAATGAGGCCACGGTAAAATCATAGCCCACGCCCGGAATGTCATCGACAAGCTTCGAGCTGTCCAGAATCATTCCACTGAGAAGTTCCTGCAGTCCTGCTGCGACGTAGCATGAAATGCCTATGATGCCGGAGGCCGCACCTGTCGCATGGCGAGGCACTATGTCCAGTACCATGAAACCGGCAACTATGCAGAAAAGTATGCTTATGAACAGGTTGAACAGCGCAGCATATACCGCGCTCGCAACATATCCGCCGTCGGTGAAAAGGAAAAGCCCGAGGAAGACCGCCGAAAGCAGACCGCTCAGAAGAGCCGGTCTTGCCCTGTCTCCCTTGAACAGCCTGTCCGACAGCCATCCCGCAGCCAGAGTACCTATGACTCCGGGCACGGTGGAAAAACCAATCATCTGGCTTGCCTGGGAAAGGGTGAAGCCTCTGGTCTTCTGAAGGAAAAGCACGCCCCAGTCGGTCACGCCGTATTTTGCGATATATACCAAAGCGGCCGAGAGCGCGACCAGCCATATGCCGGGATTGCGGAACACCCAGGCCTGCATGTCCCTTACCGCCTTCTTGTCGACCTTTGTCTCGCTTTCGCCGAACATTTCCCCCACGGTAGGAAGGCCCTCGGATTCGGGACTGTCATGCACCATGAGCAGGGTAAGCAGCACACCCGCCGCACCCGCCGCCGATGCGAAAAGGAAGCCGCTCTCCCAGCCGAGTTTCTCGACAAGGAAGCCCAGCACCAAGAAGGAAAGGAACTGGCCGACATATGGTGTGGTGCTGAAAATGCTGTAGAATGTAGCCCTGCGGCTCTTGGACATCCATCTGGAAAGGTTCACGACACCGGAAGAAGCCCCGATTGACAGCACCCAGCCGTTGAGAGCCCAAAGCACGGCGAAGAAAAGGAAAAATGCGGTTGTGCCCGCGCCCTTGATTCCCACAAGGCCGGAAATGCCGAAAGCGAAGTTCACAAGGGTGGACACTGCAAGCCCAGCGGCCACGCAGCGGCGGAGATTGCAGTAATCGGAAATGAAGCCGTTGACGAACTTCCCGACCGCATACACAAGGAGCATGGCCGAGCCTATGGCGCCCACCTGGGTTGCGGAGAAAGTCCCGGTGTCTATCAGGGGCTGCTTCACCACGCTGAGGCTCATCCTGCACACATAAAACAGGCTGTATGCCACAGTAATCCCCACGAAGGAACTCAAACTCAGCCTCTTGTACAAGGCTTGCTGTCTGTCCTCCGGGATTTTGCATGCGGCCGGAGCCTTTGCGCCGAAAAATTCCCTGACTTTCATTTCCTGCATTTCATCTTCCGATACCGGAAAGCGGGCAAATTTAAGGATTTTGACTAAATTAGAGGCCCAAAACAGAGAATAAGGCAAATGAAAAAGATTCTTTCAGCCCTTTTAGGGCTTTCCCTGGCTGCCACACTCGGCGCCCAGGCTCCGAAATGGTCGGAAATAACATGGACCGAAGGCTCGGACCTCACCATGGTAGGCAAGCTTTGCACTGACACTCCCAATCCCTATCACAGGGTCGATACTGTAAAATACAAGGGCTTTACCCGCGGAGAACTCGACCAGGTCATAAGTTCGACCGGACTTGCCCTCGCTTTCCGTACAAATTCAAGATACATAGCGGTGAAGGGCGAATATGGTTATAAAAACTACGGCGTGAATACCAACGGCATCGCCCTCAGAGGATATGACCTATATGTAAAGAAGGACGGCAAGTGGCTGTGGGCTTCCGCTGCATGCAATGGTGTCGACAAGGAAGGCGACCCTTTATTCGTAGCCAGGGAGTTCGACGGGACCATGAAGGAATGTCTCCTTTATCTCCCTATGTACAGTGAGCTCAGGAGCCTCCAGATAGGCGTGATTTCCGGCTCCGTCATAGAGAAAGTCGATAATCCTTTCCGCCACAGAGTAGGCATATTCGGATCAAGTTTCACGCATGGAATCAGTACCAGCCGTGCCGGCATGAGCTACCCGGTACAGTTCACCCGCAACACGGGCATTCAGATGCTCAGTCTCGGATGCAGCGGAAACTGCAGGCTTCAGCCTTATTTTGCAGACGTGCTCTGCAACGTGGATGTCGACGCGTTCGTGTTCGACTCGTTCTCCAACCCGTCCATAGCGCAGATTGAGGAAAGGCTCTTTCCTTTCATAGAAAAAGTTCAGGCCGCCCACCCTGGCATTCCGCTCATATTCCAGCACACCATTTACCGCGAGGGCAGGAATTTCAACACCCAGGCCGAAAAGTCGGAGCAGGACAGGATTGATTATGTGGATTCGGTGATGAACATAGCCGTGAAGAAGTATGACGACGTGTACTTCATCAAGACCAACGCCACTTCGAAGAGCCACGAAACCTCGGTGGACGGAGTTCATCCGGGTGACTATGGCTACACTCTCTGGGCGGAATCCATAGAGAAGCAGATTCTGAAAATACTCAGGAAATACGGGCTGAAATAACGTCCAGTACTGCCGGAACGGTTACTGAAGGTTGAACAGGCCGTCCGGAAGGGACATGTAGAGAGCATCGTTCTCCTCGTCAATTTCCAGAATGAAATCTTCATGGAGCGGAATCATAACCGCTCCTTTTTCTGTCTCCACCTCAAGGCAGGGATTGCCCGGAATATCATTGAAGGCGCCTATTAGACCCACTTTCTCATCGTCGTTGTAAAGGGCCCAACCTTCAAGGAAGGAGAAATCCCCTTCTTCATACTGTCCGTCCCCAACGTTGCCGGACTTTGAAAAAATGCGTCTACCCTCAAGTTCTGCGGCATCTTCGAAGCTCTCTATGTCGGTGAGACGGACAAGGGCCCTGGAATTGCCCCTCCTTCTGAAAGAGTCGATGAAAAAAGGAACCGGCAGTCCATCAAATTCGATGAACACCGGTTCCTGTAGATTTAAATCGTCAGGGTCGATATCGCGGAAGCTCACGAGAAGCTCCCCGTCGGTACCGTTTGACTTAAGTACACGGGCTATCTCCAGCAAGCTGTCAGCTGCCTTCGACATCCGGAACTAAGCCTCCTCTGCAGGCGCCTCAGCTGCGGCAGCCTCTTCAGCAGCCTTTGCAGCCTCCTCAGCGGCAGCCTTGGCAGCAGCCTCAGCCTCTGCCTTCTTTGCAGCGAGGGCAGCAGCCCTTTCCTCATTAACCTTAGCCTCTGCCTTTGCAGCTTCTGCAGCCTTTGCAGCAGCCTCCTTGGTGAGACCAGCCTTCTTGGCGTTTACCTTTGCTTCCTTCTCTGCCTTCCATGCAGCGAACTTTGCGTCTGCCTGCTCCTGGGTGAGCGCGCCCTTGGCAACACCGCCCTGGAGATGCTTCTTGAGAAGAACACCCTCATAAGAGAGGATACGGCGAGTCACGAGAGTAGGCTCTGCACCAACGTTGAGCCATGCAAGTGCACGCTCCTCGTTGAGGATGATGGTTGCAGGGTTGGTGTTAGGGTTGTAAGAGCCGAGCTGCTCGATGAAACGACCATCGCGAGGTGCGCGTGAGTCAGCCACTACAATGTGAAAGAATGCGAAATTCTTCTTACCGTGGCGCTGAAGACGAATTTTAACAGCCATTGTGAATCTGTTTTAAATGTTGATAAATGTTACCTGTGCTTCCAACTCGTGGAAAAAGCCTGCGAATTTATGACATTATTTTCACATTAACAAATAGTTGGCACACTATGCCGCACTATTTAAAGGAGTACGGCATCACCGCGTCCAGCAGGATTGCAGGAGGGGCACACGAGAAATTCAGCCGGGAGGGGCAAAAAATCAAAAAAAATGTTTGCGGTTTAAAAAATGTGTCTTACATTTGCAGTCCCAATCAACGCGGTAGTGGTGAAATGGTAGACACGCTACTTTGAGGGGGTAGTGGGCGTTAGCCTGTGTGAGTTCGAGTCTCACCTACCGCACAAAAAGGATGACCGGAAGGCCATCCTTTTTTGTGTTTCATATTGTTCTGAAGACCGACGGACGTCGGGGTCTACTTCTCCTCCT